>JAEYSR010000171.1 GCA_023434535.1 Actinomycetes bacterium
CGATGGACGCTCCCGAGGCGGAACGCATCCTCGGAATCGCCCTGCCGTCGCCGACCGCCGTGCCGGGCGGGTGGGAGTCGGTCGAGTCGAGATCGATGCTGCGGTACTGGCCGGCCGACGGCGACCAGCCTGCCGTCGCGGAGTTCAACCAGGTGTGGGCACCGACCGGGGTCGACCTGGACGCCGCCGGATCGACCCCGACGTACGTCCAGCTGCGGCGCCGGGTCGCCGTCCCGGGTGAGCCAACTGCGCAGGGCACCGAGCAGACTCTGCCGGACGGCCGGACTGTCCGCCGATCCGGCAACGTCGTCTCGTGGACGAGCGACGGGGTGACCTCCCGGCTGGCCGGATACGGCGTGCTCGACGACGACCTGCTCGCGATCGCCGCCAGCCTGCCGTGATCCTCGCCTCGATCGGTCGACTGCTCATCCCGTCGGCCACCGACGCCGCGAGTGGAGCGTTCGAGTGACCCGGTCGACACCCACGCGGATCCTCCGCCCGAGGTCCGCGTAGGATCGCCGGCGTGTCCTCCGCCGTGATCGTCGCCGTCGCCGTCGTGGTCGCCGCCGCGGCCGCGTTCCGCTCCACCTGGTCGCCCTGCGGGCTGTCGATGCTCTCGACGGTCACGCCGATGGCCGAGGCCGGGCGCGGGCACCGCTATCGCTGGACCGCCAGCTGGTTCTTCGTCGGCGCGCTGCTCGGCGGCGCCACCACCGGAGTCGTGGCCGCGGTCGCCGCACTCGGTGTCGGCGCTCTGGGGCTCTCCACGATGGCGACCCTGGCCCTCGGCGCCGTCGCCGCGGTCCTGGCCGCAGCGCTCGACGGTCGGCTGCTCGGGCCGCCGATCCCCCACCACCGTCGCCAGGTCAACGAGGACTGGCTCGGCCGCTACAGGGCGTGGGTCTACGGCGGCGGCTTCGGCTGGCAGATCGGCACCGGCGTGGCCACCTACATCATGACCGCCGGCGTGTACCTGGTGGTCGTGCTCGCCGCCCTCACCGGCTCCCCGCTCACGGCTCTCGCCCTGTGCGTCGCGTTCGGCGGGTTCCGCGGCTCGATGGTCCTGCTCGGAGCCAGGCTCACGTCGCCCGAGCGCCTGCAGTCGTTCCATCGCACCTTCGAGGCCTGGCGTGAGCCGGTCCGGCGCGGCGTCATCGTCGTCGAGGCGGCGGCCGCCGCCGTCCTCGCCGTCGCCGGCGGGTCCGCCGCCGTCGTCTGGGCCCTGGCTGCTGCCGCTGCGGCCGGCGCCGTCGGCGTGCTGCGCTCGACCCTGCGTCAGGCGCCGGCGACCGTGCCCGACGCCTGCTCGGTCGTCGAGCGCACCGCGGCCTGAGCTCTGCCGCCGCCGACGTCAGGCTGACGTCCGCGTCAGGTGGACGTCGGCGTCAGGCTGACGTCGACCTCACTTGGGGATGACGTTGACCGGCGTGCCGTTCGGGACGTTGTCGAAGATCCACTGGGCGTCGGCGTCGGCCATCCGCACGCAGCCGTGCGACACCGGCTTCACGCCGAGCGGCGTGGAGAGCGGCGTGTTGCCCCGACGGGGGATGCCGTGGAAGCCGATGCCCCCGTTGAACCTGGTCATCCACTTCATCGACACCCGCGAGTCCGAGGCCGAGGTCGTCCACGAGGACCGGCTGTAGATGCGGTAGTTGCCCAGGGGCGTCTTGCCGCCGGCGCCGCTCGAGATCGGGATCTCCTTGAGCAACGCGCCCTGGTCGTCGTAGACGAACGCCCGCTGCAGCTTGATCGACACGTCGATCCGACCGACCGGCACCGCAGGCGGCGCGGCCTCACATGCGAACAGGAGCGGCAGCGCCGCCAGCACCACCAGGATCCCCAGCTTCTTCGACCTGCTCACGATCTCCGTGTCCCTTCGAGCTCTGTTCCGACCCTCGGTCCGAGCTCGCTGCTCGAACTCCGTTCAACGAACCCGGGTCGTCGGCGCCCACCAGTGTCGGTGTGGGTCGTCCGGCGTCGGACATGACGCCGGACCAGTCTGCCAAGCACGTCTCCGTCCACCAACTTCGCAACCACCCAGGTGAGCCCGAGGACACCCCTCCGCGCCGGCTCGGATGGTGCTCCGCGACGGCCCCAACAGGTAATGTCGCCCGGACCGGTAGCCGACCGGACACCGCTCGGATCGGGCCGGAACCACGGGTTCGCCGGGCCGGTCGACCCCTCGTACAGAAAGGCACGGCCGCCGAATGCGCGTCCCCGCAGCAGCCATCTCGTTCCCGGACGAAGACCGGGAGTGGATCCTCAGCCAGATCGACGACTCGCTCCGATCCGGCCAGCTGACCCTCGGTCACCTGGGCCGCCAGCTCGAGGCCGAGTTCGCCGAGGCCCACCAGGTCGAGCACGCGATCAGCGTCAGCTCCGGCACGAGCGCCGTCGAGATCCCGCTCCGGGTCCTCGAGTGCAAGGGCAAGGAGGTGCTGGTCCAGGCCAACACGTTCTTCGCCACCGCAGCCGCTGCGGTGTCCGCCGGTGCCGACATCAAGTTCGTGGACTGCGACCCGAACACCATGGCCATCGACCCGGCTGCTCTGCAGGCGGCCATCGGCCCCAACACCGTCGGCGTCGTGGTCGTCCACATCGGCGGCTTCATCCCGCCCGCCATCCGCGACATCCAGCGGATCTGCTCCGAGAACGGCCTGTGGCTCTTCGAGGACGCGGCGCACGCCCACGGCAGCTCGCTCGACGGCCAGTTCGCCGGCACCTTCGGCGTGGCCGGATCGTTCAGCTTCTACCCCACCAAGGTGATCGCCGGTGGTGAGGGCGGAATGCTCATCACGAACGACAGCCACTTCGTCGACGAGGCCAAGATCTACCGGGACCAGGGCAAGGCGTCGTTCCTCACCAACGACCACACCCGGCTCGGGTACAACTGGCGGATGAGCGAGCCGCACGCGGCGATCGCCCTCAGCCAGCTCCGCCGCCTCGACGAGTTCGTCGACCACCGCCGCCACGTCGCCGCCCTCTACGACGAGGCGCTCGCCGACGGGCCGGTCCGGCCGCTCGCCATCCCGGCCGAGTCGCGCTGCAACTACTACAAGTACATCGCCTTCCTCCCCGACGGAGCGGATCGGGCCTTCGTGAAGAAGCGCATGCGCGAGGAGTTCGAGGTCGGGCTCTCCGGCGAGGTCTACGAGCTGCCGCTGCACCTCCAGACCGTGTTCGAGCCGTGGGCCGACGGTCCCCTCCCGGGCGCCGAGGAGCTGTGCGCCCGCCACATCTGCCTACCGGTGTCGGCCGTGATGACCGACGAGCAGGTCGAGCTGGTGGTCCGGGGCCTCAACGAGGTCCTCGCATCGTGAGCGACTCGCCCACCGGAACCGTCGCCGTCACCGGCGGATCGGGCTTCATCGGCTCCAACGTCGTCGACGCCCTCATCGACTCCGGCCGCAAGGTGCGAGTGATCGACTCCGTCGAACCGCACCGCAGCGACGTCGAGTGGTTCCCGAACGCCGACATCCTCGACGCCGAGTCGCTGCAGCCGGCCGTCGAGGGCACCGAGGCCGTCTTCCACCTGGCCGCCATGGCCGACGTCAACGACATCTACGCGGATCCGGCCCGTGCGGTCGCCCTCAACATCCAGGGCACGGTCAACGTGCTGGAGGCCGGGCGCGTCACCGGCGCCGGTCGCACGGTGCTGGCCTCGACGGTGTGGGTCTACGGCTCCACCGTCGGCGACGTCGTCGACGAGTCCACCCCGTTCACCGAGGACCTCGACCGGCACCTCTACATCACGACCAAGATCGCGTCCGAGTTCGCGTGCCGCGACTACCTCAACCTGTACGACCGGCCCTTCACGGTGCTGCGCTACGGGATCCCCTACGGCCCGCGCATGCGCGAGTCCACGGTCATGAGCGCGTTCTTCCGCCGTGCGCTGTCCGGCGAGGCCATCACGATCGACGGTGACGGCATGCAGAGCCGCAACTTCGTCTACGTCGAGGACCTGGCCAAGGCCCACGTCCTGGCGCTGCGGCCCGAGGCGGCCAACCAGGTGATCAACGTCGACGGACCGGTGCCGGTCACCATCCGCCAGCTCGCCGAGATCACCGCGGAGCTCGTCGGCGACGTCGAGGTCAGCTTCGGCCCGTCCCGACCCGGCGACCTCAAGCCGCAGACCGTGCGCAACGACAAGTCCCTCGAGGTCCTGCAGTGGAAGCCCGAGGTGGACGTCCAGGAAGGCATGCGCCGCAGCTACGAGTGGTACCTCCAGAACCGTTGGCAGAAGGACAGCTGAGCATGACCGAGCCCCGCAGGATCGCCGTCGTCCCCGCCTACAACGAGGAGCCGACCGTCCGCGACGTGCTCGGGAAGCTCTACGGCTACGTCGACGAGCTCGTCGTCGTCGACGACGGCTCCACCGACGGGACCCGTGGCGAGATCGAGAAGTTCCTCGACGGTCGCGACGGCGCCCGGATGCTCGTGCACGAGGTCAACCAGGGCATGAGCGAGGCCTACTACCTGGCCTTCGGCGACCTCCGGCGGCGGCTCCAGTCCGGCGAGCTCTCCCCCGACGACTTCGTCTACACGGTGGACGCGGACGGCCAGCACGAGCTCGCCGTGCTCGAGGACCTGCACCGCCAGATGTACGAGGAGGGCCTCGACGCCCTGCTCGTGCAGCGGGACCTGTCCACCTATCCGCTCTACAAGCAGGCCGGCAACTGGGTCATGAGCACCTGGGCCACCATCTGGTCCGGCGGCGTGCAGCTCAAGGACGTGGAGTCGGGCTACCGCATCTTCCGCCTCGGAGCGCTCGCGGATGCCCTCGACTACTACCAGGGCTACAAGTACTCCGAGACCGTCGAGGTCGCCGTCGTGCTGTCCCGTCTGGGCTACCGGCTCCGCAACGACGTCCTGGTCCCCGTGCCGGTGTTCCGGTCGCGGACCAGCATGAAGGACGTCGTCATCGACCTGGCCGCCATGCCCGCAGCGGCGTTCCGGGTCACGTTGCGCCGGCCCAAGGACCACCCGGTCCCGAGTCTGGTGCCGCCGGTGCTGACCTCCGCCGCGATCGGCGCCGCGGCGCTGGCTCCGGTCGTGGTCGCCGGGCGACTGCTCAGCCGTCGCCGCCGTCGGACCCGCTGACGGTTCCCTCACCCGGATCCGCCCCGCCCGCAGAGGCCGGTCGGGCGTCGGACCAGAACGACGACCACGTCGGGAAGCTCTCGGGCACCGTGCCGCGCCCGTCGGGGCGGGCCGGCCAGTCCGCCGGCGGCTGGTCCAAGGGGTTCGTCGGCGCGGCCTGGCCGTACCAGAGCTCGTGGACCCGCCGCACGAAGAGCCACTCCCCGTCCCGCCGGGAGTAGGTGTCGCGGTACAGGATGGACTGGTGGATCCAGCGGTCCTCCTCGGCGACCTGACCCAGGCAGTAGACGAGCCCGGTGGCGTCGTCGGGGCCCTGGAGGTCGATCTGGTGCGTGCCGACGTGCAGCATCGTCACCTCCACCTCGCTCAGCGAGGTGCGGAACGACTCGCGCAGCGCGTCGCGGCCGACCAGGTCCCGCCCGACCCGCACGTCGTCCACGAACAGCGCGACCAGCGCATCGAGGTCCCGCGAGTCCACCGCCACCGCGTACCGGCTGGCGAGGAGCCTGATCCGGTCGTGGGCGATCAGGCGCGCCAGGTCGTCGACGCCCGGCGCTCCCCCGACCGCGTGGCCCTCGGTGCTCACTCCGGCAGGTCCGGGGCCCACGGGACCCCGTTGATGTGGCCGCCGCCGTCGGCGAAGAGCGTGTTGCCCGTCAGGTAGCGGGAGTCGTCCGACGCCAGGAACGAGACGACGCCGGCGATGTCGTCGTCGGGGTCGCCCATGTAGCCCATCGGCACCTGGGTGAGGATCTCGGCGATCATCTCGGGCATCGCGGCCTCGACCGCCTTGTACGACGCCGTCGCCGCGCCGGGACACAGGGCGTTGGCTCGGATCCGATGGCGGGCCCACTCGCGTGCGGCGGTCCGGGTCAGGGCCCGGAGCGCCTCCTTCCCCACGTTGTACTCCGCGGTGAACGGGTGGGCGTTCACGCCGTTCAGCGAGCACACGTTGATGATCGAGCCGCCTCCGCCGTCGCGCATGTACGGGAACGCGTGCTGCATCGACCAGTGGGCGGCCCAGAAGGCCATCTGCAACCCGTGGGCCATGACCGCATCGGGCTTGTTCTCCAACCGACCCATCTGGCCGCCGCCCCACGCGTTGTTGACCAGCACGTCGATGCGACCGAACGAGTCGATCGCCCGGTCGACCGCTCCGACCACGTCCTCCTTGATGGTGACGTCGGCGGGGACGAACACGGCCCGGGCGCCCAGCTCCCGCAGCTCGCGCTCGGCGTCGGATCCGTTGACGGGGTCGATCTCGGCCAGCACCACCGAGGCGCCGTCCAGGGCCAGCCGGCGCGCCGCCGCCCGGCCGATCCCGTCGCCCGCGCCGGTCACCAGCGCGACCTTCCCCTCGAGCCTGGCCCCCGGTTCCGTCATGGCCGGCGACGCTACCGCTCGGCCCGTCGACCCGCCGGGGTCGACGGGCCGTTCCGATCAGGAAGCCGTGCCGATCAGCAGTCGGACTCGGGGAGGTAGGCCGGACCGCCGATCAGCTCGTCGAGCCGCACCGGTTCCAGCCCCTTGACCTCGAGGCCGTCCAGGATGATCGGGAGCGCGTCGATCACGACCTGCCGATCCGCGTCGACGTGACCGTCGAGGCTGTCGTGCAGGAGGATGATCGACCCCGGCTGCACCCGGTCGAGCACGCGGCGGGCGACCAGCTCGGCGTCATCGGTGATCCAGTCGGCCGCGGACACGTCCCACGTGACGGTGACCATGCCGCGGCTGGCGGTCTGCGCGTTCATCAACGGGGTGCGCTGGCCGTGCGGCGGGCGGAAGAACCGGGGGCAGACCCCGGCGTCCCGGCCGATGACCGCCTGAGTCTCGCCCAGCTCCGGGTACAGCGGGTTCAGCCAGCCCCAGTAGTCGTGGTGGTACGAGTGGTTCCCCACCAGGTGGCCGTCCTCCACCAGCTGGCGGGCGATGTCGGGGCGCTCCTCGACGGCCTTGCCGACGAGGAAGAACGTGCCCTTCGTCCCCCGCTCGTCGAGGATCCGGGCGACCTCCAACGACGCCGGGTCGTTGGGTCCGTCGTCGAAGGTGATCGCCACCTGCGGCCGGTCCCGAGGACCGTGCCAGGTCACCGGGCCGAACCACGAGAGCTGCGGGTCGTTGCACCCCGTCCAGACGACCAGGGCCAGCGCCCCACCGACGGCCACCCCGACCATCGCTCGCCGGAGTCGGCGGGGGCCCGGCTCCGGAGCGGGGAGGTCCCACGGGCGGCGGAGAGCCACCGCGACGGCAGCGGTGAGTGCCGCGACCAGGAACACGGCCGAGGACCCGACACCACCGAGACCCCAGACGACGGCCAGGACCACCGCCGCCACGACTGCGCCGACGACTCGCGTCGCCGGAGATCCCGGGAGCGGACGCGGACCGGCGACGAGGCCGGCGCCCGCTCCCACGAGGGCGGCGATGATCACCGTCGACACCCCGGCGGGCGTCACCGAGTAGAGGAGGCAGGCCAGGGCGACCAGCGCAGCCCCGAGCCACATGCCCCGCGGCGACGCAGCCCGCCGGCGGTAGAGCACAGCGAGAAGGACCGCCACGACGACTGCGATCGCGACCGTGACGACGTCGCGGACCGCCGCACCGCCCGGCAGCGCAGCGATCGGCAACACCACGAGCCCGAGCCCGTATCCTGTTGCGACTCCGGAGAGGGCGCTGTGACGCCCACCCACCTGATCTTCCGTCACTCGCTCGCTCGCCTCGGACCACTGATGACCGACATCTCACCTCCGGCCGGTCCCACCGTAGCGACCGGCGACGCCCCGGCCCCGCTCACGGCGGCCGACGGCGACGGAGACCGCCAGTCCGAGCTGCTTCTCCGGACGGGTCGCGTCGCCGCCATCGTGATCGCCGTGGCGTGGGGCGTGATCTGCGTGCTGATGCTCCTGCGGCCCGTCTTCATCAGCCACGACTCGCTCAGCAACAACGTCCACGTCTGGTTCATCTCGGACCAGCTCTGGAGCGGCCACGGGATCCCCATGCACGTGCCCGCTCTGGCCAACGGCGAGGCGCTCACGTTCCCGTACGCGTCGATCCCGTGGGCGTCGGCCGCGCTGCTCTGGCCGGTGCTCGGCGACCGGGCGGTGACCCTGTGGCTCGTGCTCGGCTTCGCGGCCACGGTCGTGGCGACCTTCTGGGCCTTCCCGTCGCTGCGGCGGGGCTGGTGGGCCGCCGCCACGCTGACGAACCCGGCTCTCGTGATCTCCCCGCTGCTCGGCCAGCTGCCGTTCATGTGGTCGATCGCCTGCTTCACGTTCGCGATCGGGCTGTGGCGACGGAACCGGGTGTGGCCCGCCGTCCTCCTCACCGCAGCGGCCTCGATCATCCACCCTGCGGTGGTCGTGCCGATCGTCGCCGTGGTCGTGCTCGGGTGGCTCCCCTTCGAGGCCCCCGAGCGGCGCCGCTCGCTCGCCGGCTGGTGGCTCCTCACGGTCGTCGTCAGCCTCCCGGCGGTCTGGGCGGTGTTCCAGTCGCCGGTCGTGGCGCAGACCTCGATGCAGACGCAGATCGGGGCGCTGCTCCAGACCGTCGGGATGCGGCTCCTCGTGATCCTCGTCCCCATCGTGCTGGTGCTCGCCCAGCGCTACGTCCGACCCCCGGGGTGGGCGCCCGTGGCCCTGACCGTGGTGTTCGTGGTGCTGCAGTGGCCCATGTACACGCCGTTCGGGATGGACTTCGCCTGGGGCAGCCTCACCCGGGAGCCCGACGCACAGGTCGACGCCTTCGTCGACGACGGTGGCGTCCGAGCCGGCGACACCTACAGGGTCCTGACCGGGCGCGACGGCAAGTACGGCCTGTACGCCGTGGCGCGCGCCGGTGGCGTGCTCGACGCCGAGTTCTTCCCGGAAGGCCTGCACCGGGGACCGTTCGGGTCGACCCGCTCGTACGCCCGGTTCCTGCGCGAGCGCTCGGTGGACACCGTGGCGTGGTTCCCGTCCTACGACGACCGCTACACCCGGTCCAACGAGCGCGAGCTCCTGGCCGAGATGGCAGGGCGCGGCTGCGTCGACGGCGTGGAGATCACGCAGCGCCCCGGCGACACGCCGTGGCAGGTCTACGACGTGGACCGCGACTGCTGAGCCGACCGCGTCGCCGGGGTCCCCGCGCAGCAGCCCCCGGCGGATCGCAGGGCCAGGGTCTCAGCCCTGGCGCAGGCCCATCTCGTCGAGACGCCGGTCGGCCGACTCCTGCGCCACGCCGAGGATGCAGGCGATCGCCCGCATGTCGTCACGGCGGATCGTCAGCACGCGTCCGTTGAAGTCCTGGCGCTGGACCTGGATCATGCGGAGGTACCGGCTGAGCATCTCGGCCTCGGCACCGTCGATGTCCTCCAGCCGCGTCAGGTCGATGCGGGCACCAGAGGCGTCGATCTCCCGACGGCCGGGCTCGTCGGGCGTCTCCCCACCGGGGAGCAGCTGGTCCACCGGCACCTTGTAGAACTGGGCCAGGCGGTGGAGCCGTGGCACCGAGATCGCACGCTCGCCCCGCTCGTAGGCACCGAGCACCGACGCCTTGAACTCCTGGCCGGAGACCTTCTCGACCTCCTGCAGGGACAGCTTCTTCTGCTTGCGGATCTCCCGGAGCCGCTCACCGACGACCTTGGCGTACCCGCCGTCGTCGAGCCGATCGCCCTCGTCGGCCGTGCTCGCGTCGTGCCCCACTCCGTCCAACATGTCCTCATCCATTCGGTCGTCCGCCCTCCCTCGGTACCAATGACCACTGTGCGTCATCGTCTGACCGCACGCCACGTGGAAAAGTACCCCTCTCGACACGCTCCGTGGCAATCCGGGCGAACCCTAGAGTGGCGAGCCGGGGCCATCAGAGAGGCCGAGCAGCGGGGTCATCGGAGGGGCCGATGAGCGGGGCCCGGCTCCGTCAGGAGCTGCGTGTGCCCGCGTTCCGGAGCGAGGTGACCAGCACGCCGGCCACGATGGCCGCCGTCTCGGCCCTGAGCACGTGCTCGCCGAGGGAGACCGGCTGCGGGGAGCCCGGACGGGATTCCGCGGCGTCGCGCTCCCGGTCGCTCCAACCGCCCTCCGGACCGACGACCACCGATCGACAGGACGGGCCCGGCCCGACGCCCCCCATGTCCGCGACCGCGATGCCGTCCGCCAGCAGGTCGTCGAGCGGAGCGAGCGAGACGTCGGGCAGCCACAGTCGACGGCACTGCTCGGTGGCCAGGAGAGCGACCCGACGGAGCTTCTCCAGGTGCTTGTCGGCCCGGTCCCCGTCCCAGCGGACCACCGAGCGCTCCGAGGACGTCACGACGATGCGGTCGACCCCGATCTCGGTCAGCTTCTGCACCACCAGCTCCGGCCGATCGCCCTTCACGGGGACGAACGCCACGGTCGTCGGGTCCGTCGGGGCGGGCTCACGTCCGGCGACGTCGGTCGGCACGAGTCGATCCGACCCATCGAAGCTGCAGCGGCGCCACCCCCCTGCGCCGTCGGCGGCGCAGACCACCTCGCCCGCCCGCAGGCGGAGCACCCGCCCGAGGTGGTGCGACGCCGCGGCGTCCAGCACCGGACCCGCAGGGTCGTCGACGTCCGCGACGACCACCTGGGTGGCGACGCCGGTGCGATGGTCGGCCATCGCTGCGGTCAGTGGCTCTGGAAGGCCGACTTGACCTTGGAGAAGAAGCCCTCGTCGGCCGGGGCCACGTCCTCGCCCCGCAGGGCGGCGAACTGCCGCAGGAGCTCGGCCTCGTCGTCGTCCAGCTTGTCGGGGGTCTCGACGTCCACCACCACGATCAGGTCACCTCGGCCTCGACCGCCCAGGTGCGGGACACCCCGGCCCTTGAGCCGGAAGCTCTGGCCGCTCTGCGTGCCGCGCGGGACGACCAGGTCCTCCCAGCCGTCGAGCGTCTCCAACGGGAGCTTGACCCCGAGCGCCGCCTGGGCGATGCCGATCGGCAGGTGCTCGACGAGGTCGTCGCCCTCACGGGCGAACCGTTCGTGCGGCGCCACGCGCAGGTGCACGTAGAGGTCGCCCGGCGGGCCGCCACGAGGGCCGACCGCACCGCGGCCGGTGAGGCGGAGCGTCGATCCGTCGTCCACGCCGCGGGGGACGTCGACCGTGTAGGTCCGATCGCCGATGATGCGCCCGTCGCCGGAGCAGGTGGCGCACGGCGACTCGATGATCTGGCCCATCCCACCGCAGCTCCGGCACGGCGCCGCGGTGACGATCTGGCCGAGGACGCTCTGGCGGACCATCCGGACCTCGCCGCTGCCGCCGCAGTCCTGGCAGGTGTGGGGCGTGGTGCCGTTCTCGGCGCCGGTACCACCGCAGTCCTCGCAGGCCGTCGCCGTCCGCACGGTCACGTCGGTCTGGGTGCCGAACACCGCGTCGTTGAAGTCGATCGCCGCGACGGCTTCGAGGTCGCTCCCCCGCTGCGGACCGCTCGGGCCCCGCCGGCCACCGCCGAAGGGGCCGGCGCCGCCGGTGAAGAACGCGTCGAAGAGGTCGCCCAGGCCCGAGGCGCCGGAGCCGAACGGATCGGAGAGGTCGAACCCGTCGGCGGACCCGAAGCGGTCGTAGCGACTGCGCTTCTCGGGGTCCGACAGCACCTCGTAGGCCGCGGCGAGCTCCTTGAACCGCGACTCGGCGCTCGGATCGTCGGGGTTCGCATCGGGATGGCACTCCCGCGCCAACCGGCGGTAGGAGCGCTTGATCTCCTCCATGGAGGCGCTGCGCGACACCTCCAGGACCTCGTACAGGTCAGTCACCCGTCACCCCTCGGCCGATCGTCCGTCGGTCAACATGCGGCTCAGTCGTCGACTCACGACCGACACCGTCGACACCGTCTCCGCGTAGTCCATCCTCGTCGGACCGATCACCGCGATCGCTCCCGCCTGCGAGTCGCCGGCGCTGAACGGCGCGACCACCAGGGCGCAGTCGGCCAGGGTGTCGACGCCGGTCTCGGAGCCGATCGCCACCGTCAGACCGCCGTCGACCAGCTCCTTGAGCAGGGACACCACGACGAAGTGCTGCTCCAGGATCGTGAGGACCTGCTCGACGGTCTCCCGCGTCTCGAACGAGCCGGCGACGTGGGCGGCACCGTCGACGTAGACCTGCTGATCGGCCGCGACGGCCGCTGCGATCCGGATGGCGTCGGCAGCCGCAGCGGCCACCGCGGCACCGGGAGCTCCCTCGGGCGGAGCCCACGCGTCCAGGTCGGTCAGCCTCGAGCCCACCAGGCTCCGGGACACCAGCGCCTGGCCGTCGGCCAGATCGGCCTCGGCGGAACCCCCGACCGTCGTCGGGCCCGGGTCGAACGTGCGCTTGAGGACGACTCCGTCGCTCAGCACCACCACGACGAGCACCGTGCGCGGGTTGAGGTCGACCAGCTGCACCGAGCGGATCGACGCCACCTCGGGCGGGTCCCCGACCACCACCGCAGCGCTGTGGGTGAGGGTCGACAGGAGGCGCGTGGTCTCCCTCAGCATCGACTCCAGCTCGCCGTGGGCGCTGGCGAAGAAGTCCCGGACGGCTCTCACGTTGGTCGGGCTGATGTCGGTGCCCGCCAGCCCGTCGACGAAGAACCGGTAGCCCTTCTCGGTCGGGACCCGACCGGCGCTCGTGTGGGGCTGGGCGAGGTAGCCCTCGCGCTCCAGGACCGTCATCTCGTTGCGGACGGTGGCCGAGGAGACGGCCACCTCCGAACGGGACGCCACCGTGGTGGAGCCCACCGGTTGGGCGGTCTCGATGTACTGCTGCACGACGGCGCGGAGGATCGCCGACTTGCGATCGTCGAGGTGTCGGTCGTCAGGCATTGGCACTCAGTCTACGCGAGTGCCAATTCAGGCACCTTGCACCGATCCACTCGAGGACCTCGCTGCGCTCGCACGGCCGGAGGACCTCGCTGCGCTCAGTCCTCCTCCTCCCGGGGGCGGGGCCCCCGAACCCCACACCCGGCCGGCTCGCTGCGCTCGCACGGCCCGAGGACCTCGCTGCGCTCAGTCCTCCCTCTCCACGGGAGCTCCGCCCCCGAACCCCGCACCCGGCCGGCTCGCTGCGCTCGCACGGCCGGAGGACCTCCCTGCGCTCAGTCCTCCAACCTCAACGCGGAGATGAAGGCGTCGGAGGGCACCTCGACGCGGCCCAGGTGCTTCATCCGCTTCTTGCCCTCCTTCTGCTTCTCGAGGAGCTTGCGCTTGCGGGACACGTCGCCGCCGTAGAGCTTGGCGGTCACGTCCTTGCGGTAGGCCTTGACCGTCTGACGGCTGAGGATCCGGGCACCGATGGCCGCCTGGATGGGGACGTCGAACTGCTGGCGCGGGATCAGCTCCCGCAGCTTGTCCACCATCTTCTTGCCGTAGTCGTAGGACTTGTCCTTGTGGACGATCGAGCTGAAGGCGTCGACCGGGTCACCGGCGATGAGGATGTCGACCTTGACCAGGTCGGCAGGCTCGTACCCGATGGGCTCGTAGTCCAGGCTGGCGTAGCCCTGGGTGCGGCTCTTGAGCTGGTCGAAGAAGTCCATCACGACCTCGCCGAGCGGCAACCGGTACTGCAGCTCGACCCGCTCCGGGGACAGGTACTCCATCTTCACCATCTCGCCCCGGCGCGTCTGGCACAGGTCCATCAGCGCCCCGGTGTAGGTCGTCGGCGTGATGATGGTGGTGCGGAGGTACGGCTCGAGGATCTGGTCGATCGCAGCCGGGTCCGGGAGGTCCGCCGGGTTGTCGATCACGAACTCGTGGCCGTCCTCCCGGACGACCCGGTACTCCACCGACGGCGCCGTCGCGATGAGGTTCAGGTCGAACTCCCGCTCCAGCCGCTCTCGGATGATCTCCATGTGGAGCAGACCCAGGAACCCGCACCGGAAGCCGAAGCCGAGCGCTCCGGAGGTCTCGGGTTCGTAGGTGAAGCTGGCGTCGTTGAGCTGCAGCTTCTCCAGCGACTCCCGGAGGTCCTCGAACTCGTCGCCGTCCACCGGGTAGAGGCCGCAGAAGACCATCGGCTTGGGGTCCTGGTAGCCGGCGAGGGCCTCGGCAGCGGGCCGGGCGTTGTCGGTGACGGTCTCGCCCGAGCGGGCCTCGCCGACGTCCTTGATGCCGGCGATCAGGTACCCCACCTCGCCGGGCCCGAGCTCGCTGACCGGCAGGTTGTCGGGAGTGCGGACGCCGACCTCGATCGCCTCGTGGACCGCCCCGGCCTGCATGAACTTGAGCCGTGAGCCGGTCCGGAGGTGGCCGTTGACGACACGGACGGAGCTGACGACGCCCCGGTACTGGTCGAAGTGCGAGTCGAAGATCAGGCCCTGCAGCGGCTGGTCCGCGTCGCCCTCGGGCGGCGGGATGCGCTCGACGACCGCGTCGAGGAGCTCCTCGACGCCCTCGCCGGTCTTGGCCGAGATGCGCAGGACGTCGGTCGCCGGGATGCCGAGGACGTTCTCGATCTCCTGGGCATAGGTGTCGGGATCCGCCGCGGGGAGGTCGATCTTGTTGAGGACGGGCACGATCTCCAGGTCGTTGTCCAGCGCCAGGTAGCAGTTCGCGAGAGTCTGGGCCTCGATCCCCTGGGACGCGTCGACGACCAGGATCACCCCCTCGCAGGCAGCGAGCGACCGGGACACCTCGTAGCCGAAGTCCACGTGACCGGGGGTGTCGATCAGGTTGAGCGTGTGGCCCTTGTGCAGCAGTCGGACCGACTGCAGCTTGATCGTGATGCCCCTCTCGCGCTCGAGGTCCATCGAGTCCAGGTACTGGGCGCGCATGTCCCGGGGATCCACCGCTCCGCAGATCTCGAGCATGCGGTCGGCGAGGGTGGACTTCCCGTGATCGATGTGGGCGATGATCGAGAGGTTGCGGATGGAGTCGAGTCGAGTCATGGGTGGAAGGGGCCGCGTCGGGCGCCCCAGTCTGGCAGCGCCGCCGCCGGAGTCCGTCATCGCCGCCGGAACGGCCCGGCGACGCGGTCGATGGCGGCGGGATGCGCTGAACTGGCGGCGCGGCTATCGTTGACCGGTCGCCCGCCGAGCCTCCGGCACGCGGGAACATCGAGCACGCACACCGCCGGCGATCGCCGGCCGACACGGATCAGGACCGGACAGAACCGCCATGGCGAACATCAAGAGCCAGATCAAGCGCAACCGTCAGAACGACAAGGCGAACGAGCGCAACCGCGCCGTCCGCTCCGAGCTGAAGACCCGCACCAAGCGCGTCGAGGCCGCTGTCGACGCCGGCGAGGACGCCACCGCTCTGCTCCAGGACGCCATCAAGCGGATCGACCAGGCCACCGCCAAGGGCGTGCTCCACAAGAACACCGCTGCCCGCCGCAAGGCCCGTCTGGCCAAGAAGGTCAACGCCGCCAGCTGAGCGACCCGGTCAGCGCCGTCCTCGCGGACGCGCTGCCGAACCGGACCGGCCGCCGGACCCTGAGCGGCCCGAGCCCGACAGCGCCGCCAGGCGCGCCACCAGCACCTCCAGGGTCTGCTCGCCCGGAGCGCCGGAACGGCCTCGGAGATCGACGTCCGCTCGGGCCAGGAGCTGCGTCGCCCGTGCCAGCTTGGCTGTGCCGAGCCGGTTGGCCTGCGTGAGCGCCTTCTTGGCGGGGAACGTCGAACCCTTCATCCCGAGCAGCGCCGCGGCGTCCTTCTCGTCCCGGATGCCGGCGCCGTCGAGCCGCAGCATCCGGCCGTAGTGCGTGTTGAGGGTCGCCATGACGGCCAGGGGGTGGCGACCGCCGCCCTGGGCCATCCTCCTGACGTTCGTGACCGCCTCTGCGACCCGACCGCCGTCGATCGCGTCGGTGACGTCCCACGGCGGCACACCGCCGGCCTCGCCGAGGAACGGCTCCACCTCGTCGGACCCGAGGGGACCCGCGCCGGAACCGAAGGTGGCCTCGAGCACCCGGAGGATTCCGTCGAGCCGGCTGAGGTCCTCCCCGAGCCGGTCGACCACCAGCCGACGTGCCGCCGAGTCGAGCGTGACGGATGCGGCGTCGAGGCGGTCGTCGACCCACATCCCGGTGCCCTTGCCCTTGGGCAGGCCGTGGTCCGACACGGTGCCGCCGGCCTCCTTGACCGCAGCGGTCAGCTTGCGCGGCACCGCTCCCCGACGGACCCCCGGCGACGACGGCGGGCTCCACACCAGCACCAGGCTGGTGTCGGGAGCCGGATCCGCCAGGTACTCGATCAGCATCGAGACGTCGTCGCCCGAACCGGACGGGGCCGCGTCGTCGTCCGCGTCGTCGCCCTTGGCGGCCGTGCCGAATCGCGCCAGGTTCCTGGCCACGACGACGCGGTCGCCGAACATGGACATCGTCTGGGCCGCCAGGACGACGGCGCCCAGGTCGTACTCGTCGCCGGAGAACTCGGCGAGGACCTCGTCGCGGGCGGCGTCTCCGACGAGGCGGTCGACCAGCTCGACCACGGCATCGTTGAGCAGGACCGGGTCGCTGCCCTTCAGGAGGTGGATCTCCGCGCTCATCTCCCGTTCACCTCCGCCACGCTGCAATGCTCCCCGACCCGCTCCTGCCGGCCGCACCGTGCCGGCTCACGACCGCACCGCTCCGCTCTCGCGCACCAGGGCCGTCGCCACGTCCGCGGCGCGGCGAGCCTCCCGACGGAGCTCGGGATCCTGACCGATCTCGTCGGCCAGGACGATCACCGTCGATCCGGCCTCCACCGCAGCGGTCACCACCGCGGCGACAGGACCGTCGTCCAGCCGCACCCACACGGCCGCCGAGGCGCCACCGGCCGCAGCGAGTCGGGCCGCGACCAGCCGATCGACCAGCGCCCCAGCGGCCTCCGGCGAGGCGGCCGTTCCCTCGAGGTCGCCCAGCTCTGACCGGGTGCCGATGCGGACGATCACGGCCGTCACCGTACCCGGCACGTGCGACCGTCTCCGGCTGGCCCCACGACCTCCGCACCGAGCTGCTCGGCCACCTCGGCGGTGGCCGCCGTCGCCGGGCCGACCACGACGTCGGAGCGGAGCACGCCGGATCGCTGCAGGGCCTCGAGCACGTCCATCACGTCGACACGACCCTCGAGGTGCACGGTCCGCCCGCAGCTCGTCTCGGCGACCGTCACCCCGGCCGCCACCACGGTCGGCGCAGAGGGCGCCTCCACGGGCCACACGGCGACCACGATCAGCAGCAGGGCGGCGGCGGTCGACCACCTGCTCCGGCGACGCGGCCACAGGAGCAGGCCGGCGACGGCCAGCTGGCCGAGCTGCCACGGTCCGAGGAGCCGCAGGGGCACCCGGGACAGCACATCGGCGACTCCCTGTATCCACTCCACGAGGACCCGGGCCGGCGTCGACAGGATGGCGGCGACCGGCGCCATCAGCAGACCTGCGACCAGTCCGACGGTGAGGCCGAGGACCATCACGGCGCCAGCGGCCGGAACGGCCAGGACGTTGGCGAACGTGGCGACCGACGGCACGCCACCAGTCAGGCCGATGAGCAGCGGCGCGGTGGCCAGCTGTGCGACCAGGGTGCAGCCCAGGGCATCGGTCAGCCAGCGCGGGCCGCTGAGTCGCTCGGACACGGGAGCGGCGCCGACCAGCAGGCCGACCGTCGCGCACACCGACAGCTGGAACCCGAGCCCGGACACCAGGAGCGGGTCCACGAGGACCAGGCCGATCATCGCGAGCGCCAGCACCCTGAACCCGGACGCCACCCGTCCCGCCATCGAGGCGGACAGCGCGACCGCCGCCATCGCGGTGGCCCGCAGCACCGATGCCTCCGCACGCGTGACGAGGACGAACAACGCCAGGGCGCCGAGCGACACCGCCCACCGGGAGCGGAGACCCAGGCGCGAGGTCACAGGCCGGGTCACCAGCAGCACGAACACCACGTTCTGCCCGCTCACCGCGAGCAGATGACCGAGTCCGGTCGCCTGGAAGCGGAAGCGGTCGAGGTCGGTCTGCGCCCTGTCGTCACCCACGACGAGCCCCATGAACAGCGCCCGTCCGCGGTCGTCGAAGGACGACGCTCCTCGGGCGAGGAGACGGTGCACCGCGTTGGCGGACCGGAACCAGGACGACGCCGGTGGACCTCGCTCGATGCGGGTCACGTCCAGGCGACCGGCCAGGTGCCGGGACCGACGCCAGCCCTCCGGTGCACCGCGGAACGGACGCGGCCGGCCCGACACCTCCACGTGGTCACCCATCAGCAGCGGCCGGAGGACCCACTCGTCCTCCCGTGGCACCTGCGCCTGCCAGCGACGACCGTCGAGCGCGACCTCCACGGTCGTGCCGAACTCCCCCACCGTCGGGTCCGCGACCAGCTGCGCCGTGCCCTCGAGGTGGTCCGGCAGGGGCCGGTCGAGCGCCGCGATCGAGCCCTCGGCACGGGCCCCGGCGACGACGGCCAACGCCACCGCGACCACCACCGGACGCCGCAGCACGAGCGCTGCGACCACGACGACCACGAGCGCGGGGCCAGGGACCCCGAACCCGACGTGGGCGGCGACGGCCACGAGCACCGCCGTCGAGAGCAGAGCGACGTCGCTCACGGTGCGACGACGACCAGGTCCCGCAACGCCTCGAGCTTGGCCTCGCCGATCCCCCTCACGTCGAGGAGAGCGTCCACCGACGCGAACGGTCCGTTCTCGTCGCGGTGGGCGATGATGGCCGCCGCCGTGCTCGGCCCGATGCCGGGCAGTGCATCGAGCTGGCCGGCGTCGGCCGTGTTGAGGTCGACGGGCCCGGCCGGCGCCGCCCCGGACGAGCCGGTACCGCCCTGCCCGGAGTTGCCCGGACCCTGCGGCACGACCTCGACCGGGACCGGCTGGCCGACGAGAGGGATCGTGAGCCGGACGCCGTCGACCAGCGGAGCCGCCAGGTTGACCCGGTCCGGGTCGGCGCCCGGGGCGAGCCCGCCGGCGGCCGCCACGGCGTCCACCGCCCGACCGCCCTCGGGCAGCGTGACGACGCCCGGACGCACCACGGCCCCCGCCACGTGGACCGTGATCGAACCTCCCGAGCCGTCCCGGCCCGACACCGGCAGCACGGACGTGGATCCCGATGCCCCCGGTGTTCCGTCCGACGACCCACCGTCGGACGATTCTCCACCACGAGACGACGCTCCTCCCTGGGACGACGCTGC
The DNA here is from genome assembly GCA_023434535.1 of Actinomycetes bacterium. Taxonomy (GTDB): domain Bacteria; phylum Actinomycetota; class Acidimicrobiia; order Acidimicrobiales; family Microtrichaceae; genus Dermatobacter. The sequence goes on from JAEYSR010000171.1 coordinate 19,171, forward strand.
TCCCTGGGACGATGCTGCTGCCTCCGCCCGCGGCAGGGCCTGGACCGGGTCGGGTCCGCGGCGCAGCAGCATCCACGAGCCAGCTGCGAGGGCGACGGCTGCGGCGACCGCGACGCCACGAACCCATGGCGGCGGTCGCCGATCCCCGACGATCGCCGCCACCCGGTCCCACGGCGATCGCGTCCGGGCGGGTCCCCTCAGCTCGGCGAGCGCGGCGTCGTGGGCGTCCACCACCGCTCGCTCGACGCGCTCGGCGGACTCGGACTGCTCCGGATCGGACACGGCACTCCCCCACCCGCACGCCGACCGGCGCACGGATCCCGCCGGCAGCGCCGGCGACGACGGGGGAAGCCGAGCTCGAACCTAGGGCGCGCTCGACCGTCGGCGCACCGGGGACCGATCCCCGGTGCTCAGCAGGTTCGCCTGCCCGACTCTCCTGCTCAACGACTCTGGGGGAAGCCCAGGTCCACCGAGCTGGTCGCCGGGTCGGGCCACCTCGTGGTCACCACCTTGGACCGCGTGTAGAAGTGCAGGCCCTCCGGGCCGTACATGTGGCTGTCGCCGAACAGCGAGTCGCCCCACCCGCCGAACGAGAACGCCGCCACCGGCACGGGGATCGGGACGTTGACCCCGACCATGCCCACCGGCACCTCGTCGACGAAGCGACGAGCGGCACCACCGTCGCGCGTGAAGATCGCCGTGCCGTTGCCGAACGCGTTGTCCTTCAGGAGCTGGACCGCCTCGTCGTAGTCGGCGACGCGGACCACCGACAGCACCGGGCCGAAGATCTCGTCGGTGTAGCAGGACATGTCGGGCGTCACGTCGTCGATGATCGACACGCCGAGGAAGAAGCCGTCGCCGTCGAAGCCCTGGTCACGACCGTCCAGCACCACCCGCGCGCCGGCATCCGCTGCGGCAGGGAGGTACCCCGCGACCTTGTCCCGATGCTCCCTCGTCACCAGCGGGCCCATCTCGCTGTCGGGATCGACACCCGGACCGATCCGCACCGCCTTGGCGCGCTCGGTGATCGCGGCGACGAGAGGATCGGCGACGTCGCCCACGGCGACGACGACCGAGACCGCCATGCAGCGCTCGCCCGCCGAGCCGTAGGCCGCCGACACGGCGGCATCGGCGGCCATGCCGAGATCCGCGTCGGGCAGGACGATCATGTGGTTCTTGGCCCCGCCGAGGGCCTGGACCCGCTTGCCGTTCGCTGTGCCGGTCTCGTAGATGTAGCGGGCGATCGGCGTGGAGCCCACGAAGCTGACCGCCTGGACCGTGGGGTTCACGAGGAGCGCGTCGACCGCCTCCTTGTCGCCGTGCACCACGTTGAACACCCCGTCGGGCACGCCGGCCTCGGCGAGGAGCTCGGCTAGGAGCAGCGATGTCGACGGGTCCTTCTCGGACGGCTTGAGCACGAAGGAGTTCCCGCACACCAGGGCGTTCGGGATCATCCACAGCGGCACCATCGCCGGGAAGTTGAACGGGGTGATGCCGGCCACCACGCCGAGCGGCTGGAGCAGCGAGCTGACGTCGACGCCGGTCGACACCTGGTGGCTGAGCGCCCCCTTGAGCAGGTGGGGTGCGCCACACGCGAACTCGACGTTCTCGATCCCGCGCTGCACCTCGCCCGCGGCGTCGGAGAGCACCTTGCCGTGCTCGGCGGTGATCGCCGCGGCGAGATCGGCCTTGTGCGACACCAGGAGCTCGCGGAACCGGAACATGATCTCCGCCCGACGGGCGAGCGAGACGTCACGCCACGAGGCGAAGGCGTCCGCCGCCACGTCGACGACTCGATCGACCTCGGCGGCTCCGGCGAGGGGGACGGAACCGGTCACCCGGCCCGTGGACGGGTCGAACACGTCGCCGCTCCTGCCGGAGCTCCCCGTGTCTCGTGCACCGCCGATCCAATGAGAGATGGTCGTGGCGGTCATGGTTATCGGTTTCCTGTCTCGGGCGACCCGACGGGCCGCTGGATCTTGCGTCGGCCCGACGGCCGATGGTCAGAACAGCCGGGCTGCCAGCTTCCGGCGCCACGCGGCGACCTCGTCCTGGTCGTCGATGAGCTCGAGGAGGTCGACGAACTCCTGACGGGCATCGTCGTCGTCCTTCGCACGGGCCAGCAACTGGTCCAGGCGCTCGTCGAGCTGCTGCTCGTCCTCCGGGGCGCCACCGGTCCGCGCCAGCGCCGCGACACGACGCGTCGCCGACGTCTCGGGGATCCGCTCCAGCAGGGCGAGCCCCTCCTCCGCCCGATCGCTGCCGACGAGCAGCTCGGCGAGAGCGACGATGACCCTCTCGCCGGCCGGCTCCAGCTCGAGCGCGGCGCGCAGCGACGCCTCGTCGCCGGCGGCCAGGAGGCGGTCGACCTCTTCATCGACGGCGTTCGGGAACAGCCGCTGGACGAACTCGGCCACCTGCCACTCGGGCTGCGCACCGAGGAAGCCGTCCACGACCTCGCCGTCCTTCATGGCGTACACCGCCGGGATCGACTGGACCTTGAACGCCTCCGCCACGCCCGGGTTGGCGTCGATGTCGACCTTGGCGAGCTCGACCTTGCCGTCGGTTCCGGCGATCACCTGCTCCAGGATCGGCCCCAGCGTGCGGCACGGTCCGCACCACTCGGCCCACAGGTCCACGACGACGGGCACGCTCCTGGATCGCTCCACGACGTCGGTCTGGAAGGTGGCGTCGGTGACGTCGGCCATCGGTGCGGTGCTCCTGGAGGGGTCGGGGCGGGCGACCTGTCGAGCTTACCGACGGCCGCTGTAGGTTGAGTGGCCGACCCAGGGGGACACGTGAGCGACGGGCCAGCGGACACCCAGACCGACGACAGCAACCCGGCGGACACCGCCGCTGACGGCGTTCGCGCGCCCGGTGGCGATGGCCCCGACGGCATCGATGCCGCGGGCGTGACCGCCTGGTTCGAGGAGCACGTCCCGGCCGTCAGCCCGCCGCTGCGGTTCGACCTGATCGCGGGTGGCCATTCCAACCTGACGTTCGCCGTCTCCGACGACGACGGACACCGCTGGGTCCTGCGGCGCCCACCGCTCGGCCAGGTCCTCGCCACCGCCCACGACATGAGCCGCGAGCACCGCATCATCTCGGCGCTCGGCCCCACCGACGTCCCGGTTCCACCGACCGTCGGCCTGTGCACCGACGACGCCGTGAACGGTGCGCCCTTCTACGTCATGGACTTCGTCGACGGACGGGTCGTCCGAGGGGCGTCGGACGCCGCCGCACTCACCGCCGAGCAGCGGCGGAGGGCCGGCGAGTCGCTCGTCGACGTGATGGCGGCGATCCACTCGGTGGACGTCGACGCCGTGGGACTCGGCGACCTCGGCCGCAAGGAGGACTACGTCGCCCGACAGCTCAAGCGCTGGTACTCCCAGTTCCAGGGATCGGACGCCCAGGTCGACGGCGGGCTGGGGCTGGACGTCGTGCACCAGGTGCACGACCGGCTCGCGGCGTCCATCCCGCCCCAGCAGGGCGCGGCGATCGTCCACGGCGACTACCGGCTCGACAACTGCATGCTCGACGCCGACGGATCCGTGGAAGCGGTCCTCGACTGGGAGATCTGCACGCTCGGCGACCCTCTCGCCGACGTCGGCCTCCTCTGGGTGTACTGGTCCGATCCCGACGAGCGGGCCGTCCTGCCCCAGGCCTCACCGACGGCACTCGACGGGTTCCCCCGCAAGGCCGAGCTCATCGAGCGCTACGCAGCGCTGTCCGACCGGGACCTGTCGTCGCTGCCGTTCTACGTCGCGTTCGGCTACTGGAAGCTCACCTGCATCATCGCCGGCGTGTACGCCCGGTACGCCGGCGGCGCCATGGGCGACGTCCCCGAGGAGCAGGTCAAGGGCTTCGAGCACATGCTGAACCAGCTCGGCGACATGACCCTCGAGGCAGCGGACGGGATCGCCTGACATGTCGCTCGTCGAGAGGCTGTTCAACCCCGAGCTGCACGAGCCCATCCTGGTGATCGGCCTCGAAGGCTGGATCGACTCCGGGATGGGAGCGGTCAACGCCATGTCCGCCCTGACGGCCGGAGCCAACGCGGAGGTCGTCGCCACGTTCGACGCCGACCGGCTGCTCGACCACCGGGCCCGCCGACCGATCATGCACCTGGTCAACGGCCTGATCACGGGGCTCACCTGGCCGTCCATCGAGCTCCTCGCCGGCACCGACTCGGCCGGGCGCGACCTGCTCCTGCTGACCGGCGCCGAGCCCGACTTCGAGTGGCAGGCGTTCTCGGAGGCCGTGGTGGACCTCGCCCTCGAGCACGAGTGCCGCATGGTGGTGAGCCTCGGGGCCTACCCCGCCCCGGTCCCCCACACCCGTGAGGTGAACCTGTCGGTGACGACGTCATCGACCCAGCTGTCCGACGAGCTCCACGGCTACGTGCGGGGAACTCTGGACGTGCCCGGCGGCATCCAGTCCGTGATCGACGTCGACGCCAACCTGGCCGGCGTGCCCGCTCTCGGCCTGTGGGCGCAGGTGCCGCACTACGTGTCCACCATGCCCTACCCGGCGGCCAGCGTCGCGCTGCTCGACGGGCTCGCCGACGTCGCCGGCGTCGACGCCCACCGGGGCCAGCTCGACACGGACGCGGCAGCGACCCGGATCCGCATCGACGAGCTCGTGGCCGAGAACTCCCAGCACCAGGAGATGGTCACCCAGCTCGAGGAGTTCGTCGACCAGGGTCTCGGCGACGGCCCCGTCGACGCCCCGACCATCGACTTCGATCACATCCCGTCGGGCGACGAGCTGGCCGCCGAGCTGCAGGAGTTCCTCCGCCAGCGGCCCGACGACGACTGAGTCCGCCGCCGTCCGGCACGACGTGCGGACCCGGTCGCCCCGTACCCGCGGTCAGCCGCCGGTCGGCTTCAGCGGTTCGTAGTCCGGCAGCGTGTAGCCGGGCGGGAGCTCCGTGTAGAAGGTCACCGGGTCGGTCGCGTCGGCGAACACCTGCGCCTCCGTGTCGGGCCACTGGCCCGGCAGGTACCGCTTGCCGCCGTCGACGTAGGCCCACATGCCGGTGCCGTCCTTGCCGAGCTCGTCGGGTCCGGTGGCCGTCGGATCCCAGAAGATCTCGGTCTGGTCGTCGATGCCGGCGTAGTCCGTCGCCGGCCAGATGTCCCGGTTGCCCCAGCTGAGCTGCGGCGTCAGAACCGTGCTCTTGACGATCGGAGCCCGGAAGTACGCCGCCTGGACCGCCTCGGGGGTGAGCTGCGGTCCGATGCCCTGGAACGCCGAGTAGAAGAACTGCAGGTTGGGCAGCAGCAGCGCGACCTGCTCCGCCGGCGGGTCCTGCCCGAAGAACCAGTTGTAGAGGAACGTCGGTCCCGACAGGTCGCCGCTGGAACGGGCGAACAGGTTGGACGGCCCGAACGCGTGCGACCACTGCTCCTGGTCGTACGTGCGGGCGAAGAGCGTCGTGTCCACGAGTGCGGAACCGGTCATGATCCACTCGGGGAAGAAGCCCTGCTCGGTGGCGTTCTTCGTCAGCGTCTGCGGCGCGAGCGGGTCGCCGTAGAAGATCACCGACGTCACGCCCTCGGACTTCATCTTCGCCATCATCTCGCCCGCCTGGCCGGACAGGGCCACGGGATCGGTGTAGGTCGCCACCTCGGCGATCTCGACGTTGTAGTTGTCCTTCAGGTCGTCGAGGAACCCCTGGCGCAGCTCCTCGGCCTGCGCCGAGGCGGACACCGCGATCAGCCCGAGCTTCCGCTCCTTGCCGTTCACGTCGGCACCCCCGTACTGGGCGGTGCGGCCGGCGACGCGGTTGCCGATGTACTCGGCGACCATCTGCAGGTTCTGCTGCGTGTTCTTCTGGATGTCCCACACGTACGGCGCCCGGTCGATGTACCACTGGTTCGGCTGGCCCGGCGTGCAGCTGACGCAGGCGATCTTGTTGGCGGCGAGCGTGTCGGCGAACGCCTCCGTGAGGTTCGGACCGCCGAGGACGGCGAACGGCTGGATGTCCCGCGCGATCGTCTCGGCGTCGGACGTCGCCGCCACCTCGTCCTGGATGTTGCCCGTGGCGTCGTAGCGGACCAGCTCGACCTTGCGGCCGTACGTCTCGTAGTACGTCGCCAGCAGCTGGTTGTAGCCCTGGTAGCTCTCGAACAGCTGGTCCGGCGTGTCGGTGTTGCCGACCTGCTTGTAGATGAAGCTCAGGATCGGGTCGTCCTTCTGGGGCAGGTAGACGACGATCTTGATGGTGTCGGCGGTGACACCCGTGGCCGTGTCGCCGCCGTTGTCGCCCTTGAACGGGGCGTAGCACTCGGGCGCCGGGAAGATCGGGATCGCCAGGACCCCGCTCTCGGTGTCGCAGCGGTCGCCCCAGTCGATGTCGTCGACCGTGCCGTCCGCCTCCGCGGACGTGAACGACACGACGCCCTCCGGCAGTTCGGACACACCGTCGGCGGCCGTCGTGGTGGTCGACGACGCGGAGTCGTCGTCGCCACCGCTGGTGACGAGCAGGCCGACGACGACGGCGACGACCGCCACCACCGCCACGAGCGGCCCCCACTTGCGGAGGGCGCTGCTGCCCGAGTCCTGCGGATCTTCCATGGTCTTCATACGGATCCCCCGATCACGGCTGCGCCGGCACCACCGACGACTGGACTGCCTGCCTGACTCGCTGTGCTCCGCCTGTCACGTCCCCCCGGACCTCGCCACCGCCAGGTGGTCGTCGCCCAAGTAGGAGGCGATCACCCTCGGATCGGCCAGCACGTCGCCGGGTCGGCCCTCGGCGATGACCGCCCCGGTCTCCAGCGCCACCAACCGGTCGGCCAGCCCCGCCACCAGGGGCATGTCGTGCTCGATCACCAACATGGCGCAACCGAGCTCGTCGCAGATCCGTCGCAGGAGGGCGCCGAGCTGCTCCACCTCCTTCTGGGCGACGCCGCCGGCAGGCTCGTCGAGCAGGAGGACCGACGGCTGGTGGCCCACCACGCAGGCCAGCTCCACGATGCGCCGGGTTCCGGTCGAGAGCTCGGCGGTGAAGCTGTCGCGGTAGGGCATCAGCCCGAACAGCTCCAACAGCTGCCGGACCCGACGGCCCACCGCCATCTCGCTGTCGTGGGCCGCCGGCATCCGCAGAGCGGCGTTGATCGGATCCCGCACTGCCACGGATCGATCCAGCGAGACGGCCACCGTCTCCGCCACCGTCAGCCCGGGGAACAGGCGGCCGCCCTGGAACGTCCGCCCGAGTCCGGCCCGGGCCCGCTGCGCCGGCGACATGGCCGACACGTCGCGACCGGCGAGCAGGATCCGACCGGCGTCGACGGGCTGGAACCCGCTGACGAGATCCAGGATCGTCGTCTTGCCCGCCCCGTTCTGGCCGATCAGTCCGACGATCTCGCCGGGCGCGACCGTGAGGTCGACCCGGTCCACGGCGTTGATGCCGCCGAACCGGCGGGTCAGGTTCACGAGCTGCAGCGCCGGCGTCGCAGCGGCCACCTCGGGCGACGACGGTGCTCCGTCGGGCCCGGGGCCCGCAGAACCGTTCGTCCCCGCCGCAGGTGTGGCAGCACCGTTCGTCGGAGAGCCGTTGCGGGCGGCGCCGTTGTCGACACCGTTCGGGACAGCGCCGTTCCGAACGGCACCGTCGGGGCCTGCGCCGTGGGGAGCAGAGCCGTCGGGAGCAGAGCCGTTCGGCGCAGGGCCGCCGGCGGACGCGGACGCCGAGTCGGCGAGGAACACCGCCCGCAGCAGGTCGGGTCGTTCGAGCAGCTCCTCCGCGGGGCCCGAGAACTGAACCCGGCCCCGCTCCATGAAGTACGCCGTGCTGGCCATCCCCAGCGCCACGTTGACGGACTGCTCGACGAGCAGGACGGTCGTGCCTCCGGCCGCCACGTCGCGCACCAGCTCCGCCAGCTTGCCCACGACGACCGGTGCCAGGCCGAGGCTGAGCTCGTCGATGATCAGGAGCTTGGGTCGGGCCAGCAGCGCCATCCCGAGCGCCAGCATCTGCTGCTGGCCACCCGAGAGGTTCGAGGCGGGCTCCTCCAACCGCTCGCGCAGGATCGGGAAGACCTCGAGGACCTCCTCCACCCGTGACGCGAGGACGTCCTTGTCCCGGCGGATCAGCCAACCCGCGGACCGCAGGTTCTCCCGGACGGTCAGCCCCGGGAAGACCCCGGCGCCGCCCGGCATCGAGGCGACGCCCAGCGCGGCGATCTCGTTGGGCGGGGCGTGGGTGATGTCGCGGCCGTCGAAGAGGACTGCTCCGAAGTCCGCCTCGGTGATGCCGGTGACGGCACGCAGCAGCGTCGACTTGCCGGCGCCGTTGGTGCCGAGGAGCGCGACGATCTCGCCCTCGGCGACCTCCATGTTCACGTCGAACAGGACCTGGAGCCCGTCGTAGCCCACGTTGAGGTCCCGGACGACGAGCAGCTTGGACCGGCCTTCCCGCCGGTCCAGCAGGGCCTGGGACCGGGCCATCGACGACTTCCAGACGTCCTCGATGTCGCGACCGATGACCGAGCCGCCCGAGGAGATCATCAGACCTCCGACCAGCAGGATCGGCGTCATCACGAGCATTCCCAGCCGGGTGCCCCAGTTGTCGCCGATCCACCCGATGAGCGGGAGCAGAGCGAGCCCCGGGATCGCCCACCACGACGCCACCGAGAACCCGACGGCACGGGCCCGGGCCGGGATGGCGAGCGACAACGTCGCGAGGATTCCGGGCAGGAGGATGGCGAGGTCGGCCGTCAGCAGGATGTTGAACACGACGGCCAGCCAGATGTTCGGAGCGAGGGCGAACCCGGCGGCCAGCACGGCGGCGCTGAAGCTCACCCACCGCAGCAGTCGGAAGATGAGCGCCGGCGACTTCAGGAACAGGCGGGTCCCGAGCCGCGCTCCCACGGCCAGGCCGATGAGCTGGAACGGCTCGACCATCGCCGCCAGGTAGCCGCGCTGCAGCTCGTCGAGGCGGTACACGTCGGAGTACAGCAGGCTGGCGAGCGACACGAAGCCGATCAGCGACACGGCCAGGAACGGCACGGCGTACCAGATGCGTCGCAGGACCTCGATCTTCCAGAGCAGCCGCCACGACTCGGCGAAGCTCGGGATCGGCTCCGCCGTCGCCGCCACCTCGGCGGACGCGCCGGCGGCAAGGCGCTCCTGCGCTCCCCTGACGGGCTCCTTCATCCGGGTCCCGGCGATCACCAGCAGCACGGTGGGCACGGCGAACACCAGGAACGGCACCCGCCAGTCGAAGACGTACGCGAGGCCACCGGCCAGCAGCGGGCCGAGGAACTGGCCGAGGACGTTGGCGGCGCGGTGGAAGCTGAACACCGCCGGGCGCCGGTCGACCGCGAACCAGTCCGACAGCAGCGACGAGTGGGTCGGGTCGACGACGGCCCGACCGATGCCGGCGCCGGCGCGGGCGACGATCAGCATCCAGATGGCGGTCGACAGCCCGGTCATCACCGAGAACGCCGCCCAGGCCGCAGCCCCGAGCAGCGTGATGAACACGCGGTTGCCCCTGTCGGCCCAGACCGCGATCGGCATCTGCATCAGGAAGGCGCCGAGCAGCGTCAGCGCCACCAGGGTCAGGATCCCGGTGTTCGACATGCCGAACGCATCCCTGATGTTCGGCAGCAGGATTCCGAAGCCGGTGCGATCGAGCTCGTCGACGCAGTTGAGGCCGAACAGCACCAGCAGGGCGAACACCGGCCCGGACCCCGCGACCTCGCCGACGGCCTTCAGCGGGTGGGCGACGTTGGCGGCCCACCGGCGGGGCGACACGATCCCCTTCACCGACTCCCGGAAGTCCTCGCCCGTGATCCGAGGATCCTGATCGACCTCGGCGTCGACGACGGTCACGACACCACCTCCGACTCGGGCTCGAGCTGTGCGTCCACCGTCGCCGCGGCACGCCCCAGCGCACCGTCGTCGTCGTCGAGGTGGGTCCGGTCGATCGCCAGGTTCGAGACGCCGTGACGACGCGCCGCCCACGCCAGGAAGCGGTCACGGATCCTGAACGCGAGCCCTCCCAGGCCGTCGGGCATCGACACCAGCACCAGGAGGACTCCCAGTCCCGTCGCCAGGAACGACCACGGCGCCGGCAGGAGCCACATCGCTCCCCTCTGGTACACCGCCCCGATCACCGCGCCGGCCAACGACCCGAGCCCACCGATGACGGTCGCCACGAACACCTCGATCGACTGGTCGGGCCCGTAGGTGACGTCCCGGAACGCGCCCTGGCTGATCACCAGCACCACCCCGGCCACGGCGGCGACGGATCCGGACAGGGCGAACGCGCCGAGCTTGGCCCGCGTCGTCGACACGCCGTACGCGGTCACGCCGGCCTCGTAGTCCCTCAGGGCGATCAGGACCCTGCCCGTCCGGCTGCTGCGCACGCCCCGGAGCGCCAGGACGGCCAGCACCAGCACGGCGAGTGCCAGGTAGTAGATGCGCAGCGGCGAGTCGAGCTCGATCCGCCCGAACAGGGCCGGCCTCGGGAAGGACCCCCGTGGGATCCAGTCGGCGATCTTGTTCGAGAAGATCCAGTCCGACGCCGCGATCGACAGCGCCAGCGTGGTCACGGCGAGGTACATCCCGCGCAGGCGGAGCGCCGGGAGCCCGACGAGCACTGCCACGACGGCACCGACGACCGCTGCGACGACCATGGCCAGCACCGGGTCCCAGCCCCTCTCCACCATCGCCCAGGCACCGACCGCGCCGCCCGCGCCGACGAAGGCCATCTGGCCGAGCGAGACCTGGCCCGCCCACCCGGTCAGGACGACGATCGACGTCCCGATCGTGGCGAACACGAGGATGACCCCGGCCTTCAGCTGGCCGTTGGTCCCGATCAGGTGCGGCAGGCCGAGAGCAGCCGCGGCGACCACCAGGGCGACGGCCCACCTGGCCGCCCTCACCTCCGGCAGTCGGGCGAGCGACAGGGGCGTCGGACGGACGTCGCCGGTGGTGCGCCACGACGACGTCTGGTCCTGGTCCGCCCGGCTGGTCGACCGGCGCTCGAGCAGCAGGCTGATCACGATGAGCGCGGCCAGGAACGGCGTCACCAGCCAGGATTCGCCGGTGTTCCACCGGATTCCCGATTCGAGCACGCCGAGGGCCACCGCCGTCGTGGTGATGGCCACCAGGTGCGTCATCCGTCCGACGACCAGGGCGGCCAGGGCCCGCAGGAGGACCGACAGGCCGAGGCCGATGCCGAACGGCAGGCTCGCCACACCGGCGGTCAGCACGACCGAGCTGAAGGACAGCACGGCGGCGAGGGTCCACACCTGAGCCTCGAGCCGACGCACCGGGATGCCGAGCAGCGAGGCGCGCTCGGTCCGCTCCGCCGAGGCCCGGACGGCGACGCCGGTGTCGGTGAACCTGAGGAGCAGCGCGACCCCGGCGAGGAGCAGCGGAGCAGCCACCAGGGCGATCACGTCGTTTGCGTCGAAGGCGACGCCGCCGAACTCCACGCTGAGCGAGAACGGAGCGGGCAGGGACCGCACCGCCGGGCCCTCCCCCCAGAGGTCGGGGAGCAGCAGCGCCGCGAAGGCCAGGACCTGCGACAGGCCGATCGTCGCCACGGTCATGATGAGCCGGGGAGACCGGTGGAACCGCCGGATCACGAGGACGTCGGCCAGGAGACCCGTGAGGATCGCCGCTCCCAGGCCCGCCACGAGTCCGAGCAGCCACGGCAGCCCGGCGAGCGTGATCAGCAGCACCGCCAGCGTGGCGGGGAACGCTCCCAAGTCGCCCTGGGCGAAGTTGATGACGCGGTTCGCACGCCAGACGAGGGCCAGGCCCATCGCGCCGAGCGCGCCGAGCAGTCCCAGGATGATCCCGGACAGCACGCCACCCGCGGGCATGGGGAACCAGATTGCCTGGATGACCACCACCGCGATCGCGGGCCCGATCGCCCGCGTCGCCCGGCGCACCTCGGCCGGCACGTGCACGGGGCGCGCCCCGCTCACCCTCGTCGCCCCGTCTGCAGCGTCGACTGACGTCCGCTCATCTCATGAGCCCCCGGATGAGATCCCCCGGGAAGCGGCCGTGCGGCCATCCCCCACCCGCCGCACAGCACCCGCCGCCGACGTGGCAGGCGTCACAGTAGACCGAGGGGCGCCGGGCGCGGCGCCCATCCGGGGAGGCTCGTGGCGTCCCGCGATCCCGTGGCTGTCGCGGGCCGGGCCGGCTCAGGCGGGTTCGAGCCCGCCGGAACGGCTCAGGCGGGTTCGAGCACGTCCAGCTCGTCGGCCAGGTACTGGATCCGGCACGCGGATCGCTGCAGCTTGCCCGACGACGTCTTGGGCACCGACCCGGGCTGGACCAGGATGACGGCCTTGGGCGGGATGCCCACCGACTCCGTGACCCGCCGGGTGACCTCGCGCTTGAGCTCCTCGTGACCGGCGGCCTTCGACTCGGCCACGACGATCACGTCCTGGGCGCCCTGACGCCCTTCGATGCCGAACGCGATCACGTTGCCCGTGCGGATGCCCTCGACCTCGCCGACCACCTTCTCGATGTCCTGCGGGTAGATGTTGCGTCCGCCGACGATGATCACGTCCTTGATGCGGCCGCACACCACGAGCTCGCCGCCGACGGTGTACGCCAGGTCGCCGGTGTTGAGCCACCCGTCCTCGGTGATCAGCTCGGCCGTGGCCTCGGGCTGGTTGTAGTAGCCGACCGTCAGGGAGTTGCCGGCGATGCGCAGCTCTCCGACCTGGCGCTCGCCGCACGGCTCACCGGTGGCCACGTCGATGATCGAGATCTCGAGTCCCGGAACCGGGCGGCCCAGCTGGGCGAGCTCGACGGCCCCCTCGGTCCCGGGGTCGACCGGCACCGCCCGCTGCTCGGACTCGAGAGCCTCCCGGCTCACGACGTCGGTGATCAGGCCCTTGCCGGGCGTGGGGAAGCAGCCGGCGATGCACACCTCGGCCATCCCGAACGCAGGGAACGCGGTGCCGGGATCGAGGCCGAACCGCTCCCCCGCCTCGAGGAAACGGCGGAACGTCGGCGCGTCGATCGGCTCGGCGCCGTTCAGGAACATCCGCACCTGGGACAGCTGCAGCTCCTCGTCGGTGCGCTTGAGAGCTCGGGCGGCCAGGGCGAAGGAGAAGTTGGGACCGGCCGATGCGGTGCCGTTGAACTCGGTCAGCCACCTCATCCAGCGGATCGGCTTGGCGAGGAAGTCCTGCGGCGCGCCCTGCACCAGGTTGGTGTCCCGGGTCATCGGGATCGTCAGGAGTCCGACGAGACCCATGTCGTGGTACAGCGGCAGCCAGCTGACGATCACCTCCTCGTGGGACAGCTCGGCCGCGATCCACGCCCCGTCGAGGTTGTTGCAGATGTTGCGGTGCGGGAGCATCACCCCCTTGGGCTCGGAGGTCGAACCCGAGGTGAACTGGAGGACCGCGAGCGCATCGGGGTCGTCCGCCGGGCGCACGTAGTCGTCGGAGGTGGGCCCGGCGGCGTCGAACAGCTCGTCGAGACCGATGAACGGCGGGTCACCCGGCACGGGCTCCACGAACGCCGCGAGCTGGCTGTCGATGACCACGACCTTGGAGTCGGAGCGGCGGATCCGGTTGCGGGTCTGCTCGATGAACTGGTCGAGCGCGCCCATCCGCATGGGCAGCGGCATGGTGACCAGGGCCCCGCCGGTCAGCCAGATCGCCTGGATGGCGGTCACCAGGCGGCGGGTGGTCGGACCGAGCAGCGCCACGTGGTCGCCCGGCCCCACTCCCCTGGCCTGGAGCGCCGCCGCGACGGCACGGGCCTCCTGGTGCAGCTGACCCCAGTCGAGGGTCTCGTGGTCGTCTCCGGCGACGAAGGTGACCTTGCCGGCGCCGTTCTCGGCGACGGACTCGATGCGGGAGATCAGGGACAGCTCGGATGGCACGTGGGTTCTGACTCCGGAGGTGACGAGAAGGTTACGTTCCCGTCATCTTCCCCCAGCGGGCCGTTCCCAGCCCCATCTCGAGCGGGGTTCAGGGAACGACGCTGACCAGCTTGGGGGCGCGCACGATCACCTTGCGGGGAGCGGAGCCGCCGAGGATCGCCTGCACCTTCTCCGACGCCAGGGCCAGCGCCTCGCACTCCTCGTCGGAGGCCCCGGCCGGCACCTCGATGCGGTCCCTGACCTTGCCGGCCACCTGGACGACCATGGTGACGGTGTCCTCGACCAAGAGGTCGGGATCGGCCACCGGCCAGGGCTCCGCGTGCACGTGGCGGCCGGGGGCGCCCACCGCCGCTCCTCGACGCGACCAGATCTCTGCCGACGCGTGCGGCGCGGCGGGCGCGAGGAGCAGGACGAGCGTGTCGATCGCCTGGTCGATCACCTCGTCGTGCGGGCCGTCGTCGGACTGGACGTACTTGTACAGCTCGTTCACGAACGCCATGGAGCGGGCGATGGCCACGTTGTAGGACCAGCGCTCGAACGCGTCGGTCACATCCGCGATCAGGCGGTGGGTGGCGCGCTCGACGGCCCGGTCGGCGTCGGTGCGCTCTCCGTCACGGGTTCGGGCGAGGAGGTCGGAGTCGGGGACCGACAGCCGCCACACCCGGTTCAGGAACCTCGCACAGCCGTCGAGGCCGAAGTCCTCCCAGTCGACGTCCTCCTCGGGCGGCTTGACCGCCAGATGGGCCAGGCGCAGCGTGTCGGCGCCGTAGGTGTCGATGATCTCCTCGGGCGCGACGAGGTTGCCCTTCGACTTGGACATCTTCGTGCCGTCGAGACGGATCATCCCCTGCGTGAACAGCCGCGTGAACGGTTCCCGCAACTCGGCAGGTGCCACGCCCAGGTCGGAGAGCGCCTTGGTGAAGAAGCGCGCGTACATGAGGTGCAGGACCGCGTGCTCCGCCCCTCCGATGTACTGGTCGACCGGCATCCATCCGGCGACCGCCTCCTTGGAGAAGGGCGCGTCGGAGCTCCACGGATCGCAGAACCGCAGGAAGTACCACGAGGAGTCCACGAACGTGTCCATCGTGTCCGTCTCACGGGTCGCCGGTCCGCCGCAGTCGGGGCAGGTCGTGTGCAGGAAGCCCTCGTGGGACTGCAGCGGCGACTGCCCGGTCGGCCGGAACTCCACGTCGTCGGGCGCCAGAACCGGGAGCTGGTCGAGCGGGACCGGACGCGGCCCGCACGACTCGCAGTAGACGATCGGGATCGGGCACCCCCAGAACCGCTGGCGCGAGACCAGCCAGTCGCGGAGCCGGAAGTTGACCGTGCGCTCACCGCGCTGGTCCTCCTCCAGCCAGGCGATCGCCCGGTCCTTGGCGGTGGCCACGTCGAGGCCGTTCAGGTCCGGGCCCGGCACGGCGGACGGGTCCACCGGCGAGTTCACGTGCACGCCGGGACCCGAGTACGCCTGGCCGTCCCATCCGTCCGGCCGCTCGACGGTCTCGATGATCGGCAGGCCGAACGCGACGGCGAAGTCCCAGTCGCGCTGGTCCTCGCCGGGCACCGCCATGACCGCTCCGGTCCCGTAGGTGGCGAGCACGTAGTCGGCCAGGTAGATCGGGACGGGCTGACCCGTGAACGGGTTCAGGGCGAACGCGCCGGTGCTGCAGCCCCGGTCCTCGAGCCCCCCGTCGGTGGAGAGCCGGTCGATCTCCGACGTCCGCCGAGCCCGCTCGACGAACCGCTCGACGTCGGCTCGATGCTCCGCGGTGGTGATCACCTCGACCAGCGGGTGCTCGGGTGCGAGGACGCAGAACGACATGCCGTAGCTGGTGTCGGGCCGGGTGGTGAAGACCCGCACGCTGGGGACGCCGGGGAGATCGCTCCGGGGCGTCCCGTCGGCGCCGACCACCGCCATCTCGAACTCCGCACCCTCCGAGCGGCCGATCCAGTTGCGCTGCTGGGTGATGACGCGCTCTGGCCACTGCACCAGGTCCAGGTCGTCGAGCAGCTGCTGGGCGTAGTCGGTGATGCGGAAGTACCACTGCTCGAGGTCCCGGCGCTCGACCACGTCGCCGGACCGGTCGCAACGGCCGTCGACGACCTGCTCGTTGGCCAGCACGGTCTGGCAGCCCGGACACCAGTTCACCGGCGCGGCCTTGCGATAGGCCAGGCCGGCCTCGAACAGCTTGAGGAAGATCCACTGGGACCAGTGGATGTTCTCGGGGCTGTGGCTGCGCACCTCCCGACGCCAGTCGTAGACGCCGCCGATGCGGGTGATCGAGCTGCGGAGCATCTCGATGCGCTCGTCGGTGAAGATGCGCGGGTGGAGGCCGGTCTTGATCGCGGCGTTCTCCGCGGGCAGGCCGAAGCTGTCGAAGCCCATCGGCGACAGGACCGCCTCGCCCTGCATCGTGCGGTACCGGGTCAGCAGGTCCCCGAAGGTGTAGTTGCGGACGTGACCCATGTGCGCGGCACCCGAGGGGTACGGGTACATGGACAGGACGTAGCTCCGTGGCCGCGGGTCGTCGTTGTCGACCTCGTAGGTGCCGTGCTCGCGCCAGTAGGACTGCCAGTGCGGCTCGATCACCTGGGGCTCGTACGGCGACACCGCCGGCGCCTCGGGAGAGCTCGCAGGATCGGCGCTCGCAGCTGCAGACATGGCCGCAGGATACTGACAGCACCCAGCCGGCCCCGACACGGTTCCGCCGGCCCTGCGGCCCGCCCGCCGCTGCGCTGCGCCATCCCGTCCTCGATTCGCGGGCCGCGAACCGGGCGGCTACAGTGGCCCCCTCACGGGGCCGTAGCTCAGTTGGGAGAGCGCTTCCATGGCATGGAAGAGGTCGTGGGTTCGATTCCCATCGGCTCCACTCGGAGAGACCTGAGACAGCAAGGGGTTCGGCCGGTCGGTCGGGCCCCTTCGTCGTTCTCGGCGACCCTCGACGTCGTCGCCGCGATGGCCAGCGATCGGCCGGCAAGCCCGACAACCGCCCGCAACGGGTGACGACGTCGGACCCGACCGTGCGGTAGAACCGGGCCATGTCGACCGATCCCACCCCCAGCGACCCGGCGGCGAAGCGCCAGGCCGTCATCGCTGCCCGGGGCAAGGTCCGCCTCGGCGCCTGGATGATCATCGCCGGGACGCTCGGTGCCGTCCTCGCTCTCCTCACCTACGTCGACGTGTGGAACGCGACCGAGGACACGCCGACGGCGTGGGGCTTCGTCGCCGCACTCTGCGGCGTCCTGGCGATCGGCGGGTTCGTGGTGCTCTGGGGTGGCCTCACCGCCGGCGCACGGCTGAGCGCGTCCGGCGACACGCAGTCGCCGACCTGATCTGACCCGCCGGCCCGGATCGGTCCGGCCCTCGCGACGGCTCAGGTCCGCTCGACGACCGGGGCGTCGGCGTAGAGGCGCTCGAGCCGGTAGTAGTCGCGCTCCTCCGCCAGGAACACGTGGACGACCACGTCCCCGTAGTCCAGGAGGACCCAGCGCCGGGCGTCGGACCCCTCGACCGAGCGCGGCCGATCGTCGAGCTCCCGGGCCACGCGCTCCTCGACCGCGTCGACGATCGCCTTCACCTGGCGGTCGTTGGCCCCGGTAGCGAGCACCGTGTACTCGCACATCCCGACGACGGGCCCGACGTGCAGCACCAGGACGTCGGTGGCCAGCTTGTCCTCGGCGGCGTGGGCTGCGACGAGCGCGGTCCGCAGCGACTCCTCTGTTGCGGGAACGGTCACGACGTGCGATCCCCACCGACGATCACGCGCACGTCGATACCCCCGGACTCCGAGGTCGTCGTCGTCGCCGTCACACCCAGGGCCGTGGCGATGGCATCGGCGGCGTCCTTGGCCTCGGGCGCCATGTACTGGACCTCGGTCGCCGGCTTGTCGAACGAGTCGGCGTTGCCGAGCAGCGAGATCTCACCGCCGGCCGCGACGATCTTGGGGGCGGCGAGCAACGTCGCATCGTCACTCGACGTGCCGTTCAGCAGCTCGACCCGCGCACGCTGGCCAGGAGTGGCCGACGTCGGGAAGGGCGCGACCTTGGCCACGTAGCCGGGAAGCGCGGCGACGTCGGGCATGACGGCGGTGAACACGGTCCCGGGGATCGTCTCCTGCACCACGGGCACCGGCTCGTACACGATCTCACCACCCTCGAGGTCGCCGAACATCTCGACGACAGCGCTCAGACCACCGTTCGGGTCCTGGTCGCCGAGCTTCGAGAGGTCTTTCCCCTTGAGCACGGTGAGCAGCTCCTGCCACACGGCCATGTGGCGCAGCATCTGGCGATCCGCTTCCTCGCCGATGCCGGCGAACGCGAGGAACCCGGCCACGTCCCCCGGCTGCAGGACGACCTCGCCGGCCCTGTAGCGGACGGTCTCCTTCGACGGGTCCATACCGATGACGCCGCGGTCCGGGGAGTCGATCAGGTTGTCGACGTTCTTGACCGTCAACGGCCCTGCGAGACCGGCCAGCGCCGTGAGGTCCGCCGCCGTCACCTCCTCGGCCGAGGTGAAGCCGAACGTCAGCCCCGTTCCGAGCACCGTGCGGAGCTCGTCCAGCCCGCCCGAGGCGTAGGCGTCGGCGATCTGCGGGTAGGTCCCGGACTCACCGGGTCCGGCGGAGAACGTCGCAGGCAGGGCGGACACGGTGCCGCCGGAGTCCGCTCCGGCACCGGAGACGATGAGGACTCCGGCCAGAGCGCCGGCGTCCGTGGTGATCGCCACGAGGTCGACGGGTGTCGGTCTGACCTCCGCCACGTACCCGGGAGCGTCGGGGTCGGTGACCGCCTTGGTCCCACCGCCGGTGATGAGTCGACTGGCGCGGTATCCGGTGAAGGCCAGACCGATGAGCAGGGCGACGAACACGACCGTCGTCGCGAGCTGCCACCACACGGTGTGCGCGCCGCCTCGACCGCCACCTCCACGACCGGAGGAGCCACGCGAGCCGCGGCCGGTCTGCTCCACCCTGCGGCGACGGACGACCGGCGCCACGTCCGACGCGGCATCAGAACTCGGCGGACCGCTCACGACCTGCGCGGTCTCACTCTCGGTCGCCGTCATGGGCGCCACGATAGAGGCGGCGCCGCTCGAGGATGGCGACAGCACCGTCCGGGACCAGGTAGCGCACTGACCGACCCTCGGCCACGCGCCGTCGCAGGTCCGTGGACGAGACGTCGAGGACCGGAGCGACGACGCGTTCGGCCCGGAACCCGTCGGGCACCACGACGGGCGTCCCCGGCCGCTCCACCACGGCCAGACGACACGTGCGACGGAGCTCGTCGGGCCGGTGCCACGTGTCCAGACCGGCGGCGGCGTCCGATCCCAGGATGAGGACCAGGTCGTCGTCGGGTCGGGAGCGGCGCAGCTCGGCCATCGTGTCCACCGTGAAGGTCTCCCCGCCGCGTCGGATCTCCATGTCGCTCGCCTCGAGGACGTCGACGCCGTCCACCGCCGCCCGGAGCATGTCGAGACGGTCGGCTGCCGGACTGATCCGGCGAGAGCCCACCTTCTGCCACGGCACGTTCGCGACGACCATGAGGACGACGTCGAGGGACAGCTCCTCTGCGACGCGCAGTGCGGGCACCAGATGGCCGATGTGGGGAGGATCGAACGTTCCCCCGAAGACGCCCACCCGACGGGGCGACAGCGGCTCGGCCCGGTTGCCGGGAGCCACCGCCGAGGGTTCGGGCGGACCGTCCTCCACCCCCGAGGCCATCGGCGGATCGTAGCGGCAGATCCGGAAAACCGTCGCAAATGGGCCGGACGACCTCTCAACTCCTGAACCTGAGCGCCGATCATCAACGAGTCGGGGTTGAACGCAGCCGAATCCTCGACCGGCGCCGCGCCGTTCAGTGAGCTGACACCAGAGGGATGGAATCAGATGAGCGATTCCGTAGGGATGTACCTGAACGAGATCGGTGCTGTCGCACTTCTCAACGCCGAGGAGGAGCGCGAGCTGTCGCGCACGATCGAGGCGGGAACCGAGGCACGGCGCCGCAAGGCGGCCGGGGAACGGGGCCGTGACCTCGACAAGCAGATCGCCGCAGCCGCAGCGGCGAAGGATCGCTTCATCCGGGCGAACCTGCGCCTGGTGGTGAGCGTCGCACGCCGCTACCCCCTGCCGCCCGGCATGGAGCTGCTCGACCTGGTGCAGGAGGGGAACCTCGGCCTCGAGCACGCCGTCGACAAGTTCGACTGGCGCAAGGGCTTCAAGTTCTCGACCTATGCCACCTTCTGGATCCGCCAGGCGATCGGCAGGGCCCTCGACCAGAAGGCCTCGCTCGTCCGCCTGCCCGGCGACCGGTCCGCCGCCCTCCGTGGGGCTCTTCGCTCCGTCTCCGGCGACGGCGACGAGCTCGACGACGAGAACGCACGTCTGCACCGCCTCACCACCCCGACGTCGCTCGACCGGACCGTCGGCGACGACGACTCCAACGAGCTCGTCGACCTGCTCGCCGACGACCGCCCCGGGCCGGAGGACGACCTCCTGAGCGCCGAGCACGAGGAGTGGCTCCACGGCCTGCTCGACGTGCTGGACCCGCGGGCCCGCTCGGCGGTGGAGGCACGCTTCGGCCTGTCCGACGGCCGCCGCCGCAGCTACCGCGAGGTCGGCGAAGACCTCGGCGTGACCGCCGAGGCTGCTCGCCGACTGGTCAAGCGGGCCGTGACCACGGTCCGGGACCGGGCGCTCGCCGCCAGCCCCGCCTGATCGTCGGGAACGGGCGGGTTTCCCGCTTCGGCGTGCACCGCGCCCACGGGTAGCCTGAGCGACATGGCCGACACGCCCTCCCCCGCAGACGAGCGCGCCCCATGGACCGTCGCGTCCTGGCGTGAGCGTCCTGCCGAGCAGCAGCCGGAGTGGCCCGACGAGGCCGTCCTCGACAGCACGTTGAAGACGCTGTCGTCGTACCCGCCGCTGGTGTTCGCCGGGGAGGCCCGTCAGCTCACCGCCGACCTCGGCCGAGTGGCCGCCGGCGAGGCGTTCCTGCTGCAAGGCGGCGACTGCGCCGAGTCGTTCGAGGCGTTCTCCGCCGACTCGATCCGTGAGCGGCTGCGGGTCATCCTGCAGATGGCCGTCGTCCTCACCTACTCGGCCGGCGTGCCCGCCGTGAAGGTCGGGCGGATCGCCGGACAGTTCGCCAAGCCCCGCTCGTCGGGCACCGAGACCGTCGACGGGGTGGGGCTCCCGAGCTTCCGCGGCCACATGGTCAACGACATCGCGTTCACCGCAGCGGCACGTGTCCCCGACCCGCAGCGCCTCATCGAGGCCTACCACCAGTCCGCGTCGACGCTGAACCTGCTCAGGGCCTTCACCAAGGGCGGGTTCGCCGACCTCGGCCGCGTCCACCAGTGGACGCAGGAGTTCGTCCGGTCGAGTCCCGAAGCCCTCCGCTACGAGCAGCTGGCGCAGGAGATCGACCGCGCCCTCCGTTTCATGCGGGCCTGCGGTCTCGACCCCGACACGGTGCCGGCGCTGAAGGAGGTCGACTTCTACACGAGCCACGAGGCCCTCGTCCTCGGCTACGAGGAGGCACTCACCCGGCGCGACTCGCTCACCGGCGACTTCTACGACTGCTCGGCGCACATGATCTGGATCGGCGAGCGCACCCGCGGGCTCGAGGACGCGCATGTCGAGTTCTTCCGCGGGATCGGCAACCCGATCGGAGTGAAGGTCGGTCCGACGGCCACGCCCGACGAGGTGCTGGCTCTGTGCGAGCGCCTCAACCCCGAGAAGGTTCCGGGCCGCCTGACGCTGATCACGCGGATGGGCGCAGACGCCATCACCGACGGCCTGCGACCCCTCCTGCGAGCTGTCACCGATGCCGGCCACCCGGTCGTCTGGGCCTGCGACCCGATGCACGGCAACACCTTCACGGCGCCGAGCGGACGCAAGACCCGCCACTTCGACGCCATCCTCGGCGAGATCAAGGGCTTCTTCGACGCGCATGCCGCAGAAGGGACCTGGCCGGGCGGCGTCCACGTCGAGCTCACCGGCGACGACGTGACGGAGTGCCTCGGCGGCGCCGAGGACCTGGTCGACGACGACCTGGGCCTCCGCTACGAGTCCATGTGCGACCCTCGGCTCAACGGTCGTCAGTCGCTCGACCTCGCGTTCCGAGTCGCCGAGCTGCTCCGCGACTGACGGCATCGTGCTCTTCAGGTCGAGCGACCTGGATGCCATCGCGGATGGCACCGTCACCGCGGCCCTCCGACGTTGGAAGCGCCCGACGGTGCGGACCGGCGGGACGCTCACGACGAGGATCGGCGTGCTCGCGATCGAGTCCGTCGAGCGCATCGCGCCGGCGGATCTGACCGACGACGACGCCATGAAGGCCGGTTGGTCCTCCGCCGCTGACGCGCTCGGGTCGACCCCGCTCGACCGCGACGGCGACCTGTACGTGATCCGGTTCCACGTCGCCGGTGAGGATCCTCGCATCGCCCTCCGAGAGGACGTCTCGCTGACAGCCGAGCAGCTGGGCGAGATCACGAAGCGGCTCTCGAGGATGGACCAACGGTCCCAGCACGGTCCCTGGACCCGGACCGTCCTCGAACTGATCGAGACCCGCCCGGGTGTCCGGGCCGCCGACCTGGCCGAGTCGTTCGGCCGAGAGAAGCTCACCTTCAAGGCGGACGTGCGGAAGCTCAAGGCGCTCGGGCTCACCGAGAGCCTGGAGGTCGGATACCGCCTCTCACCTCGGGGGGTCGCTGTTCTCTCGGCTCTCAAGTCCACCTCGACCCCGCGTTCCCCACTCTGAGTCGACGATCGCACCCGGATTCGCGTCAGCTGACGCGTGGTCGGCCACTCTGAGTGGCGGCGGTTGTGAGTGGCACAGGGTCGGTGTCAGAGCGGTGTTCTATCGTCGTCTCACCGGCTGCGGCCGGGCTCGGAACCGGTTCGGCTCCCACGTTCGGCAGGCTCGACTGCCGCCACACGGGAGGACGCCCATGGCCACGTCACCGGAGCCGACATCGCCGGCGAACGAGGATCGACACAGCCCGGGACGCAGCGACGCTCCAGGAGACGTGCTCGACTCGGGGACTCTGCGATGGAAGGTCGAACGGGCCATCCGCACCGTGGCTCGAGCCCAGTCCGAGCTGATCCTCCTTCTCGCGACGTACGACGCCTCCAGGGACTGGGGACGAGACGGGGCCACGAGTTGCGCCGAGTGGCTCTCCGACCGCCACGGCATCGCGAGGAGCACCGCCCGTGACTGGCTTCGGGTCTCCCACGAGCTCGGCCGCTGCAGGAGCGCAGAAGCGGCGTTCGCCGACGGTCGACTCAGCTACTCGGCTGCCAGGGCGGTCACCCGCGTCACGGCACTGCACCCGGAGCGAGCGGACGAGTTGGTGGAGCTGGGGATCCGCACTGCGGTCAACGACCTGCCTCGAGCCCTTGCTGCGTGGGTGCTCGACAACGAGTCTCCCGAACAGGAGGCGGAGCGCCACGAGCGTGAGACGCGCCTCACGGTGCGGACGGAATCTGACGGGATGAGCGTGATGACCCTCGTTCTGCCCCCTGTCCTCATGGCAGAGCTGATGGCGGCCGTGGACGCGAAGGTGCAGAAGGGACTCGGCTTCGACGACGGCGTCCCGGGCGGACGGCGGCGGAGCCTGGCCGGACAACGGGCCAGGTGTCTGCACGGCCTCATCCTGGCCGGGGGACATCCCCAGGTCGTCCGCGAGGTCCTGGTGCACGTGAGGGCCGACGGCTGCAGCATGCACGACGGCACGCCGGTCTCGGACCACGACGTCGCGTCGATGATCGGCGACTCGTTCATCCGGGCGCTCATCCATGGCATCGACGGCCGACCGATCGACGCCACCTTCAGGCGACGACATCCGACTGCGCGCCAGAAGCGGGTCGTCGACGAGCGGCACGGAAACGCCTGCGTCACGTGCGGTGGACGCGACCTCATCGACTACGACCATGTGCCGCCGTACGCCGAGTCGAGACGGACCGTCGTCGACGAGTTGGAGCCGAGGTGCCGCTCGTGTCACCGAGCCCGGCACGTCACCGACGCAGATTCCGTCGCCGAACAGGAATGTTGACCGCCTGAGTCGGGTTTGGGAAACTTGATCAGTTCGGTCGTGATTCGGAGACCCCTCCCGGGGCCCGGTCGAAGACCGCAGCACGGGCCGCTACGCAGTCGACCGAGGCACTCACATGACGACGATCGAGATCGATGAACAGGGTGCGGCAACCATCGACGGGATCGACATCGATCCCGGCATGGTCGCCGACATCCGCAAGTTCGAGGCGCAGCTGGCGCGCTACCTGGACGGCGACCTGGACGACGACGTCTTCAAGGTGTTCCGACTCGCGAACGGCGTCTACGGCCAGCGCCAGGGCGGCCACAACCAGATGATCCGCATCAAGGCGCCCTACGGAGCGATCGAACCGTTCCAGCTCGAGCGCCTCGCCGACATCTCGGAGCGCTACAGCCGCGGATGGGGCCACCTGACCACGCGACAGAACGTCCAGTTCCACTTCGTGGAGCTGGAGCGGGTGCCTGATCTGCTGTGGGAGCTCGCTGCGGTCGGACTCACGACCCGCGAGGCCTGCTCCGACACCGTGCGCAACGTCATGGGATGCCACCTCGCCGGGGCCTGCCCGCAGGAGGCGCTCGACATCCAGCCCTGGGCGGAGGCCACTTTCCGCCACTTCCTCCGCAACCCGATCAGCCAGCGGCTGCCGCGCAAGTTCAAGATCAACTTCTCGGGCTGCTCCACCGATTGCGGTCAGGCCATGTTCAACGACGTCGGCGTCGTGGCGGTCAACCGGGAGACCCCGGGCGGTGAGATCGAGAGCGGCTTCCGCGTGTTCGTCGCCGGTGGACTCGGCGCCAACCCGCACCCCGCTCTCGCTCTCGAGGAGTTCACGACCCGTGAGGAGCTCCTGCCCACGATCGAGGCGTGCGTCCGGGTCTTCGAACAGGCCGGGAACCGCAACAACAAGCTGCGCGCCCGCATGAAGTGGCTCGTGGACGAGCTGGGCTTCGAGGAGCTGCAGCGCCGGATCCTCACGTCCCGCAAGTTCCTGCTCGCATCGTCGTCGTGGCCGGGCGGGATCCCCGCTGAGGTCGCCGAGCACGGCGACGCACCGGCCGGCGCCTCGTCGACGGGTCCGGTCACCCCGATGGGACAGGGCGTTCCCGTGTTCCTGACCGGGACCTCGGAGTACCAGCGATGGGAGCAGGCCAACGTCGTGCGCGGCGTCGCCAAGGGCACGGTGTCGGCCTTGGCGTGGTCCCGCCTCGGCGACGTCACCGCCGCCCAGTTCCGCGGCATCGCGGCCATCGCCCGGGACTTCGACGCAGAGGTGCGCATCACCAACCGCCAGAACTTCGTGTTCCGAGGCTTGTCGGAGGATCAGCTGAAGGACCTCCACGCCCGCCTGGAGGCGATCGACATGGCCCGCCCCGGGGCGGAGCTGGCCCGGGACGTCGTCGCGTGCCCGGGCGCCGACACCTGCAACCTCGCCGTGACCCAGAGCCGAGGCCTCGCCTCCGCCATCGGCGACGCACTCGAGGCCGCAGGCCTGGCCGAGATCGACGGGGTGCGCACCAACATCTCGGGCTGCACCAACTCATGCGGACAGCACCACATCGCCGACATCGGCTTCTTCGGCGCCGAACGGCGGGCACACGGCAAGTCCGCTCCCGGGTACCAGCTTCTGCTCGGCGGCTACGTGGGCGAGGAGCGCGCCGAGTTCGGTCAGAAGGCTCTGCGACTCCCGGCCAAGGCGGCGCCGCAGGCCGTCGTTCGCATCGTCGGCCGCTACGCGCAGGAGCGCACCTACGGCGAGGCCTTCGGATCGTGGCTGGAGCGCTCGGGCGGACCGAAGGCGATCGGCGCCGAGCTGAAGGACCTCGACGAGTTCCCCGAGCCGGAGGCCAACCCCGACTTCTACGTCGACTACGGAGAGACCGGCCCGTACGAGGCCGTCATCGGCGATTCGGAGTGCGCGGTCTGATGGCTCTCACGATCCCTGTCGCCGGTGAGTCCAGCGGACTCGACCCGGCGCCCGGTCCGTTCACTCCGGCCTCGTACACCGACTCCGAGCTCGCGGAGATCAACGCCGAGTTCGAACGGGCGTCCGCGTCGAAGGTCATCCAGTGGGCGGCCGACAGCTTCGGACCCCACCTCGCCCTGGCCGCGTCGATGACAGACGCCGTGCTGATCGATCTGGCGGTCAAGGTCGCTCCGGCGATCGAGGTCGTCTTCATCGACACCGGCTACCACTTCCCGGAGACGCTCGAGACGGTCGAGACCGTGCGTCGCCGCTACGGCCTCAACCTCCGGATCATGACGGTCGCTCCCCACGCTCCCGAGCTGTGGAAGGTCGACCCGGAGAACTGCTGCTCGGCGGTCAAGGTCGGTCAGCTCGACCGCGCCCTCGCCGGCAAGGCCGCCTGGATGTCCGGGCTCCGACGGGACGAGTCGGAGACGCGGGCCAACTCACCGATCGTCGCCCGCGACATCCGCGGGTTGATCAAGGTCAACCCGCTCGCGAACTGGACCGCCGCCGACGTCGACGACTACATCGAGCGCCACGATGTCCCGGTGAACCCGCTCATCGACCAGGGCTACCCGTCGATCGGCTGCATGCCGTGCACCGAGAAGGTCGCACCCGGTGAGGATCCCCGCTCCGGACGTTGGAAGGGTCGCGGCAAGACCGAGTGCGGCCTGCACCCGGGCTGAGCCGGTCGGTGGGTCACCGCACCCGAGTGCGCTGACCGGCGTCGACGACTACGAGGCTTCCTCGTCGGTCATGGCCGTGCCGTCGGCGTGACGTCGACCGTTGCCGGGCAGCGCGCGAGGGAGCGTGTCCGGCGTGGCGGGCTGACCGTCGGCGTCCTTGGGGTGGTCGTTGTCGAAGTACTCCGGGCCTTCCCAGAACCAGTCGTCCATCGGCACCGCGTTCGGGACGCCTCGGGCGAACCCGTCCTTGTGGTGGTAGTCCCGGTAGAGGTCTCCGGAACGAGGCCGTCCGGGCATCTGGAACCCGTCGCCGGAGTGCCGCCCCTTCTTGGAGAACGGCCCGAACTTGGGGGTGTCCGACCCCGGCACCATGTTCACCCAGTAGTCGCCGATCTCCACCTCCTTGATCTCCTGCACCGGCCACATGCCGTACACCTGGTTGATCAGGGCGACAGAGGCCTCGTTGTCCTTGTGTGCGTAGCCGTAGACCCACCGCAGCTGGGGGAACATCTGGTCGACCACGGCACCCAGCTCGTAGCAGAGCGTGAAGGCGATGGCCTGGCGACGGAAGTCGGGGTGGGTCCAGAGGTCGAAGAGGAAGGCCTCGTCCTTGGCCAGCCGGATCGGCAGGAGTCCCCGCTTGGCGTCGTCGGCGTGCGGGCTGTGCACCATCAGCCACATCTTGGACACGGCCCGGTCCGTCGGCTTGTGGATCGCGAGCATCACGATCGATCCCTGGGCGAAGTAGGGCTTCGCCAGCTCGAGGCGCTCGGGGGACTCGATCTGCGCGAGGTGCCGGTCCGTCGGGTCGAAGACGGCCTTGAACTCGAAGTCGTCGCCGGCGGGCGGGTACTCATCGGCGATCAGGGGCAGCGGTCGGGCGAAGATGATGCACTCCGTGACCCGCGGCTTCACGCGCTCGACCCGACGCTTGACCTTGTCCGCCAACCCCATCGATCCACCCCTTCGTCGCGCCGGGCGCAGATGCCCGAACCCCCGCACCGCGGACCACCCACGGTACCGAGCCCTCCACCGTCGATCCACACCTGTCGCCCGTGTTGACACCCGGCCCACCGGGGCGACACCCTACGGTCGTGGATGCGACGACCGACGCGGTATCGACCGCCGAGCCGGAGGAGCAGGCGGCTCCGCTGCCGCTCGATCCCACCGACGGCGGGGTTCCGACGCGGCTGATGGTGCTGGGTCTGGCCCACCGCGACGGGTCGATCCACGGCTCGGAGATCTACCCGGTGGCCGCGGAGTGCGGGATCTCGGACGAGACGGTCCGCTCCTGCATGCGTCGCCTCATCGCCGACGGGCTCTTCACGCGACGGGGCGAGGGCCGAGAGGCGGTCTTCGTCGCCACCGACTCCGGCCGGGCGGTCCTCGAGGTCGCCCACCAGCGACATCTCATGGCCTATGCGCAGGACGCCGCGGGCCGGGGGTGGGACCGGCAGTGGCGGCTGGTCGCCTTCGCCATCCCCGAGTCGCGCCGGGCGGCCCGCGACGCGTTCCGGGACCACCTGCTGTCGCTCGGCGGGGCGCCCATCCAGCCCGGACTCTACGTCTCGCCCCACCGCTGGACGTCCGAGGTGGTCGACGAGGCGCGGCGGCTCGACATCGCGGACCACGTCAGCACCCTCACGACCGAGGACCTGGCTGTCGGCGGGGAGACCAACCCGCGCACGCTCGTCGAGCAGCTGTGGCCGCTCGAGGAGGTGGCCCGTCGCTACACCGACTTCATCGAGACCTACAAGGACGTCCCCGACTCCCTGGACGCCATGCGCCGCCGCCACGAGAGGATCTCCGAGCACGACTTCCTCCCCGGCGCGCTGCAGATCGCGATCCGGTTCAACGAGTGCTTCGAGATGGACCCGCTGCTGCCGCCGGAGCTCCTGCCCAAGCCCTGGCCGGGACGGGAGGCCCGGGACGTGCTGGCCCGGTGCCGCCGGATCGGGGTGCTGGCTCGTGAGGACAAGGGCGGCCCCGCGCTCTTCCGGGTGTTCGACGACGCGATCGCCCACCTGCCCTGACGACGCGCCGAGCGGAGCGAGGCCTGCCGCGTCAGGAGCGGAGAACCTGAGCCGCCGAGATCGGCGACCACGCCCTACACGAGGTGGTCGACGAAGCGCTCCAGCTGGCGCAGGTTGCGGCACTCGAACGTGCCGTCGCAGTGCACGCCGTACTCCCCCACGATCGAGTCGCCAGTGTCCCAGTAGGCCTTCGGCTCGGGGTTCAGCCAGTACACGTGGCGGGCCTTCTGGCGCATCTCCTTGATCACCCAGGACTGCGACGCGTGGTAGTTGTTGCGAGCGTCGCCGAGGATGATCACGGTCGTCTTCGGGCCGATCTCCCGACCCCACTTGTTCCAGAAGACCTCGAACGCGTGGCCGTAGTCGGAGTGCCCGTCGACCCACACGACGTCGGCCTCGGTGTTCACCCGGTGGATCGCCTCGACGATGTCCTCCTCGCCCTCGAAGAAGCGCGTCACCTCGTCGATCCCGTCGATGAAGACGAAGCTGCGCACCCGCGAGAACTGGCTCGCGATGGCGTGGACCAGGTGGAGAGTGAAGCGGGCGAACGAGGCGACGGAACCGGAGATGTCGGCGACCACGAAGATCTCGGGCTTCGCCGGCCGGGGGTACTTGAACTTCGGCTCGGCCGGCACTCCCCCGTAAGACAGCGAGTGCCGCACGGTGTTGCGGAAGTCGAGCGCGCCCTTGCGGCCGTGGCGGCGCTTCCGCGCCAGCCGGACGGCGAGCCGACGGGTGAGGGGCTGCAGCGCCTTGCGCAGCGACACCATCTCCTCCCGACTCGCGTGCATGAAGTCGATGTCCTCGGGCAACGGCTTGCGCAGGGTCTTGGCCATGGCCTCGACGCCGCGGTCGGCGACCAGTCGGCGGCGGATCTCCGCCTCGATCTCCTGCTTGAACTGCTCGACCCGCGTCTCGTACTCGTCCTGCTCGAGGCGCTCCTCCAGCGGCGTCAGCGCCTCGGGGGCGTCGGCCCGCGACTGCTCCATGAGCCGTTCGAGCATGCCGTCGAGGTCGAGGTTCCTCATCGTGCGGTAGAGGTAGTAGGTGCCCCCGACGGGCCGACCGGGCTCCATCCCGGCGTAGCGCTTGACGGCCTGGCGTGCCATCGCCCGCATCATCGCCTGATCGCCCTTCAGCAGAGCGTTGTAGAGCGCCTCGGCCAGCTCCTCGGGCGTCATGCCGTCGGCGTGGCCGCCGGACCCGTCGCCCTTGCCGGCACCCTCGGGGAGCTCGCCGACCTGGTCGTCGTCGAGGTCGAGGTCCGGGCCCGCCTCGCCGTCCTCGTCGATCGAGTACTCGGTGCCGCGCAGCGAGAAGTACACCTCGAAGACGGTCTCGAACGCCCTCCAGTGCGAGTGGTTCTTGACCAGCGTGGCGGCGAGGGCGTACTTGAACGCGTTCCGGTCGTCGAGCGGGATGTGGCGCACGGCCTCCATGGCGTCGAGGTTCTCGGTCAGGCTGACCGGGAGGCCCGCGTTGCGCAGCTCGGCGATGAAGCCGTTGAGGAGGTCGAGCAGGGCTTCGCCCGCCAGGAGTGCGCCTGCGTCGGCGGCGTCGGTGTCGACCGCGTCGCTCACCGGGCCGCCGGACGTCCCGGGCCCGTCTGGTCGGCCGACAGCTCCTTGGTCGCCTTGGCGATGTCGGACTGGTACTTGAGCAGGATGTTGACCGTCGCGACGGCTGTCTCGGCGTCGACGTGCTCCTTGCCCAGCAGGACGAGGGTGCGGGCCCAGTCGATCGTCTCGGAGACCGACGGCGACTTCTTCAGCTCGAGCTGGCGGATCGACCGCACGATCCGGGTGATCTCGTCCGCCAGCGTCTCGGTGACGCCGGGGACCTTGGTGAGGACGATCTCCTTCTCACGCTCCATGTCGGGGTAGTCGACGTGCAGGTACAGGCAGCGACGCTTGAGCGCCTCGGACAGCTCGCGGGTGTTGTTCGAGGTGAGGAACACCATCGGGATCTGCTTGGCGGTGATCGTGCCGAGCTCGGGGATCGAGACCTGGTAGTCGGACAGGATCTCGAGCAGCAGCGCCTCGGTCTCCACCTCGACGCGGTCGACCTCGTCGATCAGCAGGACGACGGGGTCATCGGCACGGATCGCCTCGAGCAGCGGACGAGTCAGGAGGAAGTCATCGGAGAAGATGTCCTCCTCGATCTCGTCCCAGCCGGCCGTCTCGCCCTCACCCCTCGACGCCTGGATGCGCAGGAGCTGCTTCTTGTAGTTCCACTCGTAGAGCGCCTTGGACTCGTCCAGACCTTCGTAGCACTGCAGCCGGATCAGGCGGGCGCCGATGATGTCGGCAACGGACTTCGCCAGCTGGGTCTTGCCGGTCCCGGCCGGGCCCTCCACGAGGATCGGCTTCCCCAGGCGGTCGGCCAGGTAGACGATGCCGGCGATCGACTCGTCGGACAGGTAGTCGACCTTGCGGAGCCGGTCCCGGACGTCGTCAACGGTGTCGAAGCGGGGATCGGTCTGCTCGGAGGTCATCCGGGCAGACTACCGACGCCCTTGACCGGACGGTCAACCACGAAACCGCTCGGACGACGCGGAAACCGATGGGCCCGCGGCACGCGACCGTCTCTACGATCGGCGCCATGAGTGCGCAGCTGGTCGCCCGCGAGCTGACCGCCGAGCACGGACCGAGGACCCTCTTCACCGGGGTGGACCTCATCGTCGCGCCGGGGTCGGTGACCGGGCTCGTCGGTCCCAACGGAGCGGGCAAGTCGACGCTGCTGCGCATCCTCGCCGGAGCGGAGCGGCCGGGGGCCGGCGACGTCGTGCTGCAACCGCCCGAGGCGACGGTCGGCCTGCTCCCCCAGGAGACCGAGCGGCTGGCTGGGGAGTCCGTCGATGCCTTCCTGGCCCGTCGAACGGGTGTGACCTCGGCGCAGTCCGAGCTCGATGAGGCGACCACCGCTCTCGCCGACGGCGCGGACGGTGCCGACGACCGCTACAGCGTCGCCCTGGAGCGCTGGCTCGCCCTCGGCGGAGCGGACCTGGACGCCCGGATCCCCCAGGTGGCGGCGGACATCGGGCTCGACGTCGACCGGGACCAGCCGATGTCGACCCTGTCGGGAGGTCAGGCCGCCCGAGCCGGTCTGGCCTCGCTCCTGCTCAGTCGCTTCGACGTGCTGCTCCTCGACGAACCCACGAACGACCTGGACCTGGCCGGGCTCGAGCGGCTCGAGCGATTCGTGGCGGAGACCGACAGCGGGATCGTCGTCGTCAGCCACGACCGCGAGTTCCTGACCCGCACCGTCACCCAGGTGCTGGAGCTCGACCGCCACCAGGGCTCGTGGCACCTCTACGGCGGCGGGTACGAGTCCTACCTGACCGAGCGCGAGCGGGCCCGGGTCCACGCGCGGGAGCGGTACGAGGAGTACGAGGAGACCGTCAGCACGCTCACGGAGCGGGCCCGGACCCAGCGGGCCTGGGCCGACAAGGGCGCCGGGGCCGCCCGACGGGATCGCTCGGAGCGCGACAAGTTCATCCGCCACCACAACGTCGCGACCTCGGAGCAGCTGGCGGCCAAGGCCAGGAGGACGGAGAAGGCGATCGAGCGGATCGAGGCGGTCGAGGAGCCCCGCAAGGAGTGGGAGCTGCAGTTCTCGATCTCCGGGGCACCTCCCTCGGGCCAGGTGGTGGCCACGACCTCGGGGGCCGTGGTGCGCCGGGGCGGGTTCCAGCTGGGACCGGTGTCGATCCAGGTCGATCGCGGCGACCGCATCGCGATCACGGGGCCCAACGGGGCGGGCAAGTCGACGCTGCTCGGTCTGCTGCTCGGCCGGATCTCTCCCGACGAGGGCTCCGCATCGCTCGGCGCATCGGTCCACGTCGGCGAGATCGACCAGGCGAGGGCGGCCTTCGAGGACGACAGGACCCTGCTCGAGTCGTTCGGGGATCGTGTTCCCGACATGCCGACCTCCGACGTCCGCACCCTGCTCGCCAAGTTCGGGCTCGGCGGCGAGCAGGTCGGACGCCCTGCGAGCGGCCTGTCGCCCGGCGAGCGCACCCGCGCCGCCCTCGCCCTGCTGCAGGCCCGCGGCACGAACGTGCTGGTGCTCGACGAGCCGACCAACCACCTCGATCTCCCTGCGATCGAGCAGCTGGAGCAGGCGCTCGAGTCCTTCGACGGCACGTTGCTGCTGGTGAGCCACGATCGGCGCCTGCTGGAGTCGGTGCGCACCGACCGGCGGCTGCTGGTGCTCGACGGTCAGGTCACCGAGGCGTGATCTCCCGCACGAACGTGAGGTTGAGCCCGTCGCCACCCCACTCCTGGAACCCGAGTCGGCGGTAGAAGGCGATCGCCGACGTGTTGGCCTCGCTGACGCCGAGGTGCACGCCCGGGCTCCCGAGCGCCGCCAGCTGGTCGACGAGGCGGTCGATGAGCCGACGCCCCAGCCCGAGGCCCTGGAGGTCGGGGAGCAGATCGATGTGCAGGTGCGACGGGTACCGCTCCAGCAGCTCGGGGTCGCCGCCCTCGGCGCCGTCGGCCTGGCTGCGGTCGTGGATCAGGTGCACGAGCAGCGCGTCCATGGTGTCGGGCGGGAACGAGTCGAGCGGGTAGCGCTCCCTGACCTCCGGCCAGTAGCGCTGCTCCGCCGCTGCATGGAACGCGGCGCTGTCGAGCGCCCCGAGCACGTAGCCCCGCGGCGGCGCGTCGTCGATCGCCACGACCGACGCCAGCTCCGGCGCCAGGACGAGGTACGGCATGCACCAGATGGTCCCGACCAGGTCGCCATCGGTGAACACCTCGGACGCATCGCCGCCGGCGTGGCCGGTCCGGAGGCACACCTCCATGAGCGCCGGCTCGTCGCCGGGACGGAACGGGCGGATCTCGGCGGTGCTCACGTCCCTGCCACCTCGAGGGTCGGTCCTCGCTCGCTCCGGGACCCGACCTCGCGGAGGAGGAGCGGGACCTGGTCGTCGGTGCGGAGCCGGATCCGTTGGACGTGGTCGAGCGCCGGGTCCACCATCGCCGCCGAGTACCGGTCGCGGTAGACGGCGTGCCGGGTCCAGGACCACAGCACGATGTTCTGCTCGGGGTCGCGGCGCAGCAGGTTCGTCCAGTGCTCCCGGTTCCCGTTCCAGAGCTCCTCCCTGGTGGCCACCCGCCGCAGGGTCCGTCGAAGGACGCGGCCGGTGGCGACCAACCGTGGCAGGTCCAGCCAGATGATCGTGTCGGCCCGTGCCCACACGAGGTCGCGCACGTCGGAGTAGTTGCCGTCGACCACCCACCCGTCGCCGGCGACGATCTCGCCGACCGTCGACCGGAACCCGTCGACGTCGGGGTGCGTCCAGCCCGGCTGGTGGTACACGGAGTCCAGCTCGACGGTCGGGACCCCGATCGCAGCGCCGAGCGCACGGGAGAAGGTCGACTTCCCGGCCCCCGGCACGCCGATGACGGACACCCGCTGCATCGTCGACGACCTCAGGAGGCCAGCGAGCCGGCGACGGTCCGGGCGACCGCCTCCACCATGGGGACGCCGTCGGCGAGCGACGCCCACCCGTCGGTCAGGATCGCGATCGAGTACCCGCCGCCCCGGGGGTCCGCGACGTAGCCCACGGAGTTCACCCGCCAACCGCAGCAGGTGGAGTCGGCGAAGCCGTTCTTGTGCCCGACCTCCCACCCGGCGGGGACCCCGGCGCGGATGCCCCAGCGCTGGTCGTCGCGGATGTTGAGCATCTCCCACCACAGGAGCCCGCGCCGCAGCGGTTCCAGCATGTCGGTCTGCAGGATGCGGTGGACGAACGCCGCCTGGTCCTCCGCCGTCGTCGACGTCAGGCCCCACTTCGGCTCCGTCTCGACGGTCGACCACAGACCCATCCGGTGACCCCAGGCGGAGACCCCACCGGCGCCGCCGAGGTTGCCCCACAGCGCGGACGCGGCCGCGTCGTCGGAGGCTCGGATCATCGGGGTGATGCGATCCTGCTCCCACCGGGACACCGAGCGGCCCTGGTCCTGCGCACGCAGGTGCACCGCAGCGGCCAGCTCCAGCTTGACCACCGACGCGGTGGTCACGACCTGACCCTTCCTGAGGTGGTACCAGCAGCCGCTGCGGTCGTCGTAGACCGCCGCGGTCACGTGATGGGCGACTGCGCCGAACGCGTCGAGGTTGGCCTGGATCTCCGCGGTGAACGGATCCGCACGGCAGATCCCGGTGGGCGGTGCGGGCGGAGGCTTCGGCGGTTCGCAGGCGACGGCGACGATCACAGCGCCGGCGAGGAGGAGGACCGCCGAGCGGCGGCGTCCACGGCGCCTCACCGCGTTCAACCCCGGGTCTGGCCGTCGCCGCGCACCACGTACTTGGCCGTCGTCAGCTGCTGCAGCCCCATGGGTCCCCGGGCGTGGAGCTTCTGGGTCGAGATCCCGATCTCCGCGCCGAACCCGAACTCCTCGCCGTCGACGAAGCGCGTCGAGGCGTTCAGGAGCACCGCAGCGGCGTCGACCTCGGCCAGGAACCGTTCGGCCGAGCGGACGTCGGTGGTGATGATGGCCTCGGAGTGCCCCGACGAGTGGTCGTTGACGTGGGCGATCGCCTCGTCGAGGTGGTCGACGACCTTGACCGACAGCTTCAGGTCCAGGAACTCGGTGGCGTAGTCCTCCTCCGAGGCCTCCTCCATGCGCGGCACCAGCGCACGGGCCCGGGCGTCGCCGACCAGCTCGACGTCCGCGAGAGCGGCGTCGACCCGCGGCAGGAACTCGGTCGCCACCTTGGCGTGGACCACGAGCGACTCCGCGGCGTTGCACACGGAGGGGCGCTGGGTCTTGGCGTTGACGAGGATCGACGTGGCGACGTCCAGATCGGCGTGCTCGTCGACGTACACGTGGCAGTTGCCGTCGCCGTCGATGACGAACGGCACCGAGGCGTGCTCCTTGATGGAGGCGATCAGCGACGCGCCGCCCCGCGGGATGAGGCAGTCGATGAGCCCCTCCTGCTGCATGAACTCCACCGCGGCCTCGCGCGACGTGTCCTCGACCACGATCACCGAGTCCTCGGGCAGGCCCGTCTTGGCCACCGCTTCCCGGAGGACGCCGGCGATCGCCAGGTTGGAGTGGACCGCCGTGGAGGAGCCTCGCAGGAACGCGGCGTTGCCCGACTTCAGGCAGAGTCCGGCGGCGTCGGAGGTCACGTTCGGTCGACTCTCGTAGATGATCGCGACGACGCCGAGAGGCACCCGGACCCGGGAGATCCGCAGACCGTTGGGCCGCACCCAGCCGTCGAGCACCTCCCCCACCGGGTCGGCCAGGCCGGCCACCTGCCGGAGGCCGGACGCCATGGCACCGATCCGCTGGTCGGTGAGGCGCAGCCGGTCGATCAGGCCGTCGCCGATCCCCGCCTCGATCGCCGCGGCCACGTCGACCGCGTTCGCCTCCAGGATCTCGTCCGCCCGCGACTCGAGGAGGTCCGCGGCCGCGAGCAGCGCCTCGTCCTTGACGGCGCTCGACGCTGTGGCGAGCACCCGGGACGCGGCCTTCGAACGGCGGGCGAGCTCCGGGATCGGGGTGACGACCATCCCGGAAGGCTACCGATAGCCTCCACCGCCGTGGGATCCGGACCTCTGGACGCCGTCGTGAGCGCCTTCGTGGACGAGGTCGGCATGGCGCTGGAGGAGGCGACCGGGGGTCTCGAGGGGATCGATCGGGGGCGGTTCACCGACGACGTGACGGTCGAGGCCCTGAACCTGACGACCGCCATGATCGACGCGGACGACCGGCACACCGACGAGGAGCTGAACGCCCTGATCGACGCGTTCGGCCCCCGCATGCCCGACTCGCAGCTGATCCTCGCCACTCCGGAGACGCTGCGCGGCTCGTCGATGGTCGCCGGGCATCGCCGGTGGTTGGACGTCGAGTCCGAGCTGTTCGGCATCCTCGTCGACGCCGACCGGCGAGATGGCACGCAGCTGGCCGACCGCTACTACGAGCGTGCGCTGGACATCGCCCACGTCGTCGCGAGCCTGGACGTGATCCCGGCCCGGTCGGAGCTCGAGGCCATCTCGGCGCTGCGGACCCGACTGCTCGACGGCCTGCGGAGCCGCGAGGCGCGACCGGCGGTCGACGGTCGACCTCCGGACTCGGCGCTGCAGCCGACCGAGCCGGAGCCCGAGCCCGACCTGCCGCCAAGACCGCTCGAGGAGCTGCTGGCCGAGCTCGACGACCTGGTCGGCCTGGTCGAGGTCAAGGCCCGGGTCCGGCTGGTCGCCGACTTCCTCCGCGTCCAGCAGCTCCGCGCCGAGCGGGGTCTGCCGACCGTGGACACGTCGCACCACCTCGTCTTCACCGGGAACCCGGGGACCGGCAAGACCACCGTGGCACGCCTGCTGGCCCAGATCTACCGGACCCTCGGCGTCGTCGAGCGCGGCCACCTGGTCGAGACGGATCGGTCGGGCCTGGTCGCCGGCTACGTCGGCCAGACCGCTCCCCTCGTCACGCAGCGCTTCGACGAGGCCGACGAGGGCATGCTGTTCATCGACGAGGCGTACACGCTGGCCCGGGGCAGCGAGAACGACTTCGGCCGCGAGGCGATCGACCAGATCGTGAAGCTGATGGAGGACCGGCGCGACCGCGTGGTGCTGGTCGTGGCCGGCTACACCGACGAGATGGACCACCTCCTGTCGGCCAACCCGGGGCTGCGGTCGCGCTTCCCGACCGTCATCCACTTCCCCGACTACTCCACCGACGAGCTGGTCCGCATCGTCGACTCGATCGGCGAGCGCCAGCGGTACCGGCTGACCGACGACGCCCGGGCCAAGCTGCGCGACGTGCTCGACGCCACTCCCCGCGGCCAGGGATTCGGCAACGCCCGCATGGCCCGCAACCTGTTCGAGGCGGCCATCAACCACCACGCCAGCCGCATCATGGCGCTCGACGCCTCGCCGACGGAGGAGGACCTCACGACGCTGGTCGCCGCGGACCTGCCCGACCGCACCGACCCCGAGGACGCCGGAGTCGTCGGGTGAAGCGGCTGCTGGCCGCCGTCGCAGCCATCGCACTGATCGGTGGGGCGTGGTGGATCCGCCAGAACGTGATCGAGGGCGACGACGGCGGTGATGCCGGCGGCCAGCTCCGTCTGCTCTGCGGCACCGAGCTGGAGCAGGCGTGCCGTCGGCTCGCGGACGGCGACGAGTCGATCATGCTCCGGGTCGAGCCCGAGGGCACGACGGCCGACCGGCTCTCGTCCGCCGATGCCGAGGTCGACTTCGACGCCTGGCTCGCCGCGGGACCGTGGGCGCAGATCGTCGCCGACAACCGCCGGGTGGCAGGCCTCGAGGGCGACGTCCTGGGCGACACCGGCGCCGTGCTCGGCCGGTCGCCGGTGACGGTCGTCGGGCCCAGGGAGCGCGTCGCCGCCCTGGCCTCGCACTGCGGCGGGACCCTGACCTGGGTCTGCCTGGGCGACAGCTCGGGCCAGCAGTGGGCGTCGGTCGGAGGTCAGGCCGCCTGGGGCACCGTCAAGGCGGGCCTCGCGCCGCCCGACGGCGGAGCCGGGCTGGTGGCGCTCGACCAGGCCGTGGCGGATCGCACCGACCGGACCGACTGGGACGCGCTCGACCTCCAGGACGCCGAGCCGTGGCTCTCGCAGCTGGTCGGGGTGGCGTCGGTGGACCCCGACCCGCTCAACGTGCAGCTGACGCGACCCGGGTCCTTCAGCTTCTCCGCACCGCTGGAACAGGCGTCAGGCCCGCGGCTCGCCCAGGCCGCCAACGGGGGCCAGTACTCGCTCCTCTACCCTGAACCCATGGTCACGGCGGACGTCACCCTGACAGCAGCGGCGGGCCAGGACGTCGACGACCTGCTCGACCGTCTGGGGGCGGACCGCGTCGGCGACGAGCTCGCTGCGGACGGGTGGCAGGTCGATGGCCGGACTCCCGCCCGGGGTGTCGGCAGTGGCCCGGCCCTGCCGTCGGGATCGCAGCTGACATCCGCAGGAGCGCTGCAAGCCCTGCGCGAGCAGTGGGAGGCGTTGCGCCCATGACGAACCGTCTCCGGATCCGCCCGACGGCTGCCGGCGCCGTGCTCGTCGTCACGATGGCGGTGCTCGCCGCTGCGTGCTCCGGGAGCGACAGCCAGGCCGGCGGCGGCGACGACGACCGCAGCGAGTGCATCCAGGTGGACGCCGCGGTCAGCTCCGAGAAGATCCAGCTGCTCGGCGACCTGGCCGACGACTTCAACGCCTCGGGGGCCGAGGTCGACGGCACCTGCGTCGACGTGGAGGTGCAGAAGGTCGCCTCCGGTGTCGCCACCCAGAGGCTGGCCGACGGCTGGGACACGTCCACCGACGGCCCGCGACCGATCATCTGGTCCCCGGCTGCCAGTGCGTGGGGCGAGATCCTGAACGAGCGCCTGGCCTCGGCCGGGAAGCCGGCGATGGCCGTCGACCCCGTGTCGTTCATGAACACCCCGCTCGTGATCGCCATGCCGGAGCCGATGGCGACGGCGCTGGGATGGCCCGGCAAGCCCATCGGCTGGTCCGACATCCTCGCCCTCTCCCGCTCGGAGAACGGCTGGGCCGACTACGGCCACCCCGAGTGGGGTCGCTTCCGACTCGGCAAGACCAACCCGAACTACTCGACCTCCGGTCTCCACGCGCTGATCGCCCAGACCTACGCCGCCACCGGGAAGACCTCGGCGATGAGCACGGAGGACCTCCAGAACCCGGCCGTGCAGCAGTACGGGACCGACATCGAGTCGTCGGTCGTGCACTACGGCGACATCACGATGACGTTCCTGAACAACTGGTTCCGGGCGGATCGGAGGGGCACCGCCCTGAACTACGCCTCGGCGGTGGCGGTCGAGGAGAAGTCGGTCATCGACTACAACGCCGGGAACCCCGACGGCGTGCTCGACCAGGGCGAGGAGCCCCGAGAGCCCAGGACCAAGCTGGTCTCGATCTACCCGACCGAGGGGACGCTCTACTCCGACAACCCGCTCTACGTGCTCGACGCCGACTGGGTCGACGCCCAGCAGCGGGAGGCGGCCGAGAAGTTCCAGCAGTTCGTCCTCGAGCCGAAGAACCAGGAGAAGGTCCTCGAGTTCGGTTTCCGCCCCGGCAACCCCGACGTCGCCGTCGCGGCCCCCATCAGCACCGAGAACGGCGTCGACCCGAACCAGCCGCAGACCCTCCTGGAGGTGCCCCCGGGTGCGGTCATGGACCAGCTGCTGAAGGTGTGGGCCGAGCAGCGCAAGGGCGCACGCGTGATGCTCGTGATCGACGTGTCGGGATCGATGGGCGATCCCGCGGACCCGAGCGACTCCTCGGGTCCGACCAAGCTCGACCTGGCCAAGGACGCCGTCATCGAGGGTCTGGACCAGTTCAAGGCCGACGACCTGGTCGGGGTGCGCGTCTTCACCAGCGGGATCGACGGAGGCGACGCGACCTACGTCGACCTCGCCCCGGTCCAGCCGATCGGCCCGAACCGCGAGCGCATCAAGAACCAGGTCGGCGACCTCGTCCCGCTGAACGGGACTCCGCTGTACGACGTCACACGGACGTCGTACGACCAGATGCTGGAGGGCTACGACCCCGCTCTCATCAACGCCGTGATCGTCCTCACCGACGGACGCAACGACGACGGCGATGCGGCGGACGACCGGTCGCAGCTCGACGCCCTCCTCGCCGACGTCAAGGACAACAACGACGGTGAGAACTCCCGGCCGGTGCGGATCTTCACGATCGCCTACGGCGGCGACACCAACCCCGGCGAGCTGAAGCGGATCGCCGAGGCGTCCAACGCGACGGCCTACACGGCGACCGACGCCACCACGATCAACGACGTGTTCGCCGCGGTGGTCAGCAACTTCTGATCGTGCACCCCGGCCTGTGGCCGCTCAGCGGCTGAAGAAGGGCCCTTCCTCGCTGCGGTTGGACGCCAGGTCGCACACCACGTCGCGGTGGATGCACTGGGAGATCTCCCGCTGCAGGGCGTCCGGCTCCCAGCCGTTGAAGAAGTCGCCGTGGGCCGAGAACACCGAACCCGACGCCAGTCGCAGCTCGTGGCCGGGTCCGCTGATCGGGAACTTGATGCTGGTCGTCAGCTGCGGCACCGACACCGGATGCGTGCTCGGACAGGACCCGCGACGCGAGTACGTCATGTGGGACCGGTGGCCGGGGACATCGGCGTTCTGGCCGTCCCAGCAGTCCGGGAAGGTCAGCACGAGGGTCAGGGGTGCCTGCTCGGGGCAGGCCGGCGGTTCGTCCGCCAGCTCGGTGCGCACCCCGCACGTCCAGCCGACGGCCTCTCCCGGCTGGGCCGTGGTGGCGTACGGGTCTCCGGCGAGCATCTCGAGCCCGTCGGGGAAGGCCTGGACCGACGTCGGGTCGATGCCCGGCGCCGCCCGGTAGTAGGCGTGGATCCCGACCGGCTCCAGCACGGTGTCGCCGTCGTAGAGCGTCGGCTGCCAGTAGGCGGCGTCGTCGCCCGGCTTGTCGCAGGTCGTGGCGCCGGAGCGCAGGGAGTCCGCGGTGCTGTTCTCGTCGGTGGCCACCGCCCCGTAGAAGTCGTGGCGGTGCGAGACCCCGACCTCTCCGGGGAACACGATCGGGTCGACCTCACCGGAGTGCGAGTAGCTGCACTCCGCGACGAACTGCCCGACGCCCCCCTGGGGCCCGAGGTGCCTCGCCGGAGATGCGACCGTGCCGTCGGACCACACCGGCGGATCGTCGAGCGGCATCGACATGTCCTGCGCATCGTGGTGCATCGAGCCCGACATGACGGACCCGTCGGGCATCCGATGGGAGCCCTCGTCCCGGGCAGCGGTGCCGTCCCCGATCAGGAGGGCGGCCGCCGCCACCAGGACGAGGACGACCAGCAGCGCAGCCCCTGCGGCCAGACCGCTCCGGTCGGCCCGGCCTCCGTCGTCGGCGACGTCCTCACCCACCGGCGGGAGCGGCGGGCAGCTGGATCGAGGCGACGTCGACCGCCATGGGAGCGGTGAACTTGACCGGCTTGGCCGTGGTCGCTTCGGGCATGTTCTCTTGCTCCGGCGGCTCCGGAGTCGACTTGTAGGAGTCGGCGGCCGGCTTCTCGGCCGGGCTCCCCATCAGCCCGATCAGGTCGAGCGGCGACGCGTTCCAGTCGGTCGCCGTGGGCTCGCCGTTGCAGGGCGCCAGCTGCTGAAGATCCGCTGGTTGCGAGGTCGCCGCCACGTTGTCGGAGAAGCAGTTGCGCAA
This sequence comes from Actinomycetes bacterium, assembly GCA_023434535.1. Taxonomy (GTDB): domain Bacteria; phylum Actinomycetota; class Acidimicrobiia; order Acidimicrobiales; family Microtrichaceae; genus Dermatobacter. The sequence goes on from JAEYSR010000171.1 coordinate 60,962, forward strand.
CGTCTCGGTCGTCTGGCCCGATCCCGTGAGGTCGACGGTCCCGACCGCCAGGTCGGCCACCTTGGAGGCCGAGACGTCGTTGCCGATGACGGAGATCTCGATCGGGTTCCACATCACGATGCAGCCGTCGCCGATGATCTCGACCTCGACGCACTTGTCGGCGGGGATGGTCGGCTGGGTCCCGTCGGCCTTGGCCGGGGTCTCGTCGCACGGCGTGTTCCAGTCGGACTCCGGCGGGGCGAGGTCGTTGGCGTCGGACTCGGGGAACGGGACGAGGCCGATGCCGGTCCGGTCGTGGTTCCAGACGCGGTTCTTGGTGATGGTCGCCTTGACCGCTCCGGCCGGCAGGATCCCGTTGCCCTGGGCCAGGAGCGACACGTCGATGCCGGGGCCGTCGAGCATGTTGTTGTCGTGCACGAGGTTGCCGGCGATGGTCGTCTCCCGGCTGGGGTAGCACAGCTCGTAGGAGCCCGAGTTGGGGACGATGCCGGCCCGGTTGTTCGCGAACTCGGAGTTGACGATGTACAGGTCACCACCGGAGTTGGTGCCCGAGTAGCCGAGGCCGTTGTACTCGGAGACGACCTCGCTGATGACGGCGTCGCACTTGTAGCACTCGCCGATGTAGAAGCCGGCGTCGGGGCTGCCCGAGCCGTAGCTGTGGTCGAACTGGCCGTGATAGGCGTCGAAGGCGTAGATGCCGTAGTCGCCGTTGCGGTACGCGGTCAGGTACGAGCCGCGGTAGCGGTCCGACCCGGTCCAGAAGAACCCGTTCGACACGTAGTTGCGTGCCGTCATGTTCTCCACGACGACACCGTCGGTGTCGAGCGCCCGGATGCCGTTCTCGAGCTTGAACTCGCCGTCGAGGATGACCTTGTTGCGGTCGACGCCGCGGATCGTGATGTCCGGGGTGGTGACGTCGACGGCCTCGTTGTAGACGCCCTCGTCGATCAGGACCAGGTCGCCCTCCTCGGCCGAGTCGACTGCGGCCTGGATGGTCGTCTGGTCCTGCGGCACCCGGATGGCCTCGAGCCCGTCGACGACCGAGGTCACGCGGGTGGGTGACTCGTCGTCGCCTCCGCCGCTCTCGTCGTCGGATCCGCACGCTCCCGCCAGAAGCGCGAACGCCAGAACTCCTGCCAGCAGCACCAGCCGTCGCCGTCCCACGATGACATCCCCCTGATCGCCCCGGCCGCGGGCTCCTCCCGCGGCGCCCGGCCTGTTGGACCGGGACGGGGCCGAACCATACAGTCCGGGCCGTGAACACCACAGCACGTCGAGCGGTCCGGGTCGTCGGTGCGGCGGTCGTGGCGCTGGCCCTCGCCTCCTGCAGCAGCTCCGCGTCCTCCTACACCCTGCCGAAGGGTGAGAAGTGGACCTCCGAGGACGGCAAGGCCGTCACCGTCGAGGCGCGCGACAACGTGTTCGTCACGCAGTTCATCGAGGTGAAGAAGGGCACGAAGGTCACCTGGGACAACACCGGGCGCAACCGCCACAACGTGCTGCCCGACGACGAGGGGGACTTCACGGAGATCCCCGCCGACGAGCTGGACCCCGGGATGTCGGCGTCGGTCACCTTCGACAAGGTCGGCGAGTTCGGCTACTACTGCTCGCTCCACGGCACCAAGAACAAGGGCATGTTCGGCGCGATCAAGGTCGTCGACTAGCACCTCCGCCGAGACGGGTGTCCAGGAGTCACCCGTCGCCGTGAGCGGTTGCGCCGGCGACGGCCGGCGACCTGCAAGTCTGTACGGGCCATGTCATTCCGCGACCGCTTCTTCACCCCCCGGGTGGCGCGGGCGACCACGTCGCCGTCCGCGATCCTCGCGACCGGGGCCGGTGCAGCTGCCGGGATGCTCGTCCTCGGACCTGTGGGCGCCGTGATCGGCGGCGCGGGTGCGTACGCGGCACGCGTGCTCGCCGCAGTTCCCCGTGCGCAGCGACGACCGGGCCAGGACGTTCGTGGGCTCGTCGACCCCTGGCGCAGCTTGATGCAGGGAGTGATCGACGCCCGCCACCGCTTCGACAGGGCGATCGCCTCGGTGCGACCCGGCCCGCTCCGCGATCGCCTCCTGGAGGTCGGCACCCGTCTGGACGCGGCGGTCGACGACGCGGGACGGATCGCCCGGGCCGGCAACACGCTGTCGGAGGGCCGCAAGCAGATCGACGTGCCGTCCATCCGGCACGAGCTCGACTTCGCGCGGTCCGGACCGCAGACCGAACGCACGGCGCAGACGATCAGGTCGATCGAGGCGCAGCTGGAGTCCGCGGCCCGCCTCGACGGGACCATCGACGACACCGTCGACCGGCTCCGCCTCCTGGACGCCCGCCTGGACGAGACCGTGACCCGGACGGTCGAGCTCGCCGTGACCCAGGCGGACGTGGGCGAGGTGGGCGGGATCGGCACCGAGGTCGAGGCGATCGTGTCGGAGATGGAGTCGCTGCGCCTCGCGGTCGAGGAGACCGACGGGACCGACGTGGAGCGGGCCGACGGGACCGACCTGGAGCGAGCCGACGGGACCGACACCGGGCAGACCGGTGGCACCGCAGGGACGAGCCCGGCGTGAGCGGGACCGACTTCCGCGAGGACGACACGCGCTGGGACGACGAGTCGCTCGAGGACGACGTCGCGGCGGAGCAGGCCGGCGTCGGCGACGACGAGATCCTGGAGCGCCACGAGACGACCCCCGTGGTCGACGACCGTCGTGGCCGCAGCCTCCTGCGGGCGAGCGCCATGCCCGCCGTCGGGACGACGCTGAGCCGGGCGACCGGCCTGATCCGCGTCGGTGCCCTCACCTACGCGCTCGGCCTCACGACGATCGCCGACGTCTACAACCTGGCGAACACCACGCCGAACATCCTGTACGAGCTGGTGCTGGGTGGCGTCCTGTCCTCCACGTTGGTCCCGCTGTTCGTCCGCACCCTCGACGACGCCGACGACGACACCGCCTCGGTGGTGACCACCGTGGCCTTCTCCGCGATCGTCGTGATGACGCTGCTCGGCGTCGTGGCCGCACCGTGGGTCAACCGGCTCTTCGCGATGCCCCTCGAGGGCGCCGAGAAGGCCCAGCAGCTGGAGCTGGGCGACGACTTCCTCATCCTGCTGATCCCGCAGATCCTGTTCTACGGGGTGACCACGTTGGTCACCGCGCTGCTGCACGCGCGCCGGCGGTTCGCTCCTCCGGCGTTCACCCCGGTGCTCACGAACCTGGTGACCGCCGCCGCTGCGATCGGCGCCGCCAAGTGGTTCGCCCGTGACGGCGCCGAGATGAGCCAGGTGTACCTGCTCGGCCTCGGCACGACGGCAGGCGTCGCGGCGATGGCGATCACCCTCGTGCCCTTCATCCGCCGGGCCGGCATCCAGCTGCGGTGGCGCTTCCAGCCGCGGCACCCGGCGGTGCGGTCCGTCCTGCGGCTGTCGGGCTGGACGGTCGGCTTCGCGGCCGCGAACCAGATCGCGCTGCTGCTGATCCTCACCCTCGCCCGTGGTCAGGAGCCGGGCACGGTGTCGGCCTACCAGTACGCGTTCATCTTCTTCCAGCTCCCCCACGGCCTGATCGCCGTGTCGCTGATGACGGCGATCCTCCCGGAGCTGGCGGAGGCGGCGGTCGACCGCGACGACCGGGCCTACATCGCCCGGTTCAGGGAGGGCACGAGCCTCCTGCTCACGTTCCTGCTCCCCGCCGCGGTCGGGCTCCTGTTCATCGGCGAGCCCCTGATCAGGATCTTCCTGCAGCGCGGCAACTTCACCGCCGAGGACACGGCCCGGACCACTCAGATGCTGATCGGCTTCGCCGTGGGTCTCCCGGCCTTCTCGGTGTACCTGTACTGCGTGCGGGCCTTCTTCGCCCGACGCGACACCCGCACGCCGTTCTTCCTCAACCTGGCCCAGAACGTGATCAACGTCGCTCTGGTGGTCCCCTTCATCGGCCTCTGGGGCCCGGAGGGCCTGGCGCTGGCCTACTCGCTGTCGTACTGGGTGATCGCGATCGCCACGCTGTACGTCCTGAACCGGCGGGTGCCCCAGCTGCTGACCGCGCGCTCGATGTGGCCGTTCCTCCGGTCGCTCGGGGTCGGCGTGGCGGTCCTCCTGGCGCTGGGGGCGACGACGCTCGTGCTGGGCGACCAGGTGGGCCCGGTGGTCAAGCTGGTCGTGGAGGTGGCCGTCGCCGTGGTCGTGTTCGTCCCCGTCACGATCATGCTGAAGCCGCGCGGCTTCGAGCCCGCGATCGACCGCCTGCGGCAGGGCATGCGCCGCCGCGGCCGCTCCATGGCCGGCTGATCGCCGACCGCGGAACGTTCCGGCGCGCCGCCGACTCCGGTCCGTCGCAGGCCCGTGCCACACGGACGAAGTCCGTGCAGACCTAGGCTGATGGGATGTGGAAAGCGATCAAGCGGTGGTGGGCCTACCTGGGCGCCAAGGTCAACAGCACCTTCAACGAGAAGGCTGACCCCAAGGTCCAGCTCGAGCAGGCCATCGCCGAGGCGCAGGACCAGCACCGCCGGCTCAAGGAGCAGGCGGCCAACGTGATCGCCAACCAGAAGCAGAACGAGATGCGCCTCGAGGCGTCGCTGGCCGAGCTGGAGAAGCTCAACCGCAACGCGCAGCAGGCCGTCCTCATGGCCGACGAGGCCACCAGGAAGGGCGACGCCGCCAAGTCCGCGGAGTACGTCTCCGCCGCCGAGGCCTTCGCCAACCAGCTGATCTCCAAGGAGAAGGAGATCGAGAACCTGAAGGCCATGTCCCTGCAGGCCACCCAGGCCGCCGATCAGGCCAAGAGCGCGGTGCAGCAGAACTCCCGCGTGCTGCAGCAGAAGCTCGCGGAGAAGCAGAAGCTCCTCGGCCAGCTCGACCAGGCCAAGATGCAGGAGCAGATGAACAAGGCCATGGCCACGCTGTCGGAGCAGGTCGGCGAGGACGTGCCGACGCTCGACGAGGTCCGGGAGAAGATCGAGACCCGCTACGCCAAGGCCAAGGGCATGGCCGAGCTGCAGGACATGTCGGTGGAGTCCAAGATGCTCGAGGTCGAGCAGGCGTCCATCAACGTGGAGGCCCAGGCCCGCCTGTCGGAGATCCGCTCGAAGCTCGGGATCGCCGACGCCGCCGAGGCCCCTGCCGCAGCCGAGCCCGCGGCCGAGGCGCCCGCCACGGCGCCTGCCGCCGAGGGCAGCCCGGAGCCGTCGCCCGGAGCCTGAGCCGCTCCGGCCGCCGGGGCGAGAGCTCGGCGCACCGCGCTCAGGTGATCTCGAGCCCTCGGAACTCGCCGTCCTGGCGCCAGCGCTCGATGTAGCCGAAGAAGGCGACGGGTCCGTCGGGGTAGCCGCTCATGCCGCGGCGCTCCTTCCGGCCGATCGGGCCGCCCTCGTTGTTGTAGTAGCCGGGGGTGCAGTCGGGGCTCCCCATGAACGAGCGCGGGTTGCCGTCGAGCAGCGCCATCCAGTCGTCCTGGGCGACCCGGCTGACCTCCACGACCTCGGCGTCGACCTCCAGCGCGTGGGCGATGACCGCAGCCGTGGTCGTCGCCGCCTCCACGAGGTTGTGGGTGATGTTCGACACCAGGTTCGCTCCCTGCGCCGCCCCGATCACGAACAGGTTCGGGAAGCCGTGGACGTGGATGCCGTGCAGCGACACCATCCCGTCGGCCCAGGCGTCGCTCAGCGTCACTCCCCCGCGACCCGTGGTCTCGAAGCCCGAGCGCCGGGCGTACTCGGTCCCGACCTCGAACCCCGAGGCGAAGATGAGCACGTCGAGCTCCACGTGCTCGTCGCCGACCCAGGCTCCGGTCTCGTCGATCCGCGTCACGCCTCGCCCGTCGGTGTCGACCAGGTGCACCCCCGGCTCGTTGAAGGCCTGCAGGTACTCGTCGTGGAAGCACGGCCGCTTGCACAGCTGCCGGTACCAGGGCTTGAGCCCGTCGGCGGTGGCGGGATCGGCGACCAGGCGGTCGATGCGGTCCCGGATGTCGGTCATCTTCTCGTCGTCGCAGTCCTCGTACGCGCGGGTCATGAGCTCGGGGGTCAGCTCCGCTCCCGGCTCCGACATCATCTCGACGATGCGGTCCCGGATGCGCTGGGAGATGTCGGTCCAGCCGTCCTGCACCAGGTCGACGTCGGTGAAGCCGCCGGTCTGGAGGGTGGCGAAGTTGATCAGCCACTGCTTCTGCCAGCCGGGGCCCAGCTCGCGCAGCTCGTCGGGATCGAGGGGCCGGTTCGCACGCACGTCGACCGACGACGGGGTGCGCTGGAAGACGTGCAGCTCCCGGGCGGAGCGGGCCAGGTGCGGGATGCACTGCACCGCCGTCGCCCCGGTGCCGACGATCCCCACGCGGAGGTCCGCCAGCCCGTCCAGGGGCGCACCCGTCGCGTCGCCGCCCGTGACGGAGTAGTCCCAGCGGCTGGTGTGGAAGGCCTCTCCCCCGAAGGTCTCGATGCCCTCGATGCCCGGCAGCTTGGGACGGTGCAGCGGGCCGGTGCCCATGGTGACGAATCGGGCCCGGATCACGTCGTCGCGGTCCGTGCGGACGATCCAGCGCCGTGCGCCCTCGTCCCAGTCCAGGGACCTCACCTGGGTGGAGAACAGCGCGTCGCGGTACAGGTCGAAGGTCTCGGCTATGCGCCGGGCGTGGGCGAAGATCTCCGGCGCCGGGACGTACTTGGCCGACGGCAGGTAGCCGGTCTCCTCGAGCAGCGGCAGGTAGATCATCGCCGCTGTGTCGCACATGGCGCCGGGGTAGCGGTTCCAGTACCAGGCACCACCCACGTCGCCGCCACCCTCGATGATGCGGATGCGATCCACGCCGCGCTCCCGCAGACGTGCACCGGTGGCCAGTCCGGCGAACCCGCCACCGACGATGACGACGTCCACCTCGTCGGTGAGCGGATCCCGTTCGACCCGCTCGGTGTAGGGATCGTCGAGCAGGTCGGCGTAGTGGCCTTCGGGCTGCACGTACTGGGCGTTCCCGTCGGGTCGGATCCGCTTGTCCCGCTCGATCCGGTACTTCTGCCGCAGCTCGTCGCGATCCAGCGTGCTCATCGCGCCGACGGTACCCGCCGGAGCGCTCGTCCTGTCCCGGAGAACCGGCCGGATCGTGCGCGTCCGCGGAACCGGAGGGTGGGCCGGGAGCGGTGGGGCCGTCAGCCCGGCAGCACGACCAGGTCGTCGGCGTGGACCACCTCGCCCGACCCGTCGGTCAGGTCCGCCGATCGGCGGCCGGCCATGGCTCGGAGAGTGGGCGTGTCCACCCGGGAGAGGCCCTTGGCGACGACGGTGCCGTCCGGGCCGACGACCTCGACGGCGTCCTCGGCGTCGAACGCCCCCTCCACGCCGGTGACCCCGGCCGCCAGCAGCGATCGTCCCCCGGCGACGACGGCGCGCACGGCGCCGGCGTCGATCGAGATCCGACCGTGGGGCGGCAGCGCGAAGGCGATCCAGAGCTTCCTGGCCGAGAGCCGACGGGCCCGCGGCAGCACGACGGTGCCGACGCCCGGTCGACCCTCGATCGCCTCGCCCAGGACCCCGGGTCGGCCGGCTGCGGCGATGACCGCTCGGACGCCGGACCACGAGGCCATCTTGGCCGCCGCCAGCTTGGACGCCATGCCGCCGGAGCCCCGGTCGGAGCCCGCTCCCCCGGCCAACGCCTCGAGCTCGTGGTCCACCTCGACGATCTCCTCGATCAGCGATGCCTCGGCGGAGAACCGGGGATCAGCGTCCATCAGCCCGGGGGCATCGGTGAGGAGGACGAGGAGCTCCGCGCCGAGCAGCTGGGCGACCAGCGCGGCGATCCGGTCGTTGTCGCCGAAGCGGATCTCGTCGTCCGCGATGGCGTCGTTCTCGTTCACGACGGGCACCACCGACAGCTCCAGGAGCCGCTCCAGCGTGGAGCGGGCGTGGAGGTACTGGGTGCGCACCATGAAGTCGAGCGGGGCCAGCAACACCTGGCCGCCGACCAGGCCGTGGGTGCCGAGGTGGTCGCCCCACGTCTGCATCAGGCGGGCCTGGCCCACTGCGGAGACCGCCTGGAGGGTGCGGGCGTCCCGGGGACGGTCCTCGGCGCGGATGCCGAGGACCGGGAGCCCGGCGGCCACGGCTCCCGAGGAGACCAGCACGACCTCGTGGCCGGCGTCGCGGGCCGCGGCGACCTCCCGGGCGGTCTTGGCGATGGTGTCGACGTCGATGGTCCCGTCGAGGTCGGTCAGGCTGGAGGAGCCCAGCTTCACCACGACCCTCACGATTCGAGCTCGTCGGGATCGGTCGACGGCGCCTCGTCGAACGGCTGCACCACCATGTCGGTGTCGGACTCGTAGTCGAAGCTGAGACCGCCGATGTGGACGACGTCGCCGTTCCGGGCACCGGCACGGCCGAGCGCCCGGTCCACCCCCAGCTTGGCGAGCCGCTCACGGGCGATGTCCATCGCCTCGGGGTTGGTCAGGTCGTTGAGGTTCACCGCCCGGAGCGCCTCCCGACCCTCGACCACGAAGCTGCCGTCGTCGCGCCGGCCGATCGTGATGCCCTCGACCTCGGGTCGGAGCGTGACGAACCCCTCGATCGGGGCCTGCTCCGCCCGTGCGGTCTCCACCATCCGCCGCAGCGCCCCGACGAGCTGCGGGACCCCGGCGCCGGTCACGGCCGACACGACGAGCCCGTCGAAGGACTCCACGGTCTCGGCATCGGCCAGGTCCGCGCGTGATCCCACCCGGAGGCGGGGCCGGACGACCAGGTCGGGGCGGTAGTCGCCGAGCTCGCGGAGCAGCGTGTCCTCCTGCTCCTGCCAGCTCGACTCCGCGAGGGGTGACAGGTCGAGCAGGAGGACGAGCGCGGCGGCGCGTTCGATGTGGCGGAGGAAGCGGTGGCCCAGGCCCTTGCCCTCGGCGGCGCCCTCGATGAGGCCGGGGATGTCGGCGACGACCATCTCGAAGCCGTCGTCGGTGCGCACGACGCCGAGGTTGGGGACGAGCGTGGTGAAGGGGTAGTCGGCGATCTTGGGGCGGGCCGCGGAGATGCGGCTGATCAGCGTGGACTTGCCGACGTTGGGGAACCCGACCAGCGCCACGTCGGCCATCAGCTTGAGCTCGAGGCGGATCCACCGCTCCTCGCCGACCTCGCCCTGCTCGGCGAAGCCGGGGGCCCGGCGCTTGTTGGACAGGAAGCGGGCGTTGCCCTTGCCACCGACGCCGCCGGCGGCGGCCAACCACCGGTCGCCGTCGCCGACCAGGTCGGCGATGGGAGTGCCCTCCCAGTCGAACACCTGGGTCCCGACGGGCACCGGGACGATCATGTCGTCCCCCTTGGAGCCGTGCCGCTTGGCCCCCTTGCCGTGGGTGCCGCTCTGCGCCTTGCGGTGCGGGTGGTCGCGGAAGGCGAGGAGGGATGCCGTGTTGTGATCGGCGACGAGCCAGACGTCGCCGCCGCTCCCGCCGTCGCCGCCGTCGGGGCCTCCCTTGGGCGTGTGCGCCTCGCGACGGAACGACACGCAGCCGGCACCGCCGTCACCTCCCTTGACGTTGAGGGAGCACTCGTCCACGAAGTTCGACACGGTTCCCCAGCCTACGGCCTCTCCCCGCCGCCTCTGCCGTGGCGGTCGGGCCCGCGGCCGGC
>JAEYSR010000183.1 GCA_023434535.1 Actinomycetes bacterium
GCCCGGGCCCCACGAGTCGGCGTCGATCCGACCGTCGACCACGCCGCCGGCCGGTCCGGCGTCGGGCGTGCCGCGTCCGCCCGCGCCGCCGTCGGCCGGGGGCGGCGGCGCCCAGCCGAGCTGGCCGACCCCGCCCGGGCAGGGCTGAGCTCCCGGGACCGTCGATCTGTTCTGCAGAAGCAGCCGGAACCGACCGCTACTGCAGAACAGAACGGGTCAGGTCAGTTGGCGAGCGGGTCCGTGCCGAACTTGCGGGACGCGGTCTCGACCGGCTCGAAGTCGTAGGTCTCGCTCGGGTAGTAGACGAGCTGGCTGTCGTCGATGCCCTCGGCGTAGAACTGCGACGCCCAGCGGCGGAACTTGGTGAACGGGCCGTCGGTGTCGGCCAGCGCCGGGCGGGCCAGGTACGCCTTGTTCTGCCAGATCGGCGTGTCCTCCTGGACCTGCTTGTCGATCTCCGCCACGAAGGCCTGGCCGACCGTCGAGCTCAGGGCGTCGTCGCCGAGCTTGCGCACCGTGAAAGTGAACCGCATGTGGCAGGAGTTGGCCGTCAGCGGCGTGTTGCAGCCCATCAGGTAGGTGTCGACGATGCCGGAGAACTTGATCGAGCTGAAGCCCGGGCCCCACGAGTCGGCGTCGATCCGACCGTCGACCACGCCGCGCGGGGTCGGGAAGCGCTGGATCGAGCGCATCTTGGTGCGGGGGCCGTCGGTCTCGTAGCTCTCGAGCTCGGGCACCTCCTCGGTGTGGTGCACGTAGCGGAAGTGCGCGGCGTCCACGCCGTTCTCCGCCAGGTCCTGCCACGGGGCGTGCACGATGTACTCCCGGGTCTCCACCGCGGTGAAGTTCTCGGGGTCGTTGAACTCCTCGATGACGGGGATCGTCCACATCGGCTCGGCGCCGTCCGGGTGGTACCAGGCCATGATCAGGCCGTTCACCTCGGTCACCGGGAAGCTCTGGACGCACGCCTTCTTGTTGATGCGCTCGGAGTAGGGGATGAGGGTGTTCTGGCCCTCGGCGTTGAAGCGCCATCCGTGGAACGGGCACACGATGTCGTTGCCGTTCACCTGGCCGCCGTAGCCGAAGTGCGCACCGAGGTGCGGGCAGAAGGCGTCGTTGACGTGAGCGGAGCCGTCCTCGTCCCGCCAGACGACCAGCTTGCGGTCGAAGCTCTCGAACGGTGAGATCTGACCGGGCTTCACGTCGGCCGACCACGCCACCTGGAACCAGCCGAAGGGGATGGTGAACGGCGATCGCAGCTGCTGCATGGGACGCTCCTTGGCGACCCGGACGGACCGGGTCGAGAGAAAACTAGAACGCGTTCTAGTGTAATCGACCTCGGTCGCTGCGAACAGGCCCGAAGGTCCCGAAGGTCCGATCGACGGTCCCGATGGGCCTGCGCGAGCACTCCGGCGCCCTCGCGGCACCCCCTAGTGTGGCGCGGTGGACGATCGGATCCCCGGTGCAGGGTGGCGCTCGGCGGTGGCGGCGGCGCTGGTGGTCCTGACGGTCGTCGGCGCAGTGGGCCTGACCGACGACGCGTGGCCGTTCGCCCCGTTCCGGATGTTCGCCCATGCCGTGAAGCCGACGGGCCGGGTCACCAAGGTCGAGTTCCGGGGCACCACCGAGTCCGGGCGCGAGATGCGCATGGATGCGCTGGAGTTCGGCCTGCGCCGCGCCGAGGTCGAGGGCCAGCAGGGCCGGGGCGGCCGCCTGACCGACGAGCAGATGGCGGGACTGGTGGAGGTGTGGAACCGGGACCACCCGTCGGATCCGCTCGTGCAGCTGGAGTTCCGGAAGCTCGGCAAGAACCTGGTCGACGGCGAGCCGGTCTCCTCCTTCGAGGAGACGATCCAGGTCTGGCCGGCGGGGGAGGGGTCGTGAGCGACGCGTCCGCTGGACCGGGCACCGGCGCGGTGCTGGATCCTCCTCGGTCGCCGATCGACCGTGTCCGGGCCGGCTGGCGCAGGTACTGGTTCGACCCCGTCCCGGTCGAGCGGGTCGACGTCTTCGCCCGCATCATCGCCGCCACGGTCGTGTTCACCGTCGTGGTGACCGACACGTGGAACGTGATCCACGAGACGGCGCCCGACGAGTTCTACCGGCCGGTCCTCGTGGCCCGGATCCTGCACCTCGGTCCACCCACGCCGACCACCATGGCGCTCCTGCGGATCGTCCTCGTCGGCGCGGCCGTGTGGATGTTCACCCGGCGTGCGCCCCGGGCCGCTGCGGCGACGCTGTTCGCCAGCTACGTCGTGTGGCTGCTGTGGGCGTTCTCCTGGTCGAAGGTGGACCACGACCGCCTGACGATCGTCGTCGCGCTGCTGGTCCTGGCGCTCACACCACGGGCCGGCCCGGCGGTGGAGCGCCTCTCCGGGTGGGCGCTGCGGGTGGTGCAGGTCGTCTTCGTGCTGGCCTACCCGTTCTCCGCCTGGGCCAAGATCCGCTTCGGCGGGTGGGGCTGGATGGACTCGGCGACGTTCGCCCGGGCGATCGTGCGGCGCGGCTCGGCGATCGGCGACGCCCTCCTCCCGTACCCGGGGCTGCTCGTCCTGGCCCAGTGGGCGTTCATCGCCTTCGAGGTCGTCGCGCTGGTGCTGCTGTTCCCGCGTGCCCCTCGGCTCCTGCGAGCCGCCGCCCTGGTCGGCGTGTTCCTCCTGCACCTGATGACGTACCTGATGATCGGCATCTCGTTCCTGCCCCACACGGTGTGCATCGTCGCCTTCCTGCCGCTGGAGCGACTGAGCCGGCGGTGGCGCACGTCGCAGGCCGATGCCGCTCCCGGTGCCGAGGGATCGGTGGACCCGGCCCCGGCGTGACGACGCGGCCGGAGAGAGCCACGACGGGCGCGCCGGGTTCAGGCCGCCAGCACGCCCGGGAGGTACGGCCCCCACGCCGGCGGAGGGCGGCGGATCCCGGCACGGGCGAGGATCACCAGGTCCCCCTTGGGCGCCACCGGTTCGCGCTTCAGCTGCCACCCGAGCTCGGACAGCAGGTGGGACCCCTTGTGGGAGTTGTGGCGGGTGCACATGAGAACGACGTTGGTCCACTCGTGTGCTCCGCCCCGTGACCTCGGCACGACGTGGTCGACGGTCTGGCCGGCGCGCTCGCACCCGACGACCTGGCAGCGGCGGTCGTCCCGGGCATCGATCGCCCGGCGCGACAGCGGCGCCACCGCCTGGAACGGCACGGTCACCATCCGCCGCAGCCGGACCACGTCGGGCGCCTCGTACACGTCGCCCCCGCTGGTGTGCAGCAGGTGGTCGTCGCTCGAGGCGAGCAGGTCCACCTTGCTGGCCAGGACGAGTCCGATCGCGCGTCGCAGGGCGATGACCCGGAGGGGCTCGTAGCTCGCGTTGAGGAGGAGGACCGCCACGGTCGTGCTCCTTCCTGTCGCCGACGACCTGGGCCTGTGTCGGGTTCGCGCTCGGCCCATGATGCCAAGCGGACCGCCGCAGGGGAACGGGTTTCGGGTCGCGCCCGATCCGCGCCGGAGGACGGCAGACTGGCGGGATGGCCTCCCCGTCCGTCCGACGCCGCCGACGAGCCCACGCAGCGGCAGTGATCGCCCTCGTCCTGACCGGTCTGGCTGCGACCGCGTGCGGCGGTGACGCCGCGCTCCCGGCGCCGAAGGAGTCCGACGAGCGCCCGGCCGGCGGCGGCGACGGCTCGGGCAGCGAGTACTGCGACGCGGTGGCCGGACTGGCCGACATGGACCCCGACGAGCTCGACGACCCCGCCAAGGCGGTGGCTGCGCTCGCTGAACTGGGTGAGGTCGCGCCGGCCGATCTGGCGGACTCGTTCGACGTCCTCTCCGGCATCGTCGAGGAGCTCGGGGCGCTCGACCAGGACGACCCGGACTCCGTGTCGCAGTCCCTCGAGATCATCATGGATCCGGAGGTGCAGGACGCCGCCGAGGCGATCGACAGCTACACGATGGAGGAGTGCGGCATCGATCTCGACGGGGAGGACCCGCTCGACGACGGCTCGCTGGACGACGACATGTTCGACGACATCGACGAGAGCACGACCACCACGGTCGATCCCGGCGACACGTCCTCGACAGGCGACATCGACCTGGAGGACGTCGACGACGTGAAGGACGCCAACTCGTCGGCGACGTGGACCCAGAAGCTGACCTCCACGACCATCCTCAACGACACCGACGTCACGCTGGCCGCCGACTCGAGCGATCCGGTGACGCCGGCGGAGGCCATGGAGGCCTGCGAGGCGGTCCGCACCGCCCTCGTCACCATCAACCCCGGCGTGACCGTGACGATCTCCAACGGTGAGACGCCCGTCGCCGCGTCGCCCGCTCGCGGGACCTGCGCAGCGGCGTGACATCCTGTCGCCCGTGAGCGACGACGACCAGACCCAGGGCCACCGCCAGTACCGCTACGCGCCGCCGACCGGGGCGACGACGATCGTGCTGGTCCGCCACGGCGAGTCCGCTCCCGAGCACCCGGACACCCCGTTCCCGCTGAGGGACGGCCACGGCGACCCGCCGCTCGCTCCCGACGGCAGGGAGCAGGCCCGTCGCGTCGGGGAGCGTCTGGCCTCGGAGCACCGGGCCGGCCTCGGGATCGACGCCGTGTACGTCACCACCCTGCAGCGGACGCAGCAGACCGCGGCGCCGCTGCTCGAGCTGATCGAGCTGGAACCGCAGGTCGTGGCCGACCTGCGGGAGGTGTACCTGGGGGAGTGGGAGCTGCAGTTCCGGGCCAGGGTCGCCGAGCAGGACCCGATCGCGATCGCCATGTTCACCGAGGAGCGCTGGGACGTGATCCCCGGAGCGGAGCCCGGCGAGGAGTTCGCGGCGCGCCTCCGATCCGGCATCGAGACGATCGCCGCCGCCCACCCCGGTGGGCGAGTGGTGGCCGTGGTGCACGGCGGCGTCATCGGGCAGCTGCTGTCGATGGCCACCGGCAGCTCGCCCTTCGCCTTCGTCGGCGCCGACAACGGCTCGATCAGCGAGATCGTCGTCCAGCCCGAGGGAACCTGGCGGGTCCGCCGCTTCAACGACGTCGCCCACCTCCACCCCTGAGCCCACCCGCCCCGCACCCCGTCGCCGACCCTCGTCGCCGACCCCCGGCCCTGATTCTGACGAGAAGTCAGCACCGGAACGGTCGGGCCTTCTCCGCGGTGCGCGTGTGGGCGGGTGATCGGAACCAGTGCGCTGGCGGATGGTCAGCGCGGGTCGCGCCACATCCGCCACATGGGCGGCGCGCCGGGGACCGCGACCATCTCCTCGACGACCTCGAAGCCGTGGCGTCGATAGAAGGGCACGTTGTCGAACTTGGAGCTCTCCAGGTACGCCCCGACGCCCTCGTCGTCGGCCCGCTCCAACGCGGGGGCGATCAGCAGCGAGCCGATCCCCTTGCCGCGCAGATGGGCGTCGGTCGCCAGGAACTCCAGGTACCAGTGCGGCTCCTTGGGGTGCACCTTCTCCATGCGGCCGACCATCTTGAGCGTGCGACGCAGACCTCCCACCCCGAATCCCCGGAGCATCGCCGGAGCGGACCTCACCGCTGCGCTGTCGGGGAAGCTCGACCTCCCCGGCGGAGCCCACACCGCGGCACCCTCGTGCGCGTCGGTGGTCCAGGTGGTGCCGTAGCCCACGGGCGGTGCGATGAGGTGGCGGAACACCGGGGCCAGGCGACGTGGCCAGCGCCGGTCCTCGGGCGCCATCCACCGCCAGATCGGATCGTCGGAGAAGCCACGGGTCAGGACCTCCGACAGCCCGACCACGTCGGACGATGTGGCCGGGCGGGCCTCTGACTGCTGCACGGCGGCGAACGCTACCGGGAGCGGGCCGCTCGATCCGGGTACCGTGCGCGATGACCGACGGAGGGCGACGATGACGGATCTGACGGGCCGTGTTGTGGTGGTGACGGGTGGCAACGGCGGCATCGGACTGGGCCTCGCCCGGGGCGTGGCTGCGGCGGGGGCGTCGGTGGCCGTGTGGGGCCGGAACGAGGAGAAGAACGCGGCCGCGGTCGCGGAGCTGCGATCCGCCGGTTCCAGGGCGAGCTCCGTCGTCGTGGACGTGGCCGACGAGGGCCAGGTGGACGCCGCGATGGCCGCCACGCTGGCCGAGCACGGCAAGGTCGACTGCCTGATGGCCAACGCCGGCATCGGCGGCGGAGCGGCGTTCGTGGACCAGACGCTCGAGGGCTGGCGCCGGGTCATGGCGGTGAACCTCGACGGCGCCTTCCTGTGCTTCCGCGCCGCCGTCCGCCACATGGTCGACCGGGGAGAGGGCGGCTCGCTGGTCGGGATCTCGTCCACGTCAGCAGTCCACGGCGCCCCGGCGAACCAGGCCTACTCCTGCTCCAAGACGGCCATGATCGCCCTGGTCAGGGGACTGGCCGTGGAGCTGGCGCGCAGCTCGATCCGTGCCAACGCCATCATGCCGGGCTGGGTCGAGACCGACATGACGGCCCCGCTGATGGGCTGGGAGAAGTTCATGGCCAACACGATCTCCCGCACTCCGGCGCGACGCTGGGGCGTGCCCGACGACTTCGCCGCCGCAGCCGCCTTCCTGGCCGATCCCACCGCGACCTTCCACACCGGCGACGTCCTGACCATCGACGGCGGGTACACCGTCTTCTGAACCGTCGTACCGCAGCGTCGGACCGTGCCCACATCGTCCTCCCCGGTCATGCGGGTCGGACCGTGTCGATAGAGTGCGCGTGCCGGACGGTCGCCCGGGTCGGAGATCCGGGCGCAGACATCAAGGGGATGGCATGAAGGTTGTCGTGAACTACGACCTGTGCGAGTCGAACGCGGTGTGCATGGGGATCGCTCCCGAGGTGTTCGAGGTCCGTGACGACGACTTCCTGTACGTGCTCCAGGAGGAGCCGGCCGAGGACCTCCGCGACAAGGTCACCGAGGCGGCCCGACGCTGCCCCAAGCAGGCCATCACCATCGAGGGCTGAACGCCGGGAGGGTCTGACCCACCGACCCGCTCCGGCCGCCCGATCGAGCAGGGAGATCCCGAAGTGACCACCTACGCCATCGTCGGCGCGTCCCTGGCGGGCCTCAGCGCCGCCGCCCGTCTCCGGTCCGGCGACGCCGACTCCACCATCGCGGTGATCGACCCGTCGCCCGAGCTCCCGTCCGACCGTCCACCCCTGTCCAAGCAGGTCCTGGCGGGGGAGTGGGAGGCGGATCGGGCCCACCAGCCGCTGGCGAACAAGGTCTCCGAGCTCGACCTGGACGTGCGGCTCGGCACCGCGGCGACGGCGCTCGACGTGTCGACGAGGACCCTGACGCTGTCCGACGGCTCGGAGCTGGCCGCCGACGGCATCGTGCTCGCCATGGGAGCGGCGGCACGGCACCTTCCCGGTCCGGCGCTGCGGGGCGTCCACGTCGTGCGCGAGCTCTCCGACACCATGGCGCTGCGAGCCGATCTGGAGGACGGACCGCTCCGCGTCGGGGTGATCGGAGCCGGCTTCATCGGGGCCGAGGTGGCGGCCACGTGCCGCGAGCGCGGGTTCGAGGTCACGATGATCGAGGCCGCCCCCACCCCCATGCTCCGGGCCTTCCCGGCCGAGATCGGCGAGTTCGTCGCCGACCTGCACCGGGATCACGACGTCGACGTGCGACTGGGCGTCGGCGTGGACGGGCTGGTCGACGACGGCACCGGGCGCGTCTCCGGCATCCGCATGGCCGACGGCTCGACGGTCGACGCGGAGGTGGTCGTGGCCGGCATCGGCGTCACGCCCAACACCGCGTGGCTCGAGGGGTCCGGGTTGGACCTGTCCGACGGGGTGGTCTGCGACTCGACCTGCCTGGCCGCGCCGGGGATCACAGCCGCGGGCGACGTGGCCAGCTGGGTGAACGAGCACTTCGGCGAGCGCATGCGCGTCGAGCACTGGGAGCACGCGATCGAGCAGGGAGAGGCTGCCGCGGTCCGGCTGCTCGGCGGAGATCCCGACGCCGTTCCGTTCCTGTCGGTGCCGTGGTTCTGGTCCGACCAGTACGACCGCAAGATCCAGATGGCCGGTCGCCCGAGCGGCGAGGACGAGATCCACATCGTGGAGGGATCGATCGAGGAACGCCGGTTCGTGGCCGCCTTCCGACGGGGGGACCGCTGCACCGGCGTGCTCGGCGTGAACCGGCCCCGCCACGTGGTCCAGGCCCGGATGAAGCTGCAGGACTCGCTCGACTGGGGTCCGATCGCCGAGCTGTTCGCGTGACGGCTGCGCTCGTCGGAGCGGCCGGCGTCCTGGCCGACTCCGGTGGGTACGCCGTGATCGACCTCGGTCCGGCGAACCAGCTCTTCTGGATCCTGATCGCGGCCACCCTGGTCGTGGCGGTCGCGGACTGGGTGGCGGTCGTGGCCGATCGGCGACCGGTCGAGTACGTGCTCAAGCCGCTGACCATGGTCGTGCTCATCGCCGCGACCGTCGTGGCGGACCCGGTCGTGTCCGGCCCGGCCAGGGGCTGGATGGTCGCTGGTCTGGTGTGCTCGCTCGTCGGCGACGTCTTCCTGATGCTGGAGGACCACTTCGTCGAAGGTCTGGCGTCGTTCCTGGTGGGCCACGTGGCGTACGTGGTGGCGCTGTGGACCCTCGGGGTCGACCTGCCCCGCTTCGCCGTCGGCGTGGTGATCGTCGCTGTGCTCATGGTGCTGATCGGCCGACCGATCATCGCCGGCGCCAAGCGGACCGACGCCCGGCTCGGCGTACCCGTCGCCGCGTACATCACCGTCATCTCGCTGATGGTGGCCAGCGCCATCGGTACCGGGATCTGGATCGCGGTCGTCGGCGCCGTGCTGTTCTACGCATCCGACGGCGTGATCGGCGTCAGTCGGTTCGTGCGCGACTTCCCCCACTCCCGGCTCGTCGTCATGTCGACCTACCATCTGGGCCAGATCGGCCTGGTGCTGGCGCTGGTGTGACCGCCCCGTCCCACTCCGCCCGGGCCTCGGAGGACGACCCATGACCATCACCGACGACCTGCTCGGCGCCGCTCGGGGAGTGCTCGACGACGCGGTCGCGCTCCGGCGGGACCTCCACGTCCACCCCGAGCTGGGCAACCAGCTGCCCCGGACCCAGGCCAAGGTCCTGGAGGCGCTCGACGGCCTCGGGCTGGAGGTGTCCACCGGGACGGCGTTGACGTCGGTCGTGGCCGACCTGGTCGGCGGTGCGGGCGACGGGCCGACCATCCTCCTCCGGGGCGACATGGACGCCCTCCCGATGCCCGAGGACACCGGCCTCGACTTCTCCTCGTCGGTCGACGGCACCATGCACGCCTGCGGTCACGACGCCCACACCGCCATGCTCGTCGGGGCGGCCAGGGTGCTCGCGGACCAGCGCGACCGGCTGGCCGGTCGGGTCCGGTTCATGTTCCAGCCCGGCGAGGAGGGCTTCGGCGGCGCGGTCGACATGATGGACGAGGGCGTCCTCGACGGCGTCGACGCGGCCTTCGCCCTGCACGTGGCCCCCAACGTGTGGTCGGATTTCGTCGTCCACCGGTCCGGGTCGGCGATGGCGTCGGCCGACGTGGTGAAGATCACCGTCACCGGCCGGGGCGGCCACGCCTCCACCCCGCACTGGGCCACCGATCCGGTCCCGGTCGCCTGCGAGCTGGTCCTGGCGCTCCAGTCGATGATCACCCGGACGGTGAACGCCTTCGATCCCGCCGTGCTGACCATCGCGAAGATCTCCACCGGGACCACCGACAACGTGATCCCCGAGTCCGCCGAGCTGACCGGCACCCTCCGGGCGGTCAGCGAGCACACGCGCCACGCCGTCTGGGCTCGCATCGAGCAGGTCGCGGAGGGCGTCGCGTCGGCCCACGGGTGCACCGTCGAGGTCGAGATCCTCGAGGGCTACCCGGTCACGGTGAACGACGCCGCCTTCACCCGCTGGGCCGCGGGGGTGGCGGTCGACGTCGTGGGCGGCGACCACGTCGTCGAGATGCCGTCGCCCGTGATGGGCGCCGAGGACTTCTCCTACGTGCTGCAGAAGGTGCCGGGCGCCATGTTCTTCCTCGGCGTCTGCCCGCCCGAGCACCGCAACCCGTTCGAGGCGCCGGCGTGCCACTCCAACCGGATGGTGCTCAACGAGGAGGCGATGGCCACCGGCATCGCCGTCCACGTCGGCGTGGCCACGGCCTTCCTCGACGCCAAGGGCGAGTTCACGTGACAGACGGTCGCGCCAGGTGAGCGCGAACGAGGTTCGTCGGTGACCGTCCCGACCAGGGCGTGGTGCCACGGGCTCCCCAAGGCCGACGTCCACGTCCACCTGGAGGGCTGCATCCCGTCGGATCTCTTGGGGATCGCCGCAGCCGTCCAGGGCGTCCGTGTCCCCGTCCTCGACGAGTCCGCAGGCTTGGACGGCCTGCTGGCGCACCTCGATGCGTCCTGCCGGTTGTTCGTGGACCCGGAGCTGGTGTCGGAGCTCGCGTACCGGTTCGCCCGCCGCTGCACCTGGGACGTCATCGTCACCGCCGACCTGATCGTCAACCCCACCCACTGGCCGGCGTGGGCCGGTCGTCTGGGGGCGTTCGTCGACGCGCTCGACGCCGGCTTCACCCGCGCGGAGTCCGACGGCCACCCGCCCGTGCGACTGCTGCCCAGCATCAAGCGCGACCAGTCGGCCGAGGCCGCTCTGGAGCTCGTCGACGCGATGATCGCCATGGCGCACCCACGCGTGGTCGGGCTGTCGATCGACGGCAACGAGGAGGCGGCCGGTCCGACGGGGGAGCGGTTCCGCCCTGCGTTCGAGCGCGCGGCCGAGCACGGGTTCCGGCGCGCCGTTCACGCCGGGGAGTCGTCGGGCCCCGACGGGGTCCGCGACGCCGTCGAGCTGCTCATGGCGGAGCGGATCGACCACGGCGTCCGGGCCGTCGAGGACCCGGCTCTGGTCACCGAGCTGGCCGAGCGGCGCATCCCGCTCGACGTCTGCCCCACGTCCAACCGCGTGCTCGGCCTCTTCCCGATCCTGCACGGCCACCCCGTCGACCAGCTGCGGCGGGCCGGCGTCCGCGTGGCGCTCGGCACCGACGACCCCGAGTTGCTGGGCGGCGACCTGACCCACGAGTACCACTCGACTGCTGCGGCCTTCGAGTGGGACCACGCCACCGTCGCCCAGGTCGCCCGGACCTCGATCGAGGTGTCCTTCGCTCCGGAGGAGCTCACGACGCGGCTCCTCGCCGATCTCGACGCGTACGTGACCGACACCCTCTCCGCCGAATGACGCTGCGCGCCGGATGACGCTGGAGCGGCTGGTCGTCGATGCCGGTCCCGACGACCGTCTGGCCGACGTCGTGGCCTCGGTGCGGGCGATCGTGCCCGGTTCCACCCTGGCCGAGCGCCGGACGGGCGCCGAGTGGGACGTCGCACGCGAGGCTGCGGTCCTCGCCGACGAGGGCGTCATGGTCGAGGAGCGCGAGATCCCCGGACCGGACGGCCCGGTGCCGGTCCAGGTGATCACCCCGCCGGGCGACCTCGTCGACGGGACGCTCGTCGGGTTCCACGGCGGTGGGTACGTGCTGTGCTCCGCCGCCACCCACGCCCTCCGGTTCGCCCGGATGGCACAGGCAGCCGGGTGCCGCCTGGTCAACGTCGACTACCCGCTCGCGCCCGAGCACCCGTTCCCGGCTGCGGTCCGCGCCGCGGTGGCGGCGACGGTCGACGCGGCGGCGTCGGGTCCGACGGTCCTGGTGGGCGACTCGGCCGGCGGCGGACTCGCGCTGTCGGTCGCGCTCAGCCTGCGCGACGGGCTCCACGGCGCACCCGTCGGCGCCGCCCTGCCCTCCGGCCTGGTGCTGATCTCACCCTGGACCGACCTGACCAACAGCGCCCCGTCACTCTTCGAGCGCCGCGGCATCGATCCGTTCGCCCACATCGACGACCTGCCCGCCTTCGCCGCGGCCTACCTGGCCAGCGGGACACCGGCGGCCACCGACCCGACCGATCCCATCGCCTCGCCGCTGTTCGCGGACCCGACCGGGCTCCCGCCGACGCTCGTCCAGGTGGGCTCGACGGAGACGATGTACGACGACGCAGCCCGATGGTCCGAGCGGGCCGCAGCGGCCGGTGTGCAGGTCCGGTTCGAGGAGTGGACCGACATGTTCCACACCTGGCACGGCTACGTCGGCGGGCTGACCGCTGCGGACCGGGCCGTCGATGGGATCGGCGAGTTCGTTCGCGAACGCCTCAGCACCAGTCGAGGGTGAACGAGCGGTCCGAGATGGTGCCGGTCGCCCAGAGCGCCCAGATGCCGCCGAGCGCACGTCGGGTGTGCTCGCTCCAGGTCAGTGCCCTGGGCGTGGCGGTGCGGCGAACCACCTGCATGAGACCGCCCTCGAACACGCGGTAGCCGGCCCACGTGCCGGGGAAGTGGTTGGTTGCGCTGACCTCGGACCACGGGACCCCGGACACCCGACGGAGCCGGCAGCGATGTGTGTGGCCGGAGCTGATCAGCGCGTTCGGCGTGGCGGCGTGCAGGGTCCGGGCGAAGGACCGGGCGTTGGGCGCCGGCGTCCCGTGCGGCCAGTACAGCGGCACCCGGAAGCGCTGGGCCTGGTGATGGGTGGCGACGAACGTGGCCGCCCTACGGTGACGAGCGTCGGCAGCCAGGTCGGCGACCTGGTCCGCGTGACGGTCCAGGTCACCCCACCCGGTGCCCGGCACGCCGGACTCGACCATCACGATGCGCAACCCGGCGACGTCGAGGTGCTCGACGGCACGGCACATGTGCAGGCCACGGGTGGCCGCGGCGACCTCGGGCTCGA
>JAEYSR010000194.1 GCA_023434535.1 Actinomycetes bacterium
TCGCCCGTGCGGTGCCTCCGGTCGAGCTGCGCAACGTCGACGGCGCGACGTGGGACCGGTTGGTCGCCGCCCACCGCGACGGCACCCATCGGGCCGAGGTGCTGGCCGCGTGGAACAACGGGCGGGCTCTCTTCCGGGCCGTGGACGGCCTCCGCGGTCGGCGCCCGGCCGTGGTGGAGTGGAAGGGCGGGCACCGGGATCCGGGCGACGAGTCGGTTCCGGCGGACCTGCGGATCGACCACGTGTACCTGGTGAGCTGCAAGTACCTGTCGAAGGTCCTGCACAACGCCTCGCCCGCCACCGTGTTCGACCGTCTGCTGGCCGGCGGTCCCGTCCGGCGGTCCGAGGAGAACTGGTTCGACGTCGTGGCGGCGGCGGAGCACCAACGCCTCTACCAGCTGGTGCGTCGCTGCCACGGCGACGGCGTGGTCGTCTCGGACGGCTCGACCCTGCCCGAGCAGGTCCGGTCGCTCACCGGGACGCAGCGCGACGCGCTCCGCCACCAGCTCCCCAAGGACTGGGGACCCGAGTGCGCCGCTGCGTACCAGTCGCTCGTCGACGCGACCGCGGAGCGCTCGGCCGAGCGTTGGCGGGCGATGCTGGCCGACGGGTCCGGTCGGGAGCGCAGCCTCCTGTGGCGGATCCTGCGGCTGTCCTCCGCTCCGTACTTCGTGCTCGGCACCGGGCCGAGCGCGTCACTCCGACTGCGGGTGGCGACGCCGTGGGACTGGCAGCAGGCATTCGAGCTCCGCCGGTTCGAGGTGCTGGCCGAACCGGGCGGACAGGCCCGAGTGGGTTGGCGGGCGTTGGTCCGGAGCCGGTCCGAGGGTGGGAACCCCTCGGAGGAGTCCGAGCTGGCCGGTCACGTCGAGGTGCGGTGGAGCCACGGCCGCTTCGGCGGGCACCCCGAGGCCAAGGTGTACCTGGACACCCCGCACTCGCAGGTGCCCGGCTACTTCCCGCTCGTCTGATCGGCCCGGCGACCACCGTCGTCGCCGCCTACCATCGCCGACCATGCCGAGCATCGAGCACATGAAGGACGTCGTGACCGCCTACACCACCGCGCACTCCGCCGGGGACGTCGACGCGGTCGCGGCGCTGTTCGCCGAGGACGCCACGGTGGCCGACCCCGTCGACCAGCCGGCCCACCAGGGCCGCGAGGCGGTGCGGGCGTTCTTCGCTGGCACCCACGAGATGGCCGACTCCATGGACCTGCACGCCACCGGCCCGCTGCGCGCCGTCGGCAACTGGGTGGCCGCGCCGCTCGAGGCCGTGACCAAGATCGGCGACATGAAGCTCAAGGTCGACATCATCGACGTCTTCACGTTCGACGACGACGGTCTCATCTCCGACATGAAGGCGTACTGGACCGCGTCGGACATCCGTCCCTACGACGGCTAGATCCCCGCTCTGTCTGACGATCCCCGGCGTCAGCGTCGTAGATCGTCAGACGAAGCGGGAGTGGCGTCAGGCCCGGCCGAGGACCTTGTCCACGGCGATCTCGATCGCGACCCGGTCCTCGCGCTCGCCCGGCTGGCGGTAGCGGGCGGCGTAGCCGTCGACGGCGAGGGCGACCCGCTCGGGATCGTCGGCCACCGACACCGGACCTTCGAGCGTGAGCCACCGTCCGCCGTCGACCTGGCTGACCGCGGCGCGGCCACCCCGTCGGGCGTTGGCGACCTTCTGCGAGGACGCGAAGGTGATGATCCGCACCGTCTGCGTGGCGGCGTCGTAGGAGAACCCGACGGGGACCACGTGGGGCGAGCCGTCGGCGCGCAGCGTGGTGAGCGATGCCAGGTGGTACTCCGACAGGAAGGCCAGCGCCTCGTCGGTGAGGTCGTCAGGTGCGGTGCTCATGACGGCCAGCCTGCCAGCCGCGGGCACGCGCCGGTGCTCGGCGGCGACGCAGCGTCGATGTGGCCGGTCAGATCGACGAGATCGCCTTCAGCACGTCGAGGCGGGCGGCCCGGCGCGCCGGCAGCCACGCCGCCACGACACCTGCGAGCGCGGCCACCACGGTGATGACGACCAGCTGGCCCACCGGCAGGTTGAACGTGAAGAGTCCGGGGTTGGCGGACGAGATGGCGACGGTCAAGGCACCCGCGAACGCGATGCCGAGCACCAGGCCCATCAGCGCACCGAACACGGCGATGATCGCCGCCTCGTAGCGGACCGTGCGCCGCAGCTGCCGGCGCGACATGCCGACGGCACGCAACAGGCCGAGCTCCCGCGTCCGCTCCAGGATCGACAGCGACAGCGTGTTGGCGATGCCGATCAGGGCGATGACGATCGCCAGCCCGAGCAGCCCGTAGACGATCTGCAGGAACGTGTTGATCGGACCGGTCTGGGCCTCGATGTACTCCTGCAGGTCCTGGACGGTCACGGTGGGGAGGTCCTTGACCAGCGCGTCCAGCTGGTCCCGCAACTCCGCCTTGGGCACCCCGTCCTTGCCGGTCACGTAGATCTGGTAGTCCGAGTTGAACAGCGGCAGCTGGTTGGCCGAGAACACGTCCATGGGGAGCCAGATGCTGCCCTGGCCGATGTTGGTCTCCCAGATGAGGGCGACCTCGAGCTCCTGGCGGCCGGTGGCGCCGAAGTACACCGGGATCGTGTCGCCGAGCTTCCACCCCCGCTCCTCGGCGTAGTCCTTCTGCACTGCGAGGGTGCCGGGCCCGAGGTCCGACGGCGACCCCTCGATGTCGCCGACGTCCAGGACGTCGAACCAGGTCGCCGGGTCGACCCCGAGCACGGTGGTGTCGTCGCCGGGAGGGGCGTCGTCGGTGATGCCGAACGTCCCCGACGGGACGGTGGTGGCGGTGGTGTCGGCGTTCGCCGCGGCCTTCGCATCCAGCAGGCGCATGAAGCCGAACCGGACGGGGCTGGCCTCCTGGACGTCGTCGAGGTCGGAGATCTTCTGGGCGAGGTCCGGTGGGATGGCGCCGAAGAACGACGTCGCCGATGCCGGTGCGACGACGTAGTCAGCCTTGATCGACTGGTCGATCACCGCGTCGGTGCTGGCCTTGATCGACGAGGCGATGATGGCGATGAGCACGACGAGGGTGACGCCGATGGTGAGCGCGGCGGCGGTGGCGGCAGTCCGCTTGGGGTTGCGTGCCGCGTTCTCGCCGGCGAGTCGGGCGGAGATGCCGCCGAGCGCACCGAACGGCTTGGCGAGCAGCCGGCTGATCGGTGACGCGATGGTCGGGCCGATGACCATGGCGACCGACACCAGCACCAGGACGGCGCCGACCCCGACCATGTAGAGCGGGCTCGGTCCGATGTCGGCCAGGCCGACCCCGATCAGCGCCCCGCCCACGACCAGCATCACGACACCGACGACGATGCGGGAGCGTGACAGGTTCGAGCGGTCGATCGACACCTCGCTCAGGGCGGCGATCGGGGGGACCTTGCTGGAGCGCCACGCCGGAGCGAGCGCGGAGACGACCGTGATCCCGATGCCGATGACCACGGCGAAGACCAGCGTGCCGAGAGTGGGGATGGTCACGCCGCCGGACGTGGTGAAGAGAGAGCCGAGGATGGAGACGAGGCCGGTCGCCAGGGCCATGCCGCCCAGGAGCCCGAGGAACGACGCGATGAGGCCGACGATGACCGCCTCGAGCAGCGAGGCGCCGAGGACCTGGCGGCGTCGGGCGCCGACGGCGCGGAGCAGGGCGGTCTCCCGCGTGCGCTGCTGCACGAGGATCGAGAACGTGTTGTAGATGATGAAGATGGCGACGAAGAGAGCGATGTAGCCGAAGACGCTGACGAAGATCGACAGGATGTCGACGAACTGGGAGATCGACTCCTGGTTCTCCTCGACGAACTTCTCGCCGGTGATCACCTGCTCGGTGGGCAGGGCCGTGGCGAGGCGGTCGGAGATCTCCTTCTCGCTCAGTCCGTCGTCCGAGCGCACGACGATGAAGTTGTACTGATCGGTCTGGCCCGTGATCGCCTGAGCCTCGGCGGTCGTGAAGAAGATGGGCTTGGCGCCGGTCTTGCCCTCGCCGTCCTCGCCCAGCCCGACGATGCCGACGAGCTGGTAGGTCTTGACGCCCTGGTTGAGCGTGGCGATCTTGATGTCGTCGCCGAGCTTCGCCCCGAGCGAGTCCGCCGAGGTGCCGTCGATGGCGATCTCGGTGTCGGTCTCGGGTCCGCGGCCGTCCCGGACGCCGCCGGTGCCCATGATCGAGTCCTCGACCCAGTTGTACGTGATCGTGGGTGGCCCGAAGCCGCCGCCGAACACCTTGCCGTCGGGTCCGACGAGCTCGTTGCCCGTGCTCTCGACGATGCCCTGGGCGACCGACACGCCGTCGACGGCCTGGACCTCGGGCAGCACCGACGCCGAGACCGGGGTGCGCAGCGGCTGGCCGAACGGGGTCTCGGTGGTCTTGGGCGAGCGGACCACGGCGTCGACGCCCTCGTAGACGTCGCCGACCAGCGACTTGATCGAGTCGCTGAGCGTGGCCGACAGCAGCTGGGTGCCGGTGAGGAAGGCGATGCCGAGGAGGACGGCGATCGAGGTGGTGACCAGCCGGCGCTTGCGCGCCAGGAGGTCCTTCAGAGCGATCCGGAACACGGACTCAGTCCCCGAGCTGCTTCATGAGGTCCAGCACGCCGGCCGCGGTCGGATCCGACATCTCGGTCACGATCTTGCCGTCGGCGAGGAACACCACGCGGTCGGCGTGGGCCGCCGCGTTGGCGTCGTGGGTGACCATCACGATCGTCTGGTGCAGGTCGGTGACGGCGTGGCGCATGAACTGCAGGATCTCGCCGCCGGAGCGTGAGTCCAGGTTGCCGGTCGGCTCGTCGGCGAACACGATCTCGGGCTGGCTGGCCAGGGCGCGGGCGACGGCCACGCGCTGCTGCTGGCCGCCGGACAGCTCGCTCGGCCGGTGCGACAGACGGCTGCGCAGGCCGACGGTGTCGATCACCTGGTTCATCCACTCGGTGTCGGGCTTGCGGCCGGCGAGGTCCATCGGCAGCGTGATGTTCTCCGCCGCGGACAGCGTGGGGATCAGGTTGAACGCCTGGAAGACGAAGCCGATCTTGTCCCGCCGGAGCTCGGTGAGCTGACCTTCGGAGAGGTCGTCGAGGTAGGTCTCGCCGATGAACACCCGCCCTGCGCTGAGGCGGTCCAGCCCGGCCAGGCAGTGCATGAGGGTGGACTTGCCGGAGCCGGACGGGCCCATGATGGCGGTGAAGCGGCTGCGCTCGAAGCTGACGGTCACGCCGTCGAGGGCGCGCACCTCGGTGTCGCCCTCGCCGTAGACCTTGTGCGCGTCGATGGCGCCGGCTGCGGCGACCTGGGTGGACGCGGCGCTGGTGGAGGAAGAGGTGGGCGGCATGGACACGGGGTGCTCCTGATCGGCGCTGTGCCCGGCGGGTGGGCACTCCGGACGGATCGCTCGACACTACCCGGAGGGTGTGTCTGACTGACCGCAGTTCCCCGGCGGTCGGATCGGGCGGTCGGGCCGGGTGCGGTCAGCCGGCCGGCTCACCGGGTGGTCAGCCTGCCGGCGACGCCGCGCACATGCGCTGGCCGAGCGGGCCGAGGTGGGCGGCGAGCAGCCGGGTCCAGTGGTCGCGCACCTCGGGCCGGGCTCGGCAGGCGATGCGGAACAGCCGACGTGCGTCGCGGCCCTTCTGGAGTCGGGCCGCCGCCACGCCACCGGAGGTCGCGTACCGGGCGAGCAGGCGCTCGTCGGGGATCGGGGTCCGCGCGAGTGCGTCGAGCCCCTGCAGCGCCAGGTGGAGCTGCAGCTCGTCGTCGGTGCGCTGGGCAGCGGAGCCGGCTCCGTCCTCGGGGGCGGAGTCGTGCCACGACAGCAGCAGCTCGGGGCTGTGCACCACCACGTCGCCGTCGAGCATCGCCAGGTCCAGGGCCACCCGCCCGTAGTGGCCGGCCGGCTCGCGCTCGCCGTCGCCCCGGCCGAGTGCGAGCTCGGGGCCGATGAGCTCCGCAGCGGCCAGCAGACGCTGCGTGGAGGTCGCAAAGGCCCCGGCCCGGAGGCACGCCACGGTGCCGTCGCCGCCGTCGACCGGCCGGAACTCGGTCACGGTGCCCCGGGCGTCGATCTGGCGGCCGCCGCAGCTGACGAAGCCGGCGCCCGAGGAGTCGACCAGCCGTCCGGTCCGTGCCAGCCATCCGGCGTCGGCCTCGACGTCGGGGCTGATCACGGTGGCCCACCGACCCGTCGCCGCGGCCAGCGCCGCGGCGCACGCCGAGTCGGCCCCGTCGGTGTCGACGATCACGACCCGGTCGTCCGCGACCGTCCGGACGGCGTCCATCGTGCGGTCGCTCGACCCGAGGTCGACGACCAGGAGCTCGAGGTCGCCGAACGTCTGTGCGAGCACACCGGCGACGGCCCGGCCGACGACGTCGGCACGGTCCCTGACCGGGAGCACGACGCTGAACCGGGGATGACGCACGTCACCATGATGGGGCCGCA
Source organism: Actinomycetes bacterium (assembly GCA_023434535.1). Taxonomy (GTDB): domain Bacteria; phylum Actinomycetota; class Acidimicrobiia; order Acidimicrobiales; family Microtrichaceae; genus Dermatobacter. Next base: position 6,450 of record JAEYSR010000194.1, read on the forward strand.
GGCGGCCGCGACCGCGGACCGTCAGTTGTCGGACGCAGGGAGCATCCGGTAGACGGCGACGTCGCCGTCCTCTGCGATCGGCTGGAGGGTGAGTTGGCGGCCGAGCTCGGAGAGCGTCCAGAGGTGGCCGTAGGTGGGCTGCTCGTCCACCCACACGAGGCACGTCGGCGTGTCGTCGAGCGTGGGGATGAGGCGCTCGAGGTCGTCGACGCGCTCGTTCGACTCCAGCCCGGTGCGCCGTGGGCTCCACTCGGCCTGCTCCTCCGGGTAGAGGGCGTTGGGGAGGTTGGAGACCACCCGGCAGTCGTCGGGGATGGCGTCGAGCGCCGGGTTGTCGCGCACCTTCTCGAAGTTGTCCGCCGCGTAGTTCCCCTCGAAGTAGGGGTTGCCCGCGGCGAACGCCACGACGGCGACCAGCCCGGCGACGATGTTCGCTCCGGCCCAGATCCGCGCGGTGAGCAGGCCCCGTGCGGGCCATGCAGGGCCGAGGTCGCCGAGTCGGTCGACGAGCCGGAGCCCGCACACCATGAGCGGCAGGTACGCCGGCTCGAGCAGGCGCAGGTCGAGCTGGTTCAGCGCCGTGGTCGTGCGGACGTACAGCATGTACGCCATGTAGAGGATGGCGAACCCGACCAGCAGTCCGAGCGGGCGACCCGCGAGG
>JAEYSR010000236.1 GCA_023434535.1 Actinomycetes bacterium
ATCGCCTTGGTCACGTCGTTGAGGCGGGCCTTGCGCAGCTGCCGCTCCACCGCGGTGCGGTTCTCGCCCTGGGCCAGGGCGAGGATCTCCTCGTCGGTGAGGCGTGAGTACCAGACCGAGAGTCGGCCCTTGGCCGCGAAGTCGTTCATGGAGAAGCGGTACGCCGCGCCGACCGAGCGCGCCAGCTCCTGCTGCGTCTCGGTGCTCCACCCGCGGTCGGCGGCCATGAGCACGGCGCTGACGGCGAGCCGCTTGACGTCCCACTCCCACGGCCCCGGGTGGGTCTCGTCGAAGTCGTTGCAGTCGAACACGAGGGATCGCTCCGGAGATCCGAACAGGCCGAAGTTCGACAGGTGGGCGTCACCGCAGATCTGGGCCCGCAGACCCGTCGACGGCGTCTCGGCGAGATCCTCCGACATGACCGCAGCAGACCCCCGGTAGAAGGCGAAGGGGCTGGCCAACATGCGCGAGTGGCGGATGGGGACGAGGAACGGGAGCCGGTGCTCCTCCTGTCGCTGCAGGATCGCCACCGGATCCCGACCGTCGGTCACGTCCCAACCGGCATGGGAGGTCCGCGGGCACTCCGACCGCAGCGAGCGACCCATCTCGGCGTGCTCGTCGGGCTGGAGGTGATCCTTGGTCGGCTGGTGGTGCGGGTGCAGGACGGCGGTCACACCATCAGCCTACGGTCGGAGGGCCGTTCCCCCTCCGTGGTCGGTCCGTTCGGCTACCGTCACGGCCCTGATGGCGGAGACCGTGGTGCTGCTCGATGCCGACACCGTGGCCGGGTGGCGCCGGAGTGCCCCGTCGCTCGGCCAGCTCCACCGGGCCATCGGGGACCTGCGGGCGCAGCACCCCGCCGTCACGGTCGCGGTGGTCGCCGACGCCTCGATCAAGTGGGCACTGCCGACGGAGGAGCAGGCGGCGTTCGAGCAGGACATCGTCACGAGGGCGGTGGTGTGCGCCCCCGCCGGCACCCGCGAGGGGACCTACGGCTGGATGCTGGCGGTGGTCGACCGGGCCCGACGCGACGCCGACCGCGTGCTGGCCGTGACGGATCGGGCGTTGACCGGGGTGCCGGTCGTGCGGTTGACCCAGGTCGACGGGCACTTCCGCTTCGACCTCGACGGCGCCGCGGTGGTCGACGTCAAGCCGACCAGCCCCCACCGCCGCCGGGGACGCTCCCGCGGCTGACCGCGGTGGCCGCGACCGGCGGCACCGCGACGGAGAGCGCTACGGGTGCCCCACGGACCGCTGCGTCGCGCACGGCATCCAGTCGTGGTCGTCGGGCAGCAGCTCGCTCGCCGACGCCGGCCCCCATGTGCCGGGTTCGTAGCGGACCGATGCCGGCGGGTCCACGAGCACGGGCTGCACGACCCTCCACGCCTCCTCCACCGTGTCCTGGCGCGCGAACAGCCGTGAGTCGCCCTCGATCACGTCGCCGAGCAGCCGCTCGTAGGCGGGTGCCCCTCCGAGGGCGCGGTTCTTGTCGACGTCGAGGTCGACCGTCCGGCTCGCCATCTGCTCGCCCGGCACCTTGGCCTGCATCTCGATGCGCAGGAACTCGTCGGGCCCGAGGCGGAAGCGGAAGCGGTTCGGCTCGGGGTCGTCCACCGGTCCGGCGAACAGCGGCCGTGGAGGTTCCCGAAGGGTCACGACCGCCTCGGTCGCCGTCATCGGCAGGGCCTTGCCGGTCCGGATGAGGAACGGCACGCCCGCCCAGCGCCAGTTGTCGATCTCGAGTCGCATCGCCACGAACGTCTCGGTGTCCGACGTGGGCGACACGCCGGGCTCCTCCAGATACCCCTCGTACTGGCCACGGACCACGTGCATGGGGTCGACGACCCGCGTCGCCTTCAGGACCTTCGTGTACTCGTCGCGCAGCGCGTCGGCCTCCTCCGAGACCGGCGGCTCCATCGCGAGCAGGCAGAGCATGTGCAGCAGGTGGTTCTGCACCACGTCGCGCAGCGCGCCGACCGTGTCGTAGAACTTGCCGCGGCCCTGCACGTCGAACTCCTCGGCCATCGTGATCTCGACGCGCTCGATGTGGCGGCGGTTCCAGATCGGCTCGAGCAGCGAGTTCGCGAAGCGGAACACGAGGAGGTTGAGGACCGGTTCCTTCCCGACGAAGTGGTCGATCCGGTACACGCGCTCCTCGGGGAGGCGGGCGAGGACGATCCGGTTCAGCTCCTCGGCCGACTCCAGGTCACGCCCGAACGGCTTCTCCAGGACCACACGTGCGGTCTCGGTCACGCCGACGCGGGCGAGGCCCTCGACCACCGTCTCGAACATCGACGGCGGGATCGCGAGGTAGCAGACCGGCAACGTGGCGTCGCCGAGCGCGTCCTTCAGGCGGTCGAAGGTGTCGTCGGACCGGTAGTCGCCGGAGATGTAGTGGAGCCGACCGAACAGGTCCCGCAGCACGGCATCGTCGATCGCCACATGGGCGTCGAGCAGCGAGCTGCGGATCCGCTTCTCGAGGTCGTCGAGCGACCAGTCCGAGGACGAGACACCGATGATCGGGCCGTCGAGCCGGCGCATCTCCACCAGGCGGTAGAGGGCGGGGAACAGCTTCTTGTAGGCCAGGTCTCCCGTGATGCCGAACAGGACGAGGGCATCTGCGTCGGTCGCGCTCATGGTCCGACGCTACCTGTGGCGACGCGTGATCCGGCTCGACCCCTCGCGGGTGTCGAGCCGGATCACGGTGCTCACGGACCACGTGCGCTCCCGGATCGGGAGCGGGGTCGCTCAGATGTAGACCGGGCAGCCGATCACGCCGGGCAGGACCAACGCCAGGAGCGGCTTCGCCAGGAAGCTGCCGCCGGTGATGTTGACCTTGTCGCAGCCACCGGTGGACTTCAGGTAGAAGTCGCCCTCGAAGTACGTCGGGATCCCGATGATCGAGAAGTAGAAGCCCACGCGGGTGGCCTTCATGCCGGCCGTCTGGGACAGGCTCAACCGGGCCGACGCCACGTTGATCGAGGCGATGCGGAACTGGCCGGAGCCGTTCAGCTGCCAGGTCGGCTGGTCCAGTCGGGAGGTGAAGGACCCCTGGAAGGTGATGCCGGCCGGGAAGTTGATCAGGTGGACGCCGCCCGAACCCGTGAGCGTGACCTGCTCCGGGTTGGCGACGACGCTGCCGGAGAAGTTGACGATGCCCCACGTGTCGAGCTGCAGCGATCCGCTCATCTGGCCGGTGAGGCTCAGGAGCGTTCCGTTCGGCCCGAAGCTGGCGCCGATGGAGCCCTGCAGGGACGCCTTGGTGCCCACGGTGAGGCCGCCGGCGAACTCCAGGTCCAACGTCGACCCGTACTGGCTGCGGATGGCGAGGTTGACACCCGTCAGCGTGACGTCGCCGAGCTTCACCTGGCCGGTGACGGCGGCGTTGAGCTCGACCACCTCGGCCCGTCCGTCGGTGATCTGGACGTAGCCGCTCAGGGTGGCGCCGAACCCGGCGTCCTTCAGCTGGGCGTCGACCTCGAGGGTCGTGGTGGCCCCGTTCGTCTCGACCACGGCCGAGCCGGACGCCTTCAGCGTGCCGACCTGGAAGTCACCGGTCACGACGGCACGCAGCTGGCCGCCCTGCATCACGGTCTGGATCGAGCCCTTGACCGCCACGGTGGAGCCGTCGTCGAGCGTGCCCGAGATCTCGCCGGCCCCCTCCAGCTGGAGGTACGGGGTGGCGGCGGTCTGTCCGTCCCAGACGAGCACGCCGTTGAAGCGGACCACGTTCTGGCCCTGCTGCACGTCGAGGACGCCGGAGAAGGTCGCCTTGCCGACCCCGAGGGTCAGCGAACCGCTGGCCTGGTTGACCTGGAGGTCGCCGACGATGCCGCTGCCGCTGAACGAGACGGCGGTCTGCTGGCCGTTGCCGTCGAGCTTGACCTTGCCCTGCAGGTCCACCTTCTTGCCGCCCGCCTGGGTGCCGACGAGGTGGGCCGAGATCTCGGCCTTGGCCGACACCAGGGCGCCGGCCCGATCGAAGACGACGTCGACCGAGCCGGAGGCGGAGGTCGGTCCGACCTTGAGGGAGCCGGCGATGGACGCCGACACACCGGTGTTCGGCGAGGCCTTGACCTTGATCGCAGCGCCGGTGACGGAGATGTCGCCGACCTTGACGTTGGACGCGTTGGCGGTGAGCTCGAGCGAGGGCACGCCGTAGGCGACGCTCAGCGTTCCGGAGAACACGACCGGGCTCACGGTGATGCCGGGGATCGTGAAGCTGCTCGACGACAGCTGGATCGACCAGTTGTCCAGGTTGTTGAGCGTGCCGACGAAGCCGATCGTCGAGGTCACACCCGAGAGGGTGACGTTGACGTTGCCGGTCAGGCGGATGCCGAACTGGCCGTTGAAGATCCCGAGCTCCGCGTTGAGCGCGTTGACGCTCAGGTTCTCGAGGACCGGTTCACCGGCGGCGATCTCCTCGCCCGTGACGGCGGCGATCTTGTCGGTGTTGCCCGAACCCTGCTCGGCCAGCACCTCTTCGCCCTCGGCGAGGGTGGCGCCGTCGAGTGCGACCTTGGCCCCCGACGCCGTGCAGCTGTTGCCGACGACCGTGGTGTCCTCGGCCAGGGCGACGACCTCGTCCTTGACGAGGACGGCCTCGGTCTCGGTCGGTGGCGCCTCCTGCACCTTGTCCCACACCTCGCAGAGCTGCTGCTGCGGCGTCTGCGTGGGGGTGGTCGGGACCGGCGAGCACGCCACCACCACGGTGGTGAGCATCGCCAGGGCGAGCGTGGCGGGAGCGATCCGCCGCTTGAGCATGGTCACGTTCTCGTTCTCCCGATCGTTCAGCTGGTGGTCGTGCCGTTGTCCCAGATGCGCAGCAGCTGGCCCGAGGGACCGTTGCCGCCCGCAGGACCGACGTTGCCCGCCGAGGCGCTCGATCCGTCACCGCCCGTGTCGTTGCCGAAGCCGCCGAGGCCGGAGGTGGCCGCAGCCGCCGCGGCGCCGCCGGCACCGCCGGTCGCCGGCGAGATGGGCCGCGACAGCGTCGAGGCGTTGTTGGTGAGCGAACCCACGCCGACGTGGAGGACGGCGATCGACGGGCCACCGGCTCCGCCACCGGCACCGCCGCCGCCACCACCGGCGCCGCCGCCACCACCACCGCCGCCGCCACCGGCGAGGCAGCAGGAGTCGGAGCCGCCGTTGCCGCCGTTGCCGCCGTTGCCGCCGCGTCCGCCGGGCGCACCCGCACCACCGGCGCCGCCGGCGGAGGACGTGACCGTCGAGGAGCTCAGGTTGATGCTGGCGTTGTTGGCGTAGACCCCGAAGGATCCGCCGCCCGACTTTCCGGCCG
>JAEYSR010000241.1 GCA_023434535.1 Actinomycetes bacterium
GCCGCGGCGCTGAGCCCCCGTCCGACCTCGTCGACCACCGCCATCCGCGGGCGTCCGGCCAGCATGCGGGCGATGGCCAGGATCTGCTGCTCGCCACCGGAGAGCAGGCCGGCGCGGCGATCCCGCAGCGGTGCGAGCATCGGGAGCTCGTCGATCGTCGCGTCGACGACCGCCGCCGACCCCCGTCGCGGAGCGGCCAGGCGGAGGTGCTCGGCCACCGTGAGCCCCGGGAAGAGCGACCGGTCCTCCGTCACGCAGCCCAGCCCGGCCCGGGCCCGTCGCCCGACGTCGGAGCGGCGGGCTCGCCCTCCCGTCGTCGCCACCACCCTCCCCAGGAGCTCCACGTCGCCCGACGTCGGCGCCACGAGCCCGGCGACCGTCCGCATGACGGTGGTGCTGCCGGACCCGTTCGGGCCGACGAGGGCGACGATCTCGCCCGCCTCCACCCGGAGGTCGATCTCGTGCACGGACGCACCGGGTCCGGAGCCGTCGGTCGCCGAGACACGACGCAGGTCGAGCAGCGCGGTCACCGTGGTTCAGCCTCGGGCCGGCGGGCTGGCTCTGCCTCGGGCCGGCGGGCTGGTTCTGCCTCGGGCCGGCGGGCTGGCTCTGCCTCGGGCCGGCGGGCTGGCACCCACCCCGCCGACAGCACCGCCGCCTCGGATCGGATCGCCTCGGGCGGACCCGACGCGACGAGCCGACCCCGGTCGAGGACGTGCACGATCGAGCACTCGCGGAGCACCAGCTCCAGGTCGTGCTCGATGACGATCACGGCCACGCCGGACCCGACGATCCGGCGCAGCAGGTCGACCACTCGGCGCCGACCTGCGTCGTCCAGCCCGGCGACCGGCTCGTCCACCACCAGCACGACCGGGTCGGTGGCCAGCGCACGGGCCACCGAGAGGCGACGACGATCGACGTCGGTCAGGGACCCGGGCCGTTGGGGGGCCTGCTCGGCGAGCCCGGCGAGCTCGAGGACCTCCGCGGGCGTGGGACCGACGGAACGGCCGGACCGGCGGGCCCGCCCGTGCCGGGCCTGCATCGTCGCCAGCTCCACGTGCTCCGCGACCGTGAGCTCGTGGAAGAGGCGCAACGACTGGAAGGTGCGAGCCAGCCCCGCTCGGACGACCTCGTGGGGCTCGCGGCCCGTGCAGTCCCGGCCGGCGACCGTCACCGTGCCCGAGGCCGGACGGCAGAACCCCGACACCGCGTCGCCGAACGACGACTTCCCGGCGCCGTTGGGTCCGATCAGACCGTGCAGGGCCCCGGCAGGGACCTGGAGCGTGACGTCGTCGAGCGCCACGACGCCGCCGAACCTCACGGAGAGGCCGGCCACGTCGAGCCCAGCTGAGGCCGTGTCCGCGACGGCCGTGTCGCCGGCCGCGGTCATGCCGGGGACCCCAGCGCCTCGCCGCCCGGCACCGTCGAGCCCGTCGAGCCCGCCGTGCGCCGCCGTCGTCGACCGGTGCGGTCCCACGACCCTGCGGCCAGACCGGCCAGACCCTGCGGCGCCACGATCGCCATGACCACGAGGCCCACGCCGACCCAGGCGTACAGGTGGGCGACGCCGCCGGATCCACCCGACGCCGTGAGCAGCCCGCCCTGCACCAGGAGCGCGGCGATGACGGCTCCGCTCGCGTAGGAGATGCCCCCCAGGGCGACCAGCGCCACGACGACCAGGGATCCGAACACCGTGAAGCTGGCCGGCGAGAGAGCGGTGCTGCCGTAGGCGGTGAGCGCACCGCTCACACCGGCGAGCGCCGAGGACACCGCGACCGCGCCCCTCACGGTGCGCGGGACGTCCACCCCGGCTGCCGCCGCGGCCGTCTCGTCGGCCCGCACGGCCACCCACCGGAGGCCGACGGCGCTCCGCCGCAGGGTCAGCACGCCGGCGAAGCACGCGCTCGCGACCACGACGACCATCGCCACGAACGCGGGCCGGATCCCTGCGGCACCCGGTGCGGACGCGCCGAGGTCGATGCCGAGCACCGACGGTCGTGGCGCACCGCGTGAGCCCCCCTCGGCCCACCACGGGCTGGCCAGGACCAGCTGCTCGAGAGCCACGGCGATCGCGAGCGTGGCGACGGCGAACGTCATGCCCCGCAGCCGGGACACCGACAGCGAGATCGCCACCCCGACGACCGTCGCGACGGCGACGCCGCACAGGAGGTCGAGAGGGAACGGCGCTCCCACCCCGGCGACGCGCACGACGGTGAAGCCCGACATGCCGGCCAGCACGAGCTGGGCGAGCGACGTCCGACCGACGTAGCCGCAGACCACCACCACCGACAGGGCGAGCACCGCGAACGTGGCCGACACGACCAGGCCCCGCCGCCCGGCGGCATCCAGCGTCACGGCGCCGACGAGCGCGATCGCTCCGATCACGAGCGGTCCGGCGAGCGCGTGCCGCGGCGCGGCAGCGGGGCGGACCCGACGGCGCGGCACCGCCGCAGCGGCGGTGCGGACGTCGTCGCGGAGGGCGAGCACCGACAGGATGACCGCCACCGGGACGATCTGCTGCAGGCCGGTGGTCGGGACCCAGTCGGGGAGCCAGTCGGCCCCCGGCGTGACCGCCCACCCCAGGAGCAGCGACTGGACGATCCCGATCGCCAGGCCGGCGAGCGCCGTGACCACGAAGGAGCGCAACCGCCCGATCAGCGCTGCGGCGAGCGCCGGGACCACGAGCAGCCCCGTCGTCGTCGGGTCCAGGCCGGCGATCGGCTCGATGCAGATCACCGCCAGGCCTGCCGACGCCGTCGCGATCGCCCAGTTCGCCGCCGCGGTCAGGTCGGGTCGGAGGCCGGTGAGGAGGGCGCCGACGTCGCTCTCGGACGCCGCCCGGGAGGCGAGGCCCACCCTGGTCCACCGGTAGGTCGCCGCCAGGACCACGGCGACGACGAGCACGATGAGGGCCAGCCAGAGCCGGTCCGCCGCCACGCCGACCCCGAGGACCGACACCCTGCCGTCGGGGAGGACGGGGAACCTCTCGACCACCGCGGCGCCCGTGGTCGGGAACCGCATCCGGCTGAGCTCCTGGAAGTACAGGAACAGGCCGACGGTGGCGACGAGTCGGGAGGTGCTCGACGCCGAGCGCAGCGGTCGGAAGACGAGAGCGTGCAGGATCGCTCCGAGGACGGCGCCGTAGGCGACGATGACGAGGAGCGACGTGAGGAGCGTCGGCGTGCCCAGCAGGTGCACGCGTGCGGGGAGTCCGACGATCGGGAGAGCGAGGTCGCCCCGGTCGCGGAACTCGAAGAAGGTCAGTGCCAGGAACGTGCCGGTGGCGGCGTGCGCGAAGTTGACGACGCCGCTCGCCCGGTTGGTCAGGACCAGGCCGATGCCGAGGGCGCCGAGGACCGCCCCGCCTCCGAGGCCGGCCATCCCGAGCCCGAGCCAGGTGCTCACCGGTCGACGGAGATCCAGTCGCTCACCTGCCGCAGCTCGCCGTCGTCCAGCTCGACGATCACCTGCTGGGGCGAGCACGCCGCCGGCAGGTCGGGGAACTGCCGGCCGTCGCAGGTGTAGGGGTGGCCCATGAAGCTCGGTGCGTCCCGCTGGGCGCGGAGCGCCGCCGAGATCGCCTCCGGCGAGATGCCGTCCCCGCCGAGCTGCCGGAGGATCGAGTACAGGTTCACGAACGACTTGGCCGCCACCGTGCCCGCACCGATCGGCTGGAGGTCGGGGTCCTCCGCGGCGAGCACGCTCGTGTAGAGGTCGGTGTCGGACTGGTCGGCGTCGGCACGCACCTCCTGCTCGACGTTGAAGAAGGCGCCGTCGGCCCGGTCGCCGACCCTCTCGATCACGCTCGGCGCGGCGCACGCTCCCGTGTAGAAGGTCGGAGCGGTGATGCCGATGGTGGCAGCGGCGTCGAAGGCTGCGGCGCAGCCGGTGTCCGCGGTCAGCACGAACACCGCGTCAGGCCGGTTCGACCACGCCGCCTGCATCGGAGCACCCATGTCGGTGGACACGACCGGGAAGGGCACCATCGCGACCTCCACCCCACGGTCGCGGAGGGTCGACTCCGCACCGCGGGCCGCGTCGGCCACCGATCCGAAGTCGCCGTACACGATGGCCACGGAGCGGGCTCCGAGCTCGTCGGTGGCGTGCCGGGCGAACGCCTCGGCCGCACCCCAGATGCCACCGCTGAACTGGAACGACGTCGGCGCCGTCATCGACGGGATGCTGATCGGGATGCCGCCGACGTAGGGGATGCCGCTCTCGCCGAGGACGTCGACGGCGTTCCCGAACACGTCGATCCCTCCGAGCACCGCCGGGACTCCCTGCTCGGCGAACCTCTGCCCACAGGCGGCCGAGCCCTCGGCGCTGAACCCGGTGTCGCACACCTCGAGTCGGATCGGTCGGCCGTCGACGCCGCCGAGCTGCTCGTTGACGAACGACACGAACGCGGCCGTGGCCCGGCTCATCTCGGGGAACGACCCGCCCGGGGTGTTCTCCTGGTTGACCATGCCGACGGTGATCGGCTCCCCGGTCGCGACCTCCGGCGCATCGGGCACCAGGTCGCCGATGGTCGACGCCCGGGCGCAGACGAGCAGGTCGGGATCGTCGCAGGTGCCGCCGCCGGGATCGATCTGGCCCGCGGTCGCGGCCTCCCCGTCCCGGTCGTCGCCGCCGGAGCGCTCCTCGCTGCAGGCGGCGAGCAGGAGCGCGACGAGCACGAGCGCCATGCACGTCAGGGGAGACCGGGCCGATCCGGGGCGCAGGGGCACGGGCGGAACCTACCCAGCCCGGCGGGTCCGGTGGGGTCGTTCTAGGGTCGTGTCGGTCGCAGGGTTCGACGCGGCGGAGGGGAACGGAGCGCGGTGACGGCGAGGATCGTGGTGTGCGCGATCGGATGGTGCCTGGGCTGGTGGGCGTTCGGCCGCCCGAAAACGGTCGCCGCCCTCGGAACCTCGGCGGCCACACCGAGCGCCCGGTCCGTCACGGTGGTGGTCCCGGCGCGGAACGAGGAGCTGAGCATCGGCCACCTGCTCGCCGACCTGGACGCCACCCGACCCGCTCCCGACCGGGTGGTGGTCGTGGACGACCACTCGACCGACCGCACAGCGGCGATCGTCGCGTCGCAGCCCGGGGTCGAGCTGGTCGAGTCCCCGGCCCTGCCCGCCGGTTGGGTCGGCAAGTGCTGGGCGTGCCACACCGGCTCGGAGACGGTCGACTCGGGCGTCGCGGTGTTCGCGGATGCCGACGTCCGCCTCGCGCCGGACGCCCTGGCCGCCGTCGTGGAGGAGCAGGACCGTCGCGGTGGCCTGGTGTCGGTCCAGCCGTGGCACCGGACCGAGCGTCTCTACGAGCAGGCCTCCGCCCTCTTCAACGTGATCGCGGTGATGGGGACCGCGGCGGGGACCCGACGTGACGTGCCGGCCGCCTTCGGACCGCTCATGGTGACCACGATCGAGGAGCACAGGGCCGTCGGGGGTCACGAGGCGGTCAGGGACCAGGTGGTCGAGGACATGGCGCTGGGGCGTCGCCACCACCGGGACGGCTCGGGCTCCCACGTGCTGCTGGGTCGCGGTGGCGTGTCGTTCCGCATGTACCCCGGCGGCTTCGGCCAGCTGGTCGAGGGCTGGACCAAGAACTTCGCCACCGGTGCTGCGTCGACCCGCGTGCCCCGGCTGCTCGCCATCGTGGCCTGGATCGTCGGGATGGGCACGGCGATCGGGCTCCTGGTCGACGGCCTGCGCGGCGCGGCACCCGTGTGGCCCGCGGTCGCGGTCTACGTGGCGGTCGTCGTCCAGCTCGCGGTGCTGTTCCGCGTCGTCGGCCGCTTCGGCGTCCTCTCCGCCGCTCTGGTGCCGGTGCACCTCGCGGTGTTCGTGCTGGTGTTCGCCCGCTCGGTCTGGTGCACCGTCGTGCGCCGTCGCGTGCGCTGGCGCGGCCGGGACCTGCCCATCGTCGCCGACGCCGCCGCGCCGCTGCGTCGGGGCGCGTCGTGATCGTCCATCTGACGCCCGGCGCGGCGGTGGTCGTCTCGTCGGTGGCCTGGGCCCTGATCGGGGTGGTCTCGGGCTTCGTCATGAGCCGGGTGCCGCTCGACAGGTTGGATCACGACACGTGGCTGACACGGCCCCGGCGGTTCGAGGACGACGGTCGCGTCTACGAGCGTCGGCTGCGCATCCGGCTGTGGAAGGAGCGCCTGCCGGAGCTCGGCGACCTGTTCCCCGGGGGCAGGTCCAAGAGCCGCCTGGGCGGGACCGGCGACGCCGCTCTCCGTCGCTACGAGGCCGAGACGCGCCGGGCCGAGATCGTGCACTGGATCAACGCCGCCGCCGGACCCCTCTTCCTGCTGTGGTGCCCGCCGGGGATCGGAGCCGTGATGGTGGTCTTCGGCCTGGTCGTCCACCTGCCGTTCGTGTTCATCCAGCGCAGCAACCGGGCGCAGATCGAACGGGTCCTCGCGTCCCGACAGGAGCGGTCCCGACCGTCGTCCTGACGCCTCAGGCGCCGGTGCGGGCGGCGCTGTACGCAGAGATCGCGCGCTCCCGCGCCTCGGCGTGGTCGACGAGGCGCTCGGGATAGGTGGCGTCGGCGTCGCTCGCGACGTCGCCCAGGACCACGCCGGCGGCGGCCAGCTCGAGGGGTCCGAGCTCCCACGGCGCGTGCCGGTCCGCGGGAGCGAGCTCCGCCAGCTCGGGGACCCATCGTGCGATGTAGGTGCCGTCGGGGTCGAACCGCCGTGACTGCGTGACCGGGTTGAGCACCCGGAAGTAGGGGGCGGCGTCGGGCCCCGTCCCCGCCACCCACTGCCAGTTGCCGGCGTTCTGCGGGATCTCTCCGTCGATGAGCTCCCTGCGGAAGTGCGCCTCGCCGATCCGCCAGTCCACGAGCAGGTCCTTGACCAGGAAGCTGGCGGCGATCATCCGGACCCGCCCGTGCATCCAACCGGTCGCCGCGAGCTGGCGCATGCCCGCGTCGACGATGGGGAAGCCCGTGCGGCCGGCGACCCAGGCCTCGACGCCCGCGGGGTCGTCGCGCCACTCGACCCGGTCCATCTCGGGTCGCATCGCCGCCGTGCTCAGCGACGGGCGGCCGAGGAACAGGCCGGCGAACCAGTCGCGCCACGCCAGCTGCCGGACGAACGCGGCGCGTTCCGACGAGCTCGTCCCGACCACCTCGACGACGTGGCGCGGCGACAGCGTGCCGAAGTGCAGGTCGGCCGACAGGTGCGAGGTCCCGTCGTCGAGCGCCGGCAGGTCCCGGTCCTCCACGTAGGAGTCCACCCGGTCGAGCCACCCGGACAGGCGGTCGGACGCCGCGTCCTCGCCCGGCGGCTGCACAGGCTCCGACGACGGTGCCGGCAGCTCTATCCCTCGGAGGGCGTCCGTCAGGTCGAGGTCAGCAGGGTCGATGACCTCGACCTCGGCCTCCTCGGGCCACGGCCGCCACGCGGTGGCCGACCACGCCCTGTGGAACGGCGTGAACACCTGGTGGATCGCGCCGCTCGACGGCGAGGTGACCGAGCCGGGCGGCAGGACGTGGCAGCCCCAGCGGAGGTCCCAGGCGACCTCCGGGCCGAGCGCGGCCCGGACGGCCTCGTCACGCCGCTGAGCGGCGCCGGAGGTGTCGCCGTTGACGTGGACGCTCGCGGCGCCGACGGCACGGGCGACCTCTGGCACCACCTCGAACGGTCGGCCGCGGCGGACGAGCAGCGCTCCGCCCCGGTCCCTCAAGCGCGCGTCGAGCGCGCCGAGGTGGGCGAGCAGGAGGTCCCTGCGGCGGTCGCCGGCCGTGTCGAGGACGGCGGGATCGAGGACGAAGAGGGCGAGCAGTCGGTCAGCGGCCTGGGAGGCCGCCGACCACGCGGGGTTGTCGGCCAGGCGGAGGTCCCGCCGGAACCAGACGACCGCGGTCGTCAGGAGTTGCGGCCCATGTTGGGCTTGCGACCGTGGTTGGCCTTCTTGCGACGCACGTTGGCCTTCTTCTTCTGGGTGCGCTTCGACATAGGAAGGCGACTCTACCGGACGTGGGTGGGTGACCTCCATTCGCCGGGCGGGGACGAGCGGCCACGGGCGTAGGCTGTGAGACGTCCGTCACCGAGCGGCGTCCCGGGGGTGGGTCCATGGGTCCGGCAAGCAGCACGAACCGCAGTGGTGACGAGATCGAGCCCGTCGCGTCCGACGGCGCCGTTCCGGGTGCAGCCGAACCGGGCGACTGGGGGACCGGCGCCGCCGATCTCGGGATCCTGCTGGCCGCGCTCACCGGTGGCGCGGGGCTGATCCACCTGGTCGTCGTCCCGGCGCACGTCGGCGGCGGGAGCTGGATCGATCCCATCGGCTTCGCCGTCGTCGGTTGGCTGCAGATCGCCCTCGCCCTGGTGTTCCTGCTCCGCCGCGGCACCCGCGGCCTCGCGATCGCGACGGCGGTGCTCAACGCCGCTGCCCTCGGGGTGTGGGTGTGGGCCCGCACGATCGGGCTCCCCGTCGGATCCCACGCCGGCATCGTGGAGGACGTCGGGCTGCTCGACGGCATCTGCGCAGTCCTCGAGGCCGGTGCTGTCCTGGTCTCCGGTGCCATGGTCCTGGCCCCTCGACGACTGAAGGTCGGACTCCTGGTGCCGTCGCTCGCCGCCGTGGCCGTCCTCGGCCTGGTCACGGTCGGCATGGTCGCGCCCGGCGAGGAGCACTCGGCGGCCGGCCACAGCCACGACGGCGCCGCCGGGGCGGCGGGCGGACACACCCACGGCACGTCCGAGGACCCTGCCGCGCACGCCGACCAGATGGCGGCGATCGACGACGAGCGCTGCGACCTCGGGTTCAACCCCGCCAGCTACTGGACCGAGGCGGCGGCGCTGGGTGTCGACACCTACGGCGGTGGCTCGATGGACATGTCGGTGACCCTGCCCGACGACGTGACGGCCGTCGTCGGTGCCGACGAGGGCCGGGGCTCGGTGGGGCTCGATCGTCTGGTCGCTGCGACCTCGAAGTCCGACTCCGGCGCGGAGTCCGACGCCGCCGGCCTGGTCGTGGCCCTCGCCAACGCGGATGACGAGGACTACGCGGCGTGGCGCACCTGGATGGCCCGACGGTCCGCCACGGGCGGGCACTCCCACGGTTCGGGAGCGGCGGCGGCCCCCGACGACAACGGTGGGCACGGTGGCCACGCCGGCCCGACGCCGTGGAAGGCGATGGCGGACCAGTCCCAGTGCGTGGCGCTGTCCGAGGAGCTCGCCGTGGCGAGGGAGACCGCCCTGTCCATGCCCACCGCGGCCGACGCCATGGCGGCCGGCTACGTGCGGGTCACCGGGTACGTGCCCGGCATCGCCGCCCACTACATGAAGTTCTCGATCGTCGACGACGAGTTCCACGTCGACGAGCCCGAGATGGTGCTCTACGACGGCGGCGGTCCCGACGCCCGCGTGGTCGGCCTCAGCTACTACCTGATCCAGCCGGGCGAGGCGGAGCCGACGCAGGGCTTCACGGGCGACAACGACCACTACCACCGCCACGTCGGTCTGTGCACCAAGCTCGGCGGTGGCGTCATCGGCGACTCCTCCACGACCGAGGAGGAGTGCGCCCGGCGGGGCGGCGTGAAGGCCAACGGCTCCGAGGGCTGGATGTCGCACGCCTGGGTCGTCCCGGGTTGCGAGAGCCCGTGGGGCGTCTTCAGCGGCGCCTCACCGCTCCTGGACGACGCTCTCGCCGCGGCCTCGGGCCAGAACGAGGGGGCGTGCGCCGCGTCGGCAGGCCGGGCCCGCTACGACCTCAGCCCCGGATCCCGGACGGCGGCCTCGTCCGGAGGCGAGCGGGCCGACGGGGACTGACCGCGAGGACCGGCACGGGCCGCCCCGGCGGCGCGGCGGTCAGGCCGCCGGGTGCGACGCGGCCCACGAGAGCAGCTCGTCGACCTCGTAGGTGTTGACGATCCGCGACGGGTCGATCTCCATCTCCGTGGCGAACCCGCTGCCCCACGCCTGCCACTCGAGCTGGCCGGGAGCGTGGGCATCGGTGTCGATCGACACCCGACAGCCCCACTCCAGCGCCAGGGCCATGAGCTCCTCGGGCGGATCCCGGCGCTCCGGGCGGCAGTTGATCTCCACCGCGGTGTCGAACCGGGCGCACGCGGCGAACACGATGTCGGCGTCGAACCGCGACTGCGGCCGGCCCCGACCGGTGATCTTGCGACCGGTGCAGTGGCCCAGCACGTCGACGTTCGGGTCCGCCACCGCCATGACCATCCGCCGTGTCATCTCCCGCTCGTCCATGCGGAGCTTGGAGTGCACCGAGGCCACGACGAGGTCCAGCCGGGCGAGGAGGTCCGCCGACAGGTCCAGCTGGCCGTCCTCGAGGATGTCCACCTCCATGCCGGTCAGGATCCGGAACGGTGCGAGCTCGGCGTTCAGCTCCTCGATCTCGGCCAGCTGGGTCAGCAGGCGGGCCTCGTCGAGGCCGTGGGCGACGGTGAGCCGGGCGGAGTGGTCGGTCACGGCCAGGTAGTCGTGGCCGAGGGCCCGGGCCGACAGCGCCATCGTCCGCACGCTCTCGGCGCCGTCGGACCAGAACGTGTGGCTGTGGAGGTCCCCCTTGAGGGCCGAGCGGACGGCGACCCCGGCGCCCGGGTCCTGCACGGTCGACGCGGCCAGATCGGCGAGGTACGTCGACGGCCGGCGTTCGACGGAGTCGGCGATGACGGACCCGGTCGAGGCGCCGATGCCGTCGAGCTCCTGGAGGGTGCCGGTGCGGACGCGCTGCTCGAGCTCCTCCGGCGCCAGCGACGCCACGATGTCGCGGGCCTTCTGGAACGCCCGCGACTTGCCCGTGGGAGCGAACCCGCGGTCCAGGTAGTACAGCGCCAGGTCCAGACCGGCCCTCGCCCTCACCTCCGCGTCGTCGGAGTCGAGGCCCACCGCGAACACCGGCACGGTGTCGGCCCGCTCGGTCATCGTCGCTGCTCCGTCATGCCCACCTGTCTAGTGCCGTGTCCGGGAACGTTCGTGGGGGGTGCCGGTGAGGCGGGGGCGCTCCTCGCAAGGCGGACGACGAAACCAGGGTGGGTTCCCCTGGTGAGGAGGACAACGCAGCGAGGGGTGTCATCCGGCCGGCGGAACCTCGCAAAGGTTCCCGGTCACGGCACTGGGCCGTCCCGGCCAGGGCGTCCGCCTGAGGCCCTCCCGAGCCTCCACTACCCTCCGTGGCGGGAGCCGATGCGGGATCCCTGGGCGGCGCCCGGGCCCCACGGTCGGCCCCACCCAGACCTCCAGATCAGGAGCCCCGTGGAACGGTTCGGATTCGTCGGACTGCCGAACGCCGGCAAGTCATCCCTCTACAACGCGCTGGCG
Source organism: Actinomycetes bacterium (assembly GCA_023434535.1). Classification (GTDB taxonomy): domain Bacteria; phylum Actinomycetota; class Acidimicrobiia; order Acidimicrobiales; family Microtrichaceae; genus Dermatobacter. Next base: position 11,291 of record JAEYSR010000241.1, read on the forward strand.
GGCGGAGGCGCGCTCGCCGCGCCGTACGCGTTCGCCACGGTCGACCCCAACGTCGGCGTGGCCAAGGTCCCCGACGCCCGACTCACGGCGCTGGCGGAGATGAGCGCGTCCAAGAGCGTCGTTCCCGCCGCGGTCCAGTTCGTGGACATCGCCGGTCTGGTCAAGGGAGCGGCCCAGGGCGAGGGCCTGGGCAACCGGTTCCTCTCCCACATCCGCGAGGTCGACGCCATCGTCTTCGTCCTCCGTGCCTTCGTCGACGACGACGTCCCCGGCTCGGTGGACCCGGTCGAGCAGCTCGAGACCCTGGAGGTCGAGCTCGTGTACGCCGACCTCGAGTCGCTCGAGAAGCAGATCGACAAGCGTCGCAAGGCGGCCAGGGCCGACAAGACGCTGGCCGACGAGGTCGCCGCCATGGAGGCGGCCGTCGAGCACCTGCAGGCCGGCACGCCCCTGTACCGGGCCGGCCTGGCCGACGACCACCTCGCCCTGCTGCGGCCGTTCTTCCTCCTCACCGCAAAGCCGGCGATGGCTCTCGTCAACGTCGACGAGTCCCAGATGGAGGACCTCGACACCGTGCTCGCCCCGGTGCGGGAGGCCTTCGCCGCCACCGGCTCGGCGGACGAGCTGGTCCTCGGCCTGTGCATCCAGCTGGAGGCCGAGGCGGCGCTGCTCGACGAGGAGTCCCGGGTGGAGATGCTCGAGGCGCTCGGTCTGGGTGACGGAGCGCTGCCCCAGTTCCTGCACACCGCGTACTCGCTGCTCGGCCTGCGGACCTTCTTCACCACCGGTGAGAAGGAGTCGCGGGCCTGGACGTTCCGAGCCGGGTCGACCGCGCCGCAGACCGCCGGCGTGATCCACACCGACTTCGAGCGGGGCTTCATCCGCGCCGAGGTGATCCACTGGGACGAGCTGCTCGAGATCGGGTCGTGGTCCGCAGCGCGCGACGTCGGCCGGCTGCGGGTCGAGGGCAAGGACTACCAACCGGTCGACGGCGACGTCATGGAGTTCCGCTTCAACGTGTGAGGTCCGCACCCGATGGCTTGGCTGGTCCGCAACGGAGAGGTGCTGGCGTCGGTGGAGACGGCCACGACCCGGCGCGAGCGGCGTCGGGGGCTCCTCGGCCGTGACCGGGTGGACGGCGTGCTGCGCCTCCGTGCCCGGTCCGTGCACACGATCGGGATGAGGATGCCGATCGACGTCGTCACGTGCATCCCGACCGGTCGCGACGGCCTGCGGGTGGCCAGGGTGCTGACCGTGCCGCCCCGGCGGATCGTCCGACCGGCCTGGAGCGCGTGCGTCGTGCTGGAGGCCGAGGCCGGTTCGTTCCGTCGTTGGGACGTGCGCCCCGGCGACAAGCTGGAGATCCGGTGAGCTCGTCCGGGGACGGAGCGCGGCGGGGCCGGGTCGTGGTGATCGGGACGCCGATCGGCAACCTCGGGGACCTGTCGCCCCGGGCCGTCGAGGCGCTGGGCGCGGCGGACGTCGTGGCGTGCGAGGACACTCGGCGCACCGGTCGCCTGATCGCATCGGCGGGGATCGAGCGGCCGCGGCTGCTCCGGCTCGACGACCACACCGAGGCCACGTCGGCCCCCGGGCTGGTGGAGCTGGCCCGCTCCGGTGCCGTGGTCGCCGTGGTCAGCGACGCCGGGATGCCCGGCCTGTCGGACCCGGGCGCCCTGGTGGTGGCCGAGGCGGTGCGGGCCGGCGTGGACGTCGAGGTGGTGCCCGGCCCGTTCGCCGGCGCCGTCGCCGCGGTCGGCAGCGATCTGCTGGATCCGTCGGGCAGGTTCTGCTTCGAGGGCTTCCTGCCGCGCAAGGGTCCGGTCCGTCGCGAGCGCATCGCGGCGCTCGTCGACGAGCGGCGCGCCGTCGTCCTCTACGAGGCGCCGCACCGCCTCGCCGCGACCCTCGCCGACCTGGCCGCTGCGCTCGGTCCCGATCGTCGGGTGGCCCTCTGCCGTGAGCTGACCAAGATGCACGAGGAGCTGTGGCGGGGGAGCCTCGCGGAGGCGGTCGAGCACTGCGAGCAGGTCGAGCCGCGCGGCGAGTACGTGGTGGTGCTGGAGGGCGCGGAGCCTCCACCCGACGCGACCGACGACGAACTATGGGCCGCCGTCGACGCCGAGCTCGCGGGAGGTGCGTCCCGCCGGGACGCCGCAGCGGCGGTCGCCGAGCGGTTCGGCGTCCCTCCCAACCGCGTCAAGCGCCTCCTCAACGGCTGACCCGCTGCCGCACCCGCCCTGAACTCGGGGGATCTCGACGTGTGGTTGGTCCGATTCCCCCGAGTTCGGGCGGTCGGGTGGAACTCGGGGGATCTGGTCGTGTGGTTGGTCGGATTCCCCCGAGTTCGGGGGCGTCGGTCGGCTCAGGCGTCGCGGCGGTGACGGGCGAGCGCCTCCGCTCCCACCTCGCGGACCGGTCTGCCGAGAGCGCGTGCCGCGGCGACCACGTCGTCGTGCTCGGGCTTGGCCCCGTAGGGGCCGACCTTGATCCTGACGAGGTGCCCGTCCACGTCCACCTCTGCGGTGCTGCGGTCGAGCTCGTGCTTGGTCACCGTCCACTCGCGCAGGCCCAGCGTGGCGGTCTCCCGCGCCAGCAGATCCCGGACGGCGGGGACCAGCCCGGGGGCGCACAGCACCTTCACCTGATGGCCGGGCCGGCTCTTCTTCATGGTCACCGGGAGGATCCAGGCGTCATCCGCGCCGAGCTCCAGTGCGGCGGAGAGGACGTGGCCGAGGACCTCGGGCGTCACGTCGTCGACGTTGGTCTCGACGACGACCGCGTCCACGGTCCGTCCGGGGAGGGCCAGGGCCGCGGCATGCGCCACGGCCGCTCCGTCGGCGGGCTCGAACCGCACGGCGGTCACGACGTTGGGATGGCCGGCCGGGTCCCACGTCCCGGCGCCACGGCCGACGGCGGTGATCGTGCCGGCGGGCATCGGGCCCCACGCGTCGTCGCCGGCCATCGTCACCAGGAGCGCAGCGCCGGTGGGGGTGGCCGTCTCGCCCGCGGCATCGACCGGGACGGTGGGTCGACCACGCAGCAGCTCGAGCGTGGCGGGGGCAGGCACCGGCACGACGCCGTGGGCCATCGGCGCGGTCCCGACGGCGAGTCCGACCGGCCCGCACCACACGGGCGGCATCCCGAGGTCGTCCAGCGCCAGCCAGGTGCCGACCACGTCGACGATCGCGTCCACCGCCCCCACCTCGTGGAAGTGCACGCGGTCGACGTCGATGTCGTGGACGTGCGCCTCGGCCTCGGCCAGCCGTCGGAAGCTGCGACGGGCGCCGCCGCTGACGGCGTCGGGGAGCGCGGCCGACGCCAGCATGGCGTCGATGGTGGACCAGCTGCGATGGTGGTCGTGGTCCGCGGTGGTGACCGTGGCGGTCGACGCGACGAGACCGCTCCGCGTGGTGCGTCCCACCTCCAGCGACCAACCGGGGACGGGCAGCGCCTGCAGACCCGCCCGCACGCGCTCCGCATCCGCCCCCACGTCGAGGAGCGCGGCGAGGAGCATGTCCCCGGCGACTCCGACCACGGGGTTGATCCAGAGCCCTCCGGACCGGTCCGCCGTCACCGGCCGAGGATGCGCACGGTGGCGCAGGCCGCCCCGTACCCGTTGTCGATCCCGACGACGCTGACGCCCGGTGCGCACGAGCTCATGAGCGACAGCAGGGCGGTCACGCCCTCCAGGCTGGCGCCGTAGCCGGTCGATGTCGGCACGGCCACGATCGGCTGGGCGACCAGTCCGCCGAGGACGGTCGGCAACGACGCCTCCATGCCGGCGAGGGCGACGATCACCCGTGCGTCGGCGAGCTCGTCCAGCGACCCGAGCAGGCGGTGGAGGCCGGCGACCCCGATGTCACGGATCACGTGGACCTCTGCGCCGAGAGCCGTGAGCGTGCCGACGCACTCGTCGAGGACGGGCTGGTCGGAGGTCCCGCCGGAGATGACCGCGACGCGCCGACCGGGGTCCGTCGGAGCGTGTCGCCAGGTCAACGTGGAGGACCACTCGCCGTCGGGCGGAGGGATCGTGGTATCCGCGGCGATGGCCGCCCGGTGCTCGGGTCCGGTCCGGGTGACGACGAGCGGGTCGACGCCGTCCCGGAGCATGGCGGCGACGACCTCGGCGCACTGGGCCGGGCTCTTCCCGGCGGCGTACACGGCCTCGGGGATGCCGGTGCGCCGGACCCGGTCGAGGTCGGGACGGGTGTGGCCGAGCTCTGCGGCCGTCGGGTCGGTCGCCGGGTCGGCAGTCGGGTCGGGCGCCGTCGTGACGGCGTGGTTGAGGTTCCCGGAGCGCAGCCCGGCCAGGTCGAGCGTGACGTCGCGGTAGCCGGCACTGCGCACCCCGTCGACCAGTCGGTCGGCCAGCTCGACGGCCCGACCGAGCTCGCCGATCGGCACCTCGATCCGGGCCGTGTCGCCCAGGTGGCGGACCCGCACGTCGGAGAACCCGAGCGCCCGGACCGACGACTCGGCCACGTCGACGCTCGACAGCGTCGACAGCGTCACCGGCGTCCCGTACGGGATGCGCGACGACAGGCACGGCTGTGACGGCCGGTCCCACACGTCCAGGCCCGCGTCGCGGGCGAGCGCCCTCACGTCGGCCTTGGTCAGCCCGGCCTCGACCAGCGGGAAGCGCGCACCCCGACGCCGGGCCGCGTCCTGCCCCGGCCGGTGATCGCCGAGGTCGTCGACGTTGACGCCGAGCACGACGGTCGCCCCGGGCATCGGCCCGCCGTCGGATACCAGCGGCTCGAGCTGGTCGAGCAGCGCCTCCTTGCACCACGCGCAGCGGTCCGTGCCGTTGGCGACGTAGCGCTCCTCCTGCATCTCCTCGGTGTCGACCGGTCGCCAGGGCATCGCCCAACGCCGGGCCATGTCGGAGCACCGGTCGAGCTCGCCCGAGGCCAGAGACGCCGATCTGGCCGTGACGGCGAGGACACCGGCCGGGCCCAGGGCGTCGAGCGCGGCCCGGGCCAGCAGCGCCGAGTCCACCCCGCCGGAGAACGCGACCACCACCGGTCCGATCGAGCGCAGGACCGACTGCAGGCGGTCCTTCGCCTGCAGCAGCGCGTCGTCGGTCCGAACCTCCGCCTGGGTCACGGGACCGGAGCGTACCGTCCGGCCGGTGGCGGGCCCACGGGCCCCCGGACGGGCCCGACCGCTAACGTCGTCGACCGTGTCCACGACCAACGCACCCACCATCGACGTGAACCCCGGCGACCTCGACGTGGTCGGGATCGGCAACGCCCTCGTCGACGTCCTGAGCCACGGGACCGACGAGCTCGTGGCCGAGCTCGGACTGGTGAAGGGCTCGATGAACCTCATCGACGACGACAGGGTCGGCGAGCTGTACGACCGGATGGGCCCCGGTGTCGAGGTGTCGGGCGGCTCGGCCGCCAACACGATGGCCGGTCTCGCCTCGCTCGGCGGCTCCGCCCGCTACCTGGGCAAGGTCCGCGACGACCAGCTGGGTGCCGTGTTCGCCCACGACCTGAGCGCCACCGGCGTCGCGTACTCGACGGCCCGGGCCACGAGCGGCCCGTCGACGGGCTGCTGCCTGATCCTGGTCACGCCCGACGCCCAGCGGACGATGAACACGTACCTCGGCGCGTCGGTCCACTTCGGTCCCGACGACGTCGACGCCGAGGCGGTCGCCTCCGCCACGGTCCTGTACCTCGAGGGCTACCTCTTCGACCCGCCCGAGGCGCAGGAGGCGTTCCGGCGCGCGGCGCAGATCGCCCACGAGGCGGGCCGCACGGTGTCGGTCACGCTGTCGGACAGCTTCTGCGTGGAACGCCACCGCGACGCCTTCCTCGACCTCGTTGAGCACCACGTCGACCTGGTCTTCGCGAACGAGGCCGAGATCACCGCGCTGTACCAGTCGGACTTCGACTCGGCCGTCGACGCCGTCCGCCGCCACGGCGCGGTGGCGGCGCTCACCCGCTCGGAGAAGGGGTCCGTGGTGGTGACCGAGGACGGCCTGGTCGAGGTGCCGGCGCACCCCGTCGAGGAGCTGGTCGACACGACCGGTGCGGGCGACCTCTACGCCGCCGGGTTCCTGTACGGGTTCAGCCACAAGATGGACCTGGCCACGTGTGCGTCGCTCGGGTCGCTCGCCGCGTCGGAGGTCATCTCCCACATGGGGCCCCGTCCGGAGCAGGACCTGTCGGTCCTGGCCCGGGAGCTGCTCGCCGGCTGAATCGACTCGAGCGTTGAGGCGGCTCGCCGGCTGACGGCGTGCGACGGTCGCTCAGCCGCCCGGTTCCAGACGCGGGACGGCGTCGCCGCGATCGGTCCTCGTGGACGGCCGATCCCCGGACGGGGGAGCGGTCAGGTCGATGACGTGGTCGCCCGAGAGGTCCAGCGTCCGCGCGGATGGCCGGCGCGGCCACAGCTGCACCGGCCTGCGGGCCGCCACGTCCTCCATCCAACCGAACGCCGCCACGATCGGGGCGAGCAGCACGATGCAGCCCAGCAGCCGGGTGGCGGCCGCACCGGGGAGGTCGAGCTCGACCATCACCCAGAGCGCCACGCCGTGCCAGAGGTAGATCGTGAGCGACCTCTGGCTGACGAACGTGGTGACCGACCGCTGTCGCCGGCCCTCGAGCCACGGCTCGATGCGGGGCTGGAGCCCCAGGGCCAGGGCCAGCCAGAACACGCCGAGGAACGCCACACCGAACGCGGCGACGACCACCGCTCGCTGGTGGAACCCGAAGAACGCCACGGCGCCGACGGGGCCGAGGACCAGGCACAGCCGCTGCCAGCGGGGGCGGATCCACGCCTCGACCTTGCCGTCGTGGTGCGAGTAGCCGATGACCCAGCAGGCCACGTAGAACATCGCGATCGACAGCGCCGGCGCGCCGAACGCCCCGAGCAGGAACAGGCCGGCGACGGCGCCCCACAGCACCTTCGGGCGCTGCAGCTGCCAACGCCGCAGCGGTCCGCCGACGAGCGACAGGATCAGGTGCATCTGGATGTACCAGAGCGCGAACCAGGTCAGGTGCAGCGCGGTCGTCGAGTCGGGACCCTGCGGACCGCCGAGCGACAGGACCGGGAGCAGGAAGCCGACCCAGTTCGCCGGGCTGATCTCGCCGAGGACGCCGAGGGCGCCCCAGAGCCCGACCATCGCCGCCAGGTACACCCAGTACGGCAGGAGGATCCGTCGGTAGCGGTCGCGCACGACGGTGGGTGCCGGACGGCGGTCGAGCGACGCGGCGTACAGCGTGCCGGCGATGAAGAACATCAGCGGCATGGCCGTGAACGCGGTGACCATCCAGGACCCGGTGGCGTGGTACACGACGACCCGGGCGAGCGCGACCGACCGCAACGCGTCCAGGTACACGCTCCTGGAGAGACGCGTCGACACGCCGTTCGCCACCGGTGATCGCCCCCTCTGCCCCTGCGACGGCCCCCTGAGGTCCGAGGACCTCGCCTTCCCGTCGGACCCCGACACTATGAAGTCCGGCAGGCGCGGGCAACGTCTGTCGGACCATGTTCTGGTGCCATCGCAGCGAATCTCACGAGCTGTGGGGACATCCTGGACACCGAACCGCGTTCGGTTCCGGCGGGGCCCGGTACGATCCCGCCGTGGAACGCGACGAGCTGGCCGCCCGCATCGACCACACCCTTCTCCGGCCCGAGGCCACCTTCGCTGATCTCGACGAGGCCGCGTCGATCGCAGTGTCGCTGCGGTGCGCGTCGCTGTGCGTTCAGCCGGCGATGGTGTCCCGAGCCGTGTCCACGGTCGACGGACGGATCCCGGTGTGCTCGGTGGTCGGCTTCCCCCACGGAGCCAACCTCTCGAGGACCAAGGCCGACGAGGCCGCGTCGGTCGTCGCGCTGGGAGCGTCCGAGGTCGACGTCGTCGCGGATCTCGCCGCGCTGGCCGAGGGCGACGTCGGATCCGTCGCCGCGGACGTGGCCGAGGTCAGGGCAGCTGTGCCCTCGACGCTGCTGAAGGTGATCGTCGAGTCCGCGCTGTGGAGCCCGGCCACGCTGAGGCAGGTGTCCGAGGCCGTGATCGGGGCCGGCGCCGACTTCGTCAAGACGTCGACGGGGTTCCATCCCTCGGGCGGAGCGACCGTCGAGGCGGTGCGCACGATGCGCGCCGCCGTCGGGACCCGGGCCTCGGTCAAGGCGTCCGGTGGAATCCGGGACACCGCCACCGCCGTGGCCATGCTGGACGCGGGAGCCGATCGGCTCGGGTTGTCGGCCACCGTCGCCGTGCTCGACGGCCTGGGCTGAACCCTGTGCCGGTCCTGCCGTCACTCGTCGCGAGCCTGACCTCGGACTCCTCGGGAGGGACCGTCGGGCCCGACGTCATCGTTCCCGGGTCGCAGCAGGTGCTGCCGGCCCTCTTCCTCCTCCTGGCCGTGGTCGCCCTGGCGGCGGTGGTCGGCGTCGCGGTGCGGCGGCGGGTCCGGTCGCGGCGCGACCTCCCCCGGAAGCGGCCCGTGGGTCTCGCCGCCGCGGCGGCGGTGGTCGTGGTGGCCTGCATCGGTGCCTGGGCGACGCGACCGCCTCCGTTCTTCGTCCCGCGGTTCGGGCCGCTGCCGCAGCTGATGCCCGACGACAACGTGTTCCGCCGCTCGGCGACGGACCTCCCGGTCGCGGCCGACAGCGCGACGTGGATCGCCCCGATCGCGGAGCTGCCGCTCAGCCCCGGCTTCGCCGGCCGGGTGGTCGACGGCGTGGTCTGGGGAGTGCCGTACAACTTCGTCGACGGCGACACGCCCCGCCACGACGTGGACATCCGCATCGCCACCGACACGAGCTACCCGGGCCCGTACCCGATCACGGACCCGGCCTACATCGAGGCGATGCCGACGTACCACTTCGACATGCACTACGTGGGCATCGATCCCGACGCCGCCCAGGTGTGGGAGCTGCTGAGCGTGCGCAACTGGTTCGGTCGGTGGGAGGCCGACGCCGGCGCCACCTACCGCACCGACTCCAACGACTACCCGCGCGGCTCGTCGATCGCGGCGGGCCTGCCGCTGCTGCCCGGCACCGTCACCTACGACGAGGTCGCGGCGGGGTCCGTCGACCACGTCGCCCTGGGGGTGATCGAGCGGAGCGCTCTGGACCGGTGGGTGTGGCCGGCGCGCAACACCGACGGCCGGTCGTCGGCCGCCGACGCCGTGCCGCAGGGGGCGTGGATGCGGCTGCGGTCCGATGCCGACCTGTCGGGCCGGGGGCCCCCCGCCCGGGGCGGGGCCGCGGGCCGGC
>JAEYSR010000247.1 GCA_023434535.1 Actinomycetes bacterium
CCCGGCCCCGGACCGTCGAGGTGCTCGACGCCGCCGGCGCCCGGGTGGCGGTCAGCGGTCGGGGCCACATCTCGGCGCCGCCGGCGCGGGTGAGCTTCGGGAGCGGCGAGCCCCACGCCGTGCGGGCCTGGGCCGGTCCGTGGTGCGTCGACGAGCGGTGGTGGGACGCCCTCGGCCACCGTCGTCGGGCCCGTCTGCAGGTGGTGCTCGACGCCGACGGCACCGCCCACCTCCTCACGCTGGAGGACGGTCGCTGGTGGCTGGAGGCCACCTACGACTGAATGTCCGCCCGCCGTCCTCTCCGTTCCCAGGCCCGCTCCGTTCCCGGAAATCGACCGAGAACTGTCGATCGACGGGAACAGAGCGGACGGGTGAACGGGCTCAGGCGAAGTCGGTGTCGCGGATCCGAGAGGCCGGCTGGTAGTTGGTCCCGGCGGTCTCGTCGACGCGCGACAGCAGGAGCTCGCACGGCCCCTCGAGGTCCTCGGCGAACTGCAGGGAACGCGACACGCCGAGCAGCTCCCACGGCGTCGTGGTGAGGGCGTCGGTGCGCTCCTCGATCTCCCGGCGTGCCGCGAGGCCGGCGTCGGTGGCCCGGAACGTGCCGTCGTCGGAGCGCACCGCCAGGCCCTTGCCCACCAGACCGTCCCACGCCGCGGCGACCTCCTCGGGCGAGCTGCCCCTCGAGGTCGGCAGCCAGTCGGTGTCGTAGCGCAGCCACTCGTTGTGGAGCACCGATGCCTCGACGCCGGTGAGGCCGGCCGCCACGACGGCCGCCCAGTGCGTGTCGCCGCGCCACTCCCGCAGGCAGTTCACCGCGTGCCAGCCCGAGAGCACGGGATCGTCGGGTCGCTCCATGCGGAGATGTGCGGCGTACAGCACCCGCCCGACAGTCGGGAGCTGTTCGACGACCGGCCACAGCTGGGGTCCGAGCTCGGCGAGGGGCTCCAGGATCTCGGGTGCATGGGTGCGGAGCCCGTCCAGGACGGCCTCGTCCCGCGCCCGCCAGCAGCGCTCCGGTCCGTCCGCTCCGGTCAGCTCCAGCGCCATGGCGATCCCGAGGGGGCTGATCGAGCCGAACGCGGCGGCCACCGCGTCGGGGCCGGCCGGCGCCAGCGGCGCGCAGCGGGCGGCGATGTAGCCGAGCGGCCCCGGCAGCCCGATCTCCTCGTAGCGGGCCACCGCACCGGGATCCCAGAAGATCCAGCCGATCGTGGTCTGCACGGAGCGGGCGTTGCGGCGGGTGATGCCGATCCAGTTGGGTTCCACGACCACGTTCGTAGCACTCGGCCCGGAGCGGAAGGCGGTCTCAGGAACGGCGGGATCCGGTCACCGGTTTCCCGGCCGAACCTGAGAGACTGACGCGAGCCGGGTGAACGAACCCGGCCACGCGTCGGCCACGGGGTCCGACGCGCCAGGGAGGAGCACGTCAGTGACCGACGCCGATGAGACCACAGCGACCGCAGCGACCGAGGCCCAGGGCCGGGTGCTGATCGTGGAGGACGAGGTCGCTCTCGCCGAGGGCGTGGCGCGCGGGCTCACCGCCGAGGGGTTCCAGGTCGAGGTCGTCCACGACGGCATCTCCGGACTGGAGAAGGCCCGCGCCGAGGACATCGACGCGATCGTGCTCGACATCATGCTGCCCGGCATGAACGGCTACCGGGTGTGCCGGACCCTGCGCGAGGAGGGCGTGGGCACGCCGATCCTGATGCTGACCGCCAAGCAGGGCGAGTACGACGAGGCCGAGGCGCTCGACACCGGCGCGGACGACTTCCTGTCCAAGCCGTTCTCGTTCGTCGTGCTCGTGGCCCGCATCCGGGCGCTCCTGCGTCGCTCGGCCGACGGTCGGGCCCAGCCGCTCGTGATCGGCGACCTGGTGCTCGATCCGCTGGCGCGGACCTGCCGTCGCGGCGACACCGACATCTCGCTGACCACCCGTGAGTACGAGCTCCTCGAGGCGCTGATGCGCAAGCCCGGCCAGGTCGTCGCCAAGCAGGACCTGCTGGAGCGGGTGTGGGGCGCGGACTTCGAGGGCGACCCCAACGTGGTCGAGGTCTACGTGGGCTACCTCCGCCGCAAGATCGACCGGCCGTTCGACCACAACGACATCGAGACCGTCCGGGGTGTCGGGTACCGCATCGGCACCGGAGCCGATGCCTGAGGCACCCCCCGACCCGGCGGTCCCGTTCGACGCGACCGCGACGCCCGGCCCGATCGGGTCGCCGGGCTCGGTCGGCTCCCCACCCGGGCCGACCTCACCCCCGATCGCCGGCGAGGCCGACGCCGAGGTCGGGACGCCGCGCGTCCGACGGCGCACCAAGCTCGCCAACTCCGTCAGGTTCCGTCTCACCGCCGCGGTGGTCCTGGTCGTGGGCGTGTCGTTGCTGGGCGGCGGCACCCTGCTCACCAAGTGGGTCGAGTCCACGCTGACCAACGACCTCCGGTCGCGCAACGAACGGGTGCTCGCCTCGATGGCCGACATCCTCGACAGCGGCAACGTGCCGACCGAGCTGTTCTCCACGCCGTCGGAGCTGGAGGGCCAGCTCAACGACCAGATGTCCAGCTCGTTCATCGGCCAGGCCCGGGACCTCGAGCAGGTCATCTCGACCACGTACTTCTACCTGGACGGCCAGGCCTTCTCGCAGATGAAGGTGCGCGGCGTCGACAGCCAGGGCCGCCTGGTGCTCTTCGGTCGCGTGGGTCCGACGCTGCCGAACCCCGACGACGCCGTGGAGGCCACCCGCACGGTCCCGACCAAGTGGGGCGACCTCACCATCCACGCCGTGTCGCCGCTCGACGAGATCGACAGGTCGGTGGGCGCGCTGCGTGCCGCACTCTGGTTGGGGCTCCCGCTCCTCGTCCTCGCCGCCGGAGCGATGACCTGGGTGATCACCGGTCAGGCCCTCGCGCCGGTCGGCGTGATGACCCGACGTGTCCGGGAGCTGAGCAGCACGAACCTGGACGCCCGGGTGCCGGTGCCGCCGACGGAGGACGAGATCGCCCTGCTGGCGGTCACCATGAACGACATGCTCGACCGGCTGGAGAAGGCATCGGTCAAGCAACGCCAGTTCGTCTCCGACGCCAGCCACGAGCTGCGCTCCCCGGTCGCGTCGATCCGCACCCAGCTGGAGACGGCGTTGCGCTACCCCGACGACGTCGACTGGCCGTCGATCGCCCGCACGGTGCTCGCCGAGGACGACCGCCTGGACCACCTGGTCGGCAACCTCCTGGCCATGGCCCGACTGGAGGAGGGCCGGTACGGACCTCGGTCCGACGTGGACGTCGACGAGCTGGTGCTGGCGCAGCGGGCCCGGATGGGCGAGGTCGACCTCGACCTGTCGGGGGTCTCGGCCGGACGCGTCTGGGGCAACCGGGACGAGCTGACCAGCGTGGTCCGCAACCTGCTCGACAACGCGGCGCGCCACTGCACGTCGACGGTGGCGGTCACGGTCCAGGAGGAGGGCCCCTGGGTCGTCCTCACCGTCAGCGACGACGGCTCCGGCGTGCCTCCCGAGGATCGCAACCAGGTCTTCGAGCGCTTCGCACGCCTCCAGGAGGGGCGGGCCCGGGACTCCGGCGGGACCGGCCTGGGGCTGGCGCTCACCAAGCGCATCGTCGAGCACCACGGCGGGCGGATCCACGTCGACGACTCGGAGCTCGGCGGCGCCCGCTTCGTCGTCTCGCTGCCGTCGGCCAACTGGACCGGCGCACCCGACGACACCGAGTCGGTCGACGACCCGATCGTGACGGACCCGATCGACGTCGACCCGATAGGCGTGGACAGAGACGCCGTGTCCACCGACGCCGTGTCCGCCGACGCTCCGGGCTCCCGGCCCTAGGCTCGCCACCGTGAGCGAACCTGCCGTGGGCCCCAGGATGGACAACGTCGGCATCGTCGTCGAGGACCTCGGCGTGGCGATCTCCTTCTTCGAGGAGCTCGGCCTCGAGCTGGAGGGTCGGGGCGTGATCGAGGGCGAGTGGGCGGGCCGCGTCACGGGGCTCGGCGACCAGCACGTCGAGATCGCGATGATGCGTACCCCCGACGGCCACAGCCGACTCGAGCTGTCCCGCTTCGTGGCGCCCGACGTGGTCGCCGACCACCGGACCGCGCCGGTCAACTCCTACGGCTACCTGAGGGTGATGTTCGCCGTCGACGACATCGACGACACGTTGGACCGCCTGACGGCCCACGGTGCGGAGCTGGTCAGCGACGAGGTGATCCGCTACGAGGACGCCTACCGCCTCTGCTACATCCGAGGACCCGAGGGCATCCTGATCGGTCTGGCCGAGGCGCTCGGCTGACCACGACGGTCAGCGGCTGAGGGTGCCCGAACCCCGGTCCGCGCCGGTGCTGCGGTCGATGTCGGGCACCACGCCTCCGTGCTCGGTGAGGAAGCGCTCGAACGCCACGCGGGGCATCGGCGGGGCGTAGAGGAAGCCCTGGACCAGGTCGCAGTCCGCGTCGAAGAGGAAGTCGCGCTGCCCGTCGGTCTCCACGCCCTCGGCCACGGCGACGATCCCGAGGTTGTGCGCCAGGGTGAGGATCGCCCTCGTGATCGTGCCGGAGCGCTCGTCGCGGAGGTCGCCGACGAACTTGCGGTCGATCTTCAGCGTGTGGAACGGCAGGGTGTGCAGGTAGGAGAGCGACGAGTAGCCCGTGCCGAAGTCGTCGAGCGCGATCAGGAACCCGAGGTCGTCGAGCAGCTCGAGCCGGGCGGCGGCGGCACGAAGGTCCTGGACGAGCAGGCTCTCGGTGATCTCGAGCTCCATCTGCGACGGCGACACCCCTTCGCGCTCCAACGTGGCGACGAGCCGTTCGGTGAAGTCGCGCTGCTCGAACTCCGTCGGCGAGATGTTGACGGCGATGCGGGCCCGCTCGGGGAGGATGCGGTCCTTGGTCCAGCCGGCGATGTCCCTGGCCACGGTGGACAGGACCAGGTCGCTCACGGCGCTGATGGCGCCGGTGGCCTCTGCCGTCGGGATGAACACCGACGGCGGGATCGGCCCCTCCTCGGGGTGGTGCCAGCGCACGAGGGCCTCGGCCATGGCGATCGAGCCCGTCCGCAGGTCGATGATCGGCTGGTAGTGCACCTCGAGCTGGCGGGCCGCGGCGGCACGACGCAGGTCACGGTCGAGCGCCAGGCCGGTCCGGGTGGCGGCGTCCAGATCGGGCTCGTAGAAGCGGAGCCGGTTGCGGCCCTCGAGGCGGCCGGTGGCGAGCGCCCGCTCGGCGGCGGCCAGCAACCGCTCCGGCTCGTCCGCGTCGGCGGGGGAGCGGGCGATCCCGATCGATGCGGTCAGCCGGACGTCGAGGCCGTCGAGCGCGATCGGCGGCTGGAGGCGTCGCTGGATCTCCTCGGCCAGCCGTCGCAGCTCGGCGTCGAACATGAGGCTGGGCCCGGTGCCCCGGGTGATCACCAGGAACTCGTCGACTCCGACCCGTCCGAGGTGGACCTCTGCCGGGCCGTCGTCCGAGGGCTCGGCGAGGTCGCGGATCCGATCGGCCATCTCCACGAGGACGCGGTCGCCGATCGTCGGTCCGAAGGTCTCGTTGACGGTCCGGAAGCCGTCCAGGTCGACGTGGAGCACCCCGACACGGCCGGGGCCGGGGCCGTCGGGGTCCGGGGCGGTGCGGTCATCGGTGCGGTCGCCGGACAGGGCGGCGGCCAGGTGGGCGTAGGTCGAGCGTCGGGTCCCGAGGCCGGTGAGCTCGTCGGTGTCGCTCAGCGCGGCGATCCGGTTGCGCAGACCGACCTGGTCGGTCAGGTCCTCGAGGACCACGACCGCGCCGGCGGGGATCGGGTGCGCCGACATGCGCGAGTGGGTGCGCTCCGTCCGGCTGATGGCCGTGGACCACTCGGGCCCGACCGCCGGCCGGCCGGTGCGGAGGCAGATCACCGCCGCGGACTCGTCGGGGGTGGTGGCCCGGTCCCGCTCGTCGCGGAAGATCCACGGCGGGTCGAACACCGAGCGGTGCCGGACCTGGGCGTGGGTGCGCCCGACGAGGCGGCAGAAGGACTCGTTGACCCGGTCGATGCGACCCGATGCGTCGAGCACGGCCACGCCGTCGGTCAGCGCGTCGATCGCTGTCCAGAGGCTCTCGTCGTCGGAGTCCTCGGTCACCGTGCGGGCGGTCACCGTGACCACGTCGCTCTGCACGCTGCGATGGCGGCCGAGGTCCATGTCGGTCGTCACTCCGTGACCGTGGCGAGTGCGGAGGGCCACGCGGACCCGGTGGTGGCGGTCGCCGTCGACGTGGTCGAGGAGGAGGCGCCAGCCGTCGTCGCCCATCGGCGGGTCGAACATGGCGGGGAGCGAGGCGCCGACCAGCTCGTCGGCGGTGGCTCCGACGGCGGTGGCGCCGGCCCGGTTCACCGAGAGGACGATGCCCTCGGGCGACAGGGCCCAGACCCCGAGGTCGAGCTGGTCGAGGAGCAACGCGGCCAGGTCGGTCGGTCCGGTGCGTGGGGGAGCGGTCGACGGGACGTCGTGGGGCAGGTCCTGGAAGGGATCGTCGTGCGACGGATCGACCGGCAAGGGAACGGGCTCCTGGGAGCGGTGGCCCGGCCCCTCCGGGACCACCGATGAGGACCCAACACTACGAACGCGTGACGGCCGATCGGTGGACCCGCGCGCCCGTTCTGTTCTGCCGAAGCGGTCAGAAGTCGCCGCTTCTGCAGAACGGAACGGGCCCGAGGGCGTGCGTCAGAGGCGGCCGGCGGCGCGGGCGGCCGCCTCGGCCGCCTCGAGCTGGCCCTCGACGATCGCCAGGCCGGCGTCCCAGAAGCCCGGGTCCTCGAGGTCGCAGTCGACGATGCGCCCGCGCTGTGCCGGCTCGAGCGATCCGCCGGCCGAGAGCAGCTCCAGGTAGGAGGGCACGAACGAGGCGCCGCGCTCCTGGTACCGGGCGTACACCGACAGGGCGAGCAGCTGGCCGTACGCGTACGCGTAGACGTAGCCCGGCGTGCCGATGAAGTGCGGGATGTAGCTCCACCACGTGCGGTAGCCGTCGGTGATCTCCACCGAGTCGCCGAGCATCGCCTCCTGGGACGCGGCCCAGAGCTCACCGAACCGCTCGACCGACAGCTCGCCGTCCTCCCGACGCGCCGTGTGCACCGAGTCCTCGAAGCGGTTCATCGCCACCTGGCGGAACACGGTGGCGATCGAGTCCTCGAGGGTCGCGGCGAGGAGTGCGAACCGCTCGTTCGGGTCGTCGAGCTGGGCGAGCAGCGCGTTGTTGGTCACGGTCTCGCCGAACACCGACGCTGTCTCCGCCAGGGTGAGGGGAGTGGACTGGTGGAACACTCCCTGGCCCCGCGACAGGTAGGCGTGCAGGCCGTGGCCGAGCTCGTGGGCCAGCGTCAGGACGTCGCGGTTCCGGCTCGTCCAGTTGAGCAGCAGGTACGGGTGGTGCGACGGGACGGTGTAGGCGCAGAACGCTCCGGGACGCTTGCCCGGCCGGACCGGGGCGTCGATCCAGCCCTGGTCGTAGAACCGCTGGACGATCTCGGCGAGCTCGGGCGAGAAGCTGGCGTACGCGTCGTGGACCAGCGAGGAGGCCTCGGTCCAACCGATCTCCGACTCGTCCTCGGCGACCGACGCCATGCGGTCGTAGTCGGCCAGGCGGTCGAGGCCGAGCACCTGCGCCTTCAGGCGGTACCAGCGCTGCGCGATGTCGTAGCGGCCGACGACGGCGTCGATCAGCGCCTGGACCGAGTCGTCGGTGGCCTCGTTGGACAGGTTCCGCGACGAGATCCACGTCGGGTAGCCGCGGAGGCGGTCGTCGGTCGACTTGTCCAGGAGGAGGGTGTTGAACACGAAGCCCCGCGTCCGCAGGCCGGGCTCCAGCCCGGCGGTGACCGCGGCGGCGGCCTGCTGACGCACCGAGCGGTCGGGGTGCTGGAGCAGCGACAGCCCCTGCTCGAGTCCGACGGTGCCGCCGTCGGGCTGGCCGAGGGCCGCTCCTGCGTCGCCGGCGGGAACA
Organism: Actinomycetes bacterium; assembly: GCA_023434535.1. GTDB lineage: Bacteria > Actinomycetota > Acidimicrobiia > Acidimicrobiales > Microtrichaceae > Dermatobacter. Next base: position 7,985 of record JAEYSR010000247.1, read on the forward strand.
TCGAGGGTGATCGCGGAGGTCAGCTCGTCGAACAGCCGCACCCACGCCCCGGCCCCCGAGGTCGACTTCTCGGTGAGCAGCACCTCCTCGGGCTCGCTCAGGATGTGGTCGCGGTAGCGGCGGGCGGAGCGCAGGTGGTGGGCGCAGAAGTCGAGCACCGGATCGGCGAGCAGCTCGTCGACCCGCTCGTCGCTCAGCGCGGCCCACTCGATCTCGAAGAACACGAGCTTGGAGGCGATGGCGGTGCCGCGCTCCTGAACCTTCATCATCAGGGCGCCGCGCTCGGGGTCGAGGGTGTTCTCCGAGAAGCGCAGCATGGCGAAGTAGCCGGCCCGTCCCTGGAGCTCCTCGAGCTCGGCGGAGCGGTGCATGGCCTCGGCCAGCGCGCCGGCGCTCAGCTCGGCGATGGTCCCGCGGAGGTTCGACAGCTCGTCGGCCAGGATGTCGGACCGGTCCAGCAGCTCGTCGACGGTGGCTCCGTCGAGCAGCGGATCGAGGTCCCAGGCGACGTCGGCCGCGGTGAGGTCCGCGTCGGTGGGATCGGATGAGGAGGTGTCGGGGGTGGTCGCGCTCACGGGTTGTCAGGCTAGGGGGGTACGGTCCGATCCGTGGACGCGACCACCACCTCGACCTCGACCGGCGCCGGGGCCGCGTGGCTCACCCCGTCGCCCGACGTCGAGCGGATCGACCTCGGGCGGGGTTCGTGGGTCGACGTGGTGCGGGGACTGGTCCCCGACGCCCAGCGGGTGCACGACGACCTGTTGCAGTCCGTGACGTGGCAGCAGGGGAAGGTGTACCGCTACGAGCGCTACGTCGACGAGCCCCGGATGGGCGGCTTCCAGGCCGGGGCCGACCGCCACCCCGCCCTCGCCGAGGTGGCGGACTGGCTGTCGCAGCGGTACCGGATCACCGTCGACTCGGTCGCCATGGCCCGGTACCGGCACGCAGCGGACAGCGTCGGCTTCCACCGGGACCGGGAGATGCGCTGGCTGGAGGACACGGTCGTCGCGGTGCTGACCACCGGCGCGCAGCGCCCGTTCCTGCTGCGGCCCATCGGCGAGCGTCGGAGCGCGCACGACGACGACATGGTGGCGGACCACGGCGCCACCTTCGACCTGCTCCCCGCCGGCGGCGACCTCATCGTCATGGGTGGGCGCTGCCAGGCCGACTGGCTGCACGCCGTGCCCAAGGTGGGCGGCGGTGCGGCCGTCGCCGACCGGATCTCGGCCCAGTACCGCTGGACGTCGCGCAAGGGGAAGCCGGACATCCAGCCCGGCTTCCGGGCGCCCCGCTTCTACAGCCGCTGACCGGCCGTTCCGTGATGCGTCTCCGTGGTGGATCCCACGGAAACGCACCGCAGAACGCTGGACGGCGGGGCGGATCGGCCGATCGGGAGCGATGGCCGTCGTCGACGCCACCACCGCGCCGCGCCACCACTCGGTGGTCCGCTACGACCTGGCGCGCCTGCGGGGCCTCAGCGACTGCGTCTTCGCGGTGACGATCACGGTCCAGGCGGTCGTCGCCGCCCTCCCCGCCGCGGACGCGAGCCGCGAGCAGGTCGAGCAGTTCCTGAGCGGCGAGTACATCGGGTACCTGGGCTACGTCGGGAGCTTCCTGCTCGTCGGCTACGTGTGGCTCCAGCACCACCGGATCTTCGGGCTGCTGCGTCGGGTCGACGGCCCGATCGTCGCCGCGAACTTCGCACTGCTGTTCGGCGTGGTGCTCATGCCGTTCCTCGGGCGGATGAGCGCGGACTTCCGCCAGTTCGCCTTCCCGCACCTCGTGCTCGGGCTGGACGTGGCCATCATCGGCGTCCTGCTCGCGCTGGTGGTCCGCCACGGCAGGTCGCGTCGTCTGTTCGCTCCCGAGGTCCCGGCCCGGGCCGTGTCGATCCTGCTCTGGCGCTGCGCCGTGCTGACCTCGTCCTTCGCGATCAGCGGAGCGCTGTCGTTCGTCGCCCCGGGTCTCACCGGCCTCGGTTGGCCGCTGCTGCTCGCCGGGTCGGTGGTGGTGCGTCGACGGCTCGGACCGATCGAGCAGGCCGACGTGGGCACCCTCGCCGACAGCGTGCGGATCGACGAGGACGAGGCGCCGCTGGTCGGGGTCGCCGGAGCCCAGCTGCAGTCGCTGGCCCGCATCACCGGCTTCAGCGACAACGTGTACGCGTTCGCCATGACGGTCGTCGTGATCCAGCTCCGGGTCCCGGACAGGATCGGCGTGACCGACACCGCGCAGCTGGTGGACGCGCTGCGGGCCGACGTGGCACCGGTGGCGACCGGCTACCTGCTCGGGTTCGTCGTGATCGCCATGTTCTGGACCGGCCACTGCCGCTACTTCCTGATCATCGTGCGCCACGGCACGTCGCTGCCGGCGGTGAACCTCACGCACCTGATGGCTCTGGCGTCGCTCCCCTTCGCGAGCCTCCTGTTCTCCGACTTCTTCATCCCGGTGACCGCGGTCCTCTACTCGTTGATCGCAGGGCTGACGGCGATGGGGCTATCGGCGGTGTTCCTGTACGCCGACCGCCACGACCTCCTCACCGACGAGCTGTCGCCCCCGGAGCGGACCTGGGCCCGGAGGGCGGCCTGGTTGATGCCGTCGGTCTTCCTGGTGTCGGTCCCGGTGGCCGCGTTCTCGCCGGCGGCCGCCGCCGTGGTCTGGGTCGTCGCCGGCCTCAGCAA
>JAEYSR010000266.1 GCA_023434535.1 Actinomycetes bacterium
TCGCTCGCAGCTCTCACCCGATCTCGGGCGCCGCGATCTTGGGGGATTCCGACCAACCACACGCCCAGATCCCCCAAGATCGACAGCCCACCGCGATCTTGGGGGATTCCGACCAACCACACGCCCAGATCCCCCGAGTTCGGGGGCTCGCGGCGTCAGCTCTCGACGGCGTCGAGCAGGGCGTTCTCCAGCACCTCGGGCAGGGCGGGGTGGGCCCAGATCTGCTCCCGCGCCAGACGCTCCGCGGTGATCCCGAAGGTCATCGCCTGGGTCAGCTGCTGCACCAGCGTCGCGGCCTGCGGCCCGATCACGTGGGCGCCCAGGATGAGGCCGGTCTCGGCGCACACCAGCACCTTGGCGAAGCTGCGGCGGTCGTCGAGCGCCCAGCCGTAGGCCGTGCCGCCGTAGTCACGCCGACCGACCTTGTAGGGGTGGCCGCGCTCCTGGAGGTCGCGCTCGGTCTCGCCGACCGAGCCGACCTCGGGATGGGAGAACACGGCGTGGGGGACCACCCTCTCGTCGAGGTGCCGGAGGTCGTCGGGGTGCACGACGTTGTGGAACACGACCGATGCCTCGCGGTTGGCCAGGTGCTTGAGCTGCAGCGGGTTCCTGATGTCGCCGAGCGCCCACACGTTCGGGGCGGTGGTGAGGAGCGTGTCGTCGGTGATGACGTAGCCGTCGGCGTCCATCTCGACGCCGGCCAGGTCCACGCCGAGCTCGGCCCCGTTGGGGTGGCGGCCCGTGGTGACCAGGAGGGCGTCGCCGGTCACGTCGGTCGGGCAGTCGGGGCCGGGGTGCCCGGCGGCGGGGGCGAGGCGCAGACGGAAGGAGCCCGCATGGTGCTCGACGCCGACGACCTCGGTCTGCAGGTGCAGCTGGGCGTGGCGACCGAACTCCTCGGTGAAGCGCTGCGACACCTCGGGGTCCTCGTGGCTCAGCATCACGGGGCCGCGGTGGACGACCGTCACGTCGCAGCCGAGCGACCCGAACACGTGACCCATCTCCGCAGCGATGAAGCCCCCACCGATGATCAGCAGGTGGCGGGGGACCTCGTCCACGCGCATGACGGTGTCGGACGTGTGGAACGGGGTGCCGGCGAGGCCGGCGATGTCGGGGACGACGGGGGAGGCGCCGGCCGCCAGGATCACCTTGTCCGCCGTGACGTCGGTGGTCGAGCCGTCGGCCCCCGTCACCCGCACGGCGCGCTCGCCGGTGAAGCGGGCGTCCCCGGCGAAGACCGTCACGTTGGGCTGGCTCCGTCGGTAGGCCTCGCCTCCCTCCGCGATGGGGTCGATGCGACCGAAGGTCCGGTCCCGGATCGACGGCCAGTCCACCCGCGGCGGATCGAAGTGGACACCCAGGTCCGCCGCCGACTCCGCGTCGCGCACCCGGGTGGCGGGCATGACCAGCATCTTCGACGGGATGCAGCCGCGGTTCAGGCAGGTGCCGCCGAAGACCGATCGCTCCACGATGCCGATCGACAGGTCCTCGTAGCCGTGGGCCGGGATCGCGTTGCCGGATCCGGTCCCGATGATCAGCACGTCCACGTGCTGCGTCGCCGTCGATGTCGTCATGTGCACCCGCTCATGGTTCGGGAGCCTATGGCGGTGACGGCGGATCCCGGTGGGCGCCGAACGGATCAGGAACTGGAACGCGTTACAGTTCCTGATCCGCCCGGCACCGTCGGGCCCGTGACGACCCAGTCGACGCCGGATGCGCTCGACCGAGCCAGGGGGACACATGCACATCGCGTACACGGAGGACCAGCAGCGCCTCCGCGACGAGTTGCGTCGCTACTACGACGAACTGCTGACCGACGAGATCCGTGAGCTCCTCCACCAGGAAGCCGGGGTCGGCCCGACCCACCGACGCATGGTGAAGCAGATGGCCGAGGACGGCTGGCTCGGCATCGGCTGGCCCAAGGAGTACGGCGGCCAGGGTCGGAGCCAGATGGAGCAGTTCATCTTCTTCGACGAGTCCATGCGGATGGGTGCCCCCATCCCCATGCTGACCATCAACACGGTCGGCCCGACGATCATGCAGTACGGCACCGACGAGCAGAAGGACTTCTTCCTCCCGAAGATCCTCGCCGGCGACCTCCACTTCTGCATCGGCTACTCCGAGCCCGGAGCCGGCACCGACCTGGCCTCGCTGCGCACCAAGGCGGTCCGCGACGGCGACGAGTACGTGATCAACGGCCAGAAGATGTGGACGTCCCTCGCGTCCGACGCCGACTACTGCTGGCTGGCGGTGCGCACCGACCCCGACGCCGCCAAGCACAAGGGCATCTCCATGATCATCGTGGACATGAAGTCGCCGGGCATCACCATCGACCCGCTGCACCTCCTGTCCAGCCACGACATCAACGCGACGTACTTCGACGACGTCCGCGCCCGGGCCGACTGGCTCGTCGGCGGGGAGAACAACGGCTGGAGCCTCATCGTCAACCAGCTCAACCACGAGCGCGTGACGCTGTGCTCGCCGGGCCTCCTCGAGCAGTCCTACATGGAGGTCCGCAAGTGGGCCCAGGACACGACCAACGCGGACGGGTCCCGGGTCATCGACCAGGAGTGGGTGCGCCTCAACCTGGCCCGCGTCCACTCCGGGCTCGAGTTCCTGCGCCTCATCAACTGGAAGGTGGCCTGGACCGCGACCGAGGGGCACCTCGACGTGGCGGACGCGTCGGTCATCAAGACGTTCGGCACCGAGTTCTACCTCGAGGCGTTCCGGCTCCTCATGGAGGTCATCGGCCCGTCCGCCTACCTGGAGCGCCATTCGGTCGGCTCCACGCTGCTCGGCCGGCTCGAGGGCAACTACCGGAGCCTCCTGATCCTCACGTTCGGCGGCGGCACGAACGAGATCCAGCGGGACCTCATCGGCATGTTCGGCCTGGGCCTGCCCCGGGCTCTCCGCAACTGACGCGCCCACCGACCGCACGCACGCCGCAACGCAGAACGCACGAGGAGACAACGACATGGACTTCCGCTTCAGCGAGGAGCAGCAGGCGATCGGGGACCTGGCCGGCCAGGTCCTGAAGGATCGCTCCACCCACGAGCGGCTCCGGGAGCTCGAGCGCTCCGACGGACCCCGTTTCGACCCCGACCTGTGGGCCGAGCTGGCCGAGCTCGGAGTGCTCGGCGCGACCCTGCCCGAGACCCACGGGGGAGCGGGGCTCGACCTCGTCGCCCTCGGCGCGCTGCTGGAGGCAGCCGGTCGGACCGCCGCCGCCGTCCCCCTGTGGGAGACGCTCGGGCTCGGCGTGCCGGCCATCGCACGGTTCGCCCCGGCCGAGCTGGCCGACGAGGTCCTGCCCAAGGTCGCCGCAGGCGACCTGGTGCTGACCGCCGCGTGGCACGAGCAGGGCGGCGAGCCCCTCGTCCCGACCACCATCGCCTCCCGGCAGGGCGACGCCTGGACCGTCACCGGCACCAAGGTGTGCGTCCCCGCCGGCGCCATCGCGGACGCCGTGCTGGTCCCCGCCGCGCTCGAGGACACCGGCTCGGTCGGGCTGTTCCTGGTCCGCAGCGGTGAGGGCGTCGCCGTCGAGCCGCTGATCACCACGTTCGGCGACCCGCAGGCCGCGATCCTCCTCGCCGAGGCGCCGGCCCAGCTGGTCGCCGAGGGCTCCGAGGCCCTGCGGTGGACCTACGAGCGAGCCGTCGGCACCCAGTGCGCCGTCGCCACCGGGGTGTGCGACGAGGCGCTGCGGCTGACCGCCGAGTACACCAAGGAGCGCAAGCAGTTCGACGTGCCGATCGCCTCGTTCCAGGCCGTCGCGCACCGGGCCGCGGACGCCTACATCGACACCGAGGCCGTGCGGCTCACCACCCACCAGGCGCTGTGGCGGCTCGGCAACGACGAGGAGGCCTCGGCCGAGGTCAGCACCGCCAAGTTCTGGGCCGCCTGGGGCGGTCAGCGGGTCGTCCACGCCGCGCAGCACCTGCACGGGGGCGTCGGCGTCGATCGCGACTACCCGCTGCACCGCTGCTTCCTGCAGGCCAAGGAGCTGGAGCTGCAGCTCGGAGGAGCCACGCGTCAGCTGCTGCTCCTCGGAGAGGTCATCGCCAACCAGCCGGCCTGAGGTCGATCGACCTCGGGTCCGCCGCGGGACGCTCCCGGTCGGGACGTCCCGTGGTCAGGAGACGACGCGGTCCAGCAGTCGGTCGAGCCACCCGATGTCCACCGTCGGTGGCGTCCGGTGCCTGTGGTCGCGGGGAGCGACGGTGGGCACGAAGTCGTAGGGGAGGCCCTTCGACGCGGCCAGGTAGTAGATGGCCGGATCCATCGTCGTGTCGTCGAGCAGCTCCACCAGGTGGGTCCGCCGGCTGAACAGGCAGCCGGCGAGTCCGCCGTCGGCGGTGCCGACGACGAGGTCCGCGTCGCGCAGCACGGCCAGCAGGTCCTCGGCGCTGCGGTCGCGAGGGAGCACCGGCTCCACCCCGTGGCGCTCGAGGACGTCGAGGAGCGCCGGCCGGTTGACGGCGGTCGCCGCAGTGCCCGAGTCCAGGAAGATCCGGCGCGGAGCGCCCTCCGGGCACGGCAGCGGGAGGTTGTCGGCCCAGCGGCGGTACCAGCTCGGCACCGCGCCGGCGCCGGGTCGGGTGACGAAGTTGGGGACGACCACGCGCTCGGCCCGGAGCGGTCGGCCCGGTTCGACCTCGAGGAGCCGGATGCGCCGACCGCCGAGCCGTGCGAGCAGGACCGACTCCAGGTCGCTCAGCGCTCCGTCGTGGACCAGGGAGATGTTGCCGAGCCGGCCGACCGCCGGGTGGATCAGCAGCCCGGCCCTCGGCAGGTCGTCGATCAGCGTGTGGTACTGCGAGCGGAGCGGCGAGCGGAACACGGCGATGGCGCCGTCGACGTCGATCGGCTCGGCCCGACGTTCGGCGTCGTCGAGCGGGACCCGGCCGACCATCGCCGCGGTGACGCTCTCTGCGACCACACGACCGTCGGACGTGACCACGACACCTGACGACGGGAGGACGAGCGCGCCGGTCAGCACGTGGAGACGTGCGGGCGGCAGCGCCAGGCGAGCCGTGCCCAGCCCGGCCCGGCCGGTGTCGGGGGAGAGCGGCAGGCGCTCCGCGTCCGGACAGGGGAGCGACTCCCCTCCACCCAGGTGGACCAGCTCGGCGCCGGTCAGCATCGAGGCGGGGACGACCCGGGGCCATGGGTGGCCACGTCGGGAGGCGAGCCGGCTGCGCGTGCCCGTGCGCCTCCACCTCGACGTGTGCTCCTCGACCCATCCCATCGTCATCGAACTGTAACGGCCGTCCCGGCCGACTCGCAGGCACTTCCCAGGTTCGGGCCGTTAGCCTCATCTCACCTGTGATCCGTCGGGTCGGTGATGTGCCGTCCTGCCGGGTCCGACCCACCGAAAGGGCCTTCGTGAAGATCCTCGTTGCCACTGATGGTTCCGACCACGCCATCGACGCAGCCGCCAAGGGGCTGGCGATCCTGGGCGAGTCCGAGTCGGTCACGCTGCTGTGCGTGGTCCACACGCCGTCGGTCGTGTCCTCGGGCATGGAGTCCGGCTTCGCGGGTGGCATGGCCACCCCGGAGGTGGTCGACGCCGCCTGGGTCGGGGCCAAGGAGGAGGCCGACGCAAGCATCGATCGCACGGCTGCCGCACTTCCGGCCGGTCTGAACATCGAGCGACGCGTCGAGACGGGGGAGCCCGGACTGGCCATCGTGGCAGCCGCCGAGGAGCTCGGCGTCGACGCCATCGTCATCGGTTCGCGCGGCAGGGGAGCGATCAAGCGCGCCCTGCTCGGCTCGGTCAGCACGCACGTGATCCACAACGCTCCGTGCCCGGTGGTCGTGGTCCAGACCGACGCCGACTGACCGACCGTCGACACTCTGTGTGCGCTGACCGTCGTCCAACGACGCTCAGCGCACACAGACGCGTGGGCTGCGACGTCTGCGTGCGCTGATCGATGTCCTGCGACGACCGGGCACAGAGAACGGCAGGAGAGCGGTACTGGCTGCGCCGCTCTGCGGTCCTCCCGGTCAAAGCGACATAATCAGCATTTCCGGCGTTTTCCGAACACCTCCAAGGATCCAACCGGGCTTTGGCGGCGCTTTTGGTCGTCTGACGACCGCGGTACCACCGCCAAAGCGCCGGTACTACGGCTGCAGCAACGCGGCGAGCCGTCGCACGTGTTCGTCCCTGACGTCTGAGTCCCACTGCACGCCGTCGTCGACGTCACGCAACATCTCGTCCACGATGTCTCGTACCGATGCCAGGACCACGTGCTGGTCGTCCATCCGGGCCACGAGCTCCCTGAGACGATCTTCGCCCCAGGTCAGCTCGTCCAGGCGCCTCCGGGCCTCGAACGCCCGCTGACGACAACTTCGGCGGCAGTACGTCCTCGGACGACCCGTGGCTGCCGGCTCCGGGAGCTGTCGACCGCACCACGCGCAGCGGCGGTCCTTCTCTCCCTCTTCCCCACCCCGTCGTTCCGTCACAGTGACGATAGTAAGGCGCGACAGCCGATCGTCGGCGGATCAGCGGATCGAACGCACCTCGACGTCGAGGATGCCGTGGTCCGGCCCGAGCGTCACCACCACGTCGGCCCGCTCCCGCGTCGGTTCCACGTTCTCCGCGTTGTTCGGGGCGTTGATCGCCTCCCACA
>JAEYSR010000056.1 GCA_023434535.1 Actinomycetes bacterium
GCACCGACGTGGGTGCACCCTGGCGCATCGGGTTGGGCGTGCTCGGCGTCGCGTCGGTGTTCGTGCTCTGGTGGGTCGTCGCCGCACGGCTGGCGCAGCCGCAGCTGCTCCCGACGCCCGGCGCCACGGCATCGGCGCTGCGCGACCTGGCGTCGGACACGCTGTGGACAGATGCCTGGGCGTCGGTGCGACGGATCCTCATCGGCTACTCGATCTCGATCGCGATCGGTGTGGTCCTCGGCCTGACGATCGGGACGTTCGTGAGCTTCGAGTCGTTCTTCGAGGCTCCCGTCGGCTTCCTCCGCTACATCCCCGCGAGCGCACTCACACCTGTGCTGCTCCTCTGGCTGGGGATCGGAGAGAGTCCGAAGGTCTGGCTGATCGTGATCGGCACCGCCTTCTTCAACGTGCTGATGATGGCCGACGTCGCGAGGGCGGTCCCACGGGAGCTGATCGAGGCGTCGTACACGTTGGGCGCCCGACGCTGGACGGTCATGCGGCGCGTGGTCCTCCGCTGGTCGCTGCCCGGTCTGATCGACGCGGCCCGGGTCAACCTCGCCGCGGCGTGGCTGATGCTGGTGGTGGCGGAGCTCCTGGCCGCCGAGTCGGGCCTGGCGTACCAGATCGTCCGCGCGCAGCGGTTCCGGGCCGTCGACAAGATGTTCGCCCTGCTGGTCGTGTTCGGCGTGATCGGTCTGGCGTCCGACGTCGGACTCCGCTGGCTCCGCAACCGCACGTCCCCGTGGGCCCGACCGTGACCGGCGTCGCGGCCGGGACCGCGCCCGGGAAGCTCGTCGTCGACCGGGTGTCCAAGGTGTTCGCCGGCCGGACCCGCGGTCTGCGGCGTCGGACGGCGGGCTCCGAGGTCACCGCGCTCGACGACGTCAGCCTCCACGTCGACGACGGCGAGCTCGTCTGCCTGCTCGGCGCGTCGGGCTGCGGGAAGTCCACCCTGCTGTCGATCATCGGCGGCCTCGAGGACGCGACGTCCGGCGACGTGCTCATCGAGGGGGACCGGGTGATCGGCCCGGGTCCGGATCGAGGGATGGTGTTCCAGGCCTACTCGCTGTACCCGTGGGCGACCGTGTCGGCCAACATCGCCTGGGGCCTGCAGGTCGCCGGGTGGTCACGGGAGCGTCGCCGTGCCCGGGTCGAGGAGCTGCTCGGGATCATGTCGTTGACCGACTTCGCGGACGCCCTTCCGAAGGAGCTGTCCGGCGGGATGCGCCAGCGCGTCGCCATCGCCCGCGCCCTCGCCCCGGAGCCGGACCTCCTGCTGCTCGACGAGCCGTTCGGAGCGCTGGACGCCCAGACCAAGCGACACCTCCAGGACTTCCTCCTCGGCGTGTGGGCCCGGACCGGGGTGACGATCCTGATGGTCACCCACGACGTGGAGGAGGCGGTGTACCTGTCGAGCCGCGTCTACGTCATGAGCCCGCGACCCGGGCGGATCGCCGAGGAGGTCGAGATCCCGTTCGGGGCGACCAGGGGTGCCTCGATCAAGCGCGATCCCCGGTTCCTCGACCTGCGGGACGAGCTGTCGGAGCTGCTGGGCTGAGACGTCGGGCCGGGTCAGCGACGACGGCGACGGTCCAGGCGGGCCCCGGCCACCAGCGCACGCTGGTAGAGCCCACCGGGGAGCCGTGACACGAGGTCGATCATCCGGCCGTCCGCGCCCACGGTGATGCGGCGGCGGTCGCGCTCCACCCCGGCGAGGATCTGCTCCGCCGCCCCCGCCGGCGTCGTGCGGGCGATGCGGTCGAACGCCTCTCCGAGGTCCTGGCCCTTCTCGACCGGTGCGGCCGTGGCGGGGTCCTGTCGGGCGCGGCGGGCGATGTTGGTCCTGACGCCACCGGGGTGGACCGTGGTGACCGACACGCAGCTGCGGGCGATCTCGAGCTCCATGCGCAGCGCGTCGGAGAAGCCCCGCACGCCGAACTTGGCGATGTTGTACGCCGACTGCGACGGGATGCTGACGAGGCCGAACACGCTCGACAGGTTCACGATGTGGCCCTCGCCGGAGTCCTCGAGGTGCGGCAGGAAGGCCCGGCAGCCGTTGACGACGCCCCACAGGTTGATGTCGACGAGCCAGTGGAGGTCCTCGTCGGACATCGTCGCCACGTCGGCCACGAGCGCCACGCCCGCGTTGTTGAACAGGAGGTTCACGTGACCGTGCTCGGCGGGCACGGCGTCGGCCCACTCGTAGATGGCGTCCCGGTCGGCCACGTCCAACCGCCGGGACGTGACCTTGGTGCCGTGGCCCTCGCAGGCCGCGACGGTCTCGGCCAGGCCGTCGGTGTCGATGTCGGCCAGGGCGAGGTGGGCCCCGCGGGTGGCCAGGTCGACGGCGAGCGCACGGCCGATCCCCGATCCGGCTCCGGTGATGGCCGCGACGCGGCCCCTCATCTCCTTCATGCGGGGACCTCCGTCGACGCCGGTCGACGCGGGTTGGAGAACACCATCTCGGGGTCCACCACGTCGCTGCGCCGCATCTGGCGATAGTCGTAGAAGTAGTTCTGGGTGACCTTCCACGGGGCGCGGGATCCCTGCTGGGGGAAGCGGTCGGCGCTCCGCGTGACGTAGCCCGAGGTGAGGCCCAGCAGCGGTGCCCGCTCGGGCTGGCCGTCGGACGGCGTCGGGGTGCACTGGCGCATGCCGTTCATCCGCATGTGGTTGAGCAGCCGGCACACGTACTGGCTGATCAGATCGGCCCGCAGCGTCCAGGAGGCGTTCGTGTAGCCGACCGCCAGCGCCAGGTTCGGCACGCCGTCGAGCATCATCCCCTTGTAGGCCAGCCGTTCGGACGGATCGACCTTGTCCCCGTCGACGATGAGGTCCATGCCCCCCATGAACAGCAGGTCGAGGCCCGTGGCCGCGACCACGACGTCGGCCTCGAGCTCACGACCCGAGCGCAGCCTGATCCCGTGCTCGGTGAAGCGGTCGACGTGATCGGTGACGACCTCGACGGAGCCGTCGGCGATCGCCCGGAACATGTCCCCGTTGGAGACGACGCACAGCCGCTGGTCCCACGGGTCGTACGTGGGCGTGAAGTGCGTGTCGATGTCGTAGTCCGGCGGCAGCTGGCGCTCGAGGCGACGGCGCAGGCCGCGCTTGACCATCTCGGGGCGGCGGCGGCTGAGCTGGTAGGTGGCCATCGTGCCGAAGGACAGCAGCCAGCGCAGGATCGGGCCCGAGTACTTCTGGGGCAGGAGCCGGCGCAGCCCGTCGGCGACGGGGTTCCGGTTCGGCAGCGCGACCACGTACGTCGGCGAGCGCTGCAGCATGGTGACCTGCGCACCGAGCTTCGCCAGCGACGGCACCAGCGTCACGGCCGTGGCGCCGCTGCCGATGACGATCACCCGTCGGCCGGCCACGTCGAGGTCCTCGGGCCAGAACTGGGGCTGGACCAGCGTGCCGGAGAAGTCGTCCATCCCGTCGAAGTCGGGGAGGTACCCCCGGTCGTACCGGTAGTAGCCGGTGCAGGAGTACAGGAACGAGCACGTGACGGTGACCTGCTCGCCGTCGTCGCGCTCGGCCGTGACCGTCCAGCGGGCGTCCTCGGTGGACCACTCCGCCCGGGTGATCCGGTGGCCGAACCGGATGTGGCGGTCGATCCCCTCCTCTGCCGCCGTGTCCACGAGGTACTGGAGGATCGTGTCGCCGTCCGCGATCGACTTCTCCCCCTGCCACGGCCGGAAGGAGTAGCTGAACGTGAACATGTCGGAGTCCGAGCGGATGCCCGGGTACCGGAACAGGTCCCATGTGCCGCCGATCGTGTCGCGGGCCTCGAACAGGGCGAACGTCGCCCAGCGGCACTCGGTCTGCAGGAAGTGGGCGGCCCCGATCCCCGACAAGCCGGCGCCGACGATCAGGACGTCGAGGTGCTCGGGCGTCGAGGAGGCCTCGTTCGAGGACGCGTCGGTCATGGTGTCAGCTTCGCGCCCTGTGGTCCTGCGAACCACCGGTCAGGAGCGCTCGGCCGGAGCCGCCGCCAGGAGGTCGTTCAGCTCGCCCGCGTCGCCGAAGAGCCGCTCGCGCCACTCGAGGACGAGCGCCTCGGTGTCGTGGTCGTCGGGGTGGAAGTCGGGCCGGTCGTAGTCCTTCAGGCGATCCCAGACCGACCGGCGGACGATCGGGTTGCGCCGGAAGCGCTGAAGGCTGGCCCGCAGGCGGCCCTTCTCGTAGGCCTCCTTGTCACGGGCGACCGACAGCGCGACCGACAACGCCATCGAGCCGACGAACGCGTAGCGCAGCGCGACCATCGTCCACACCCTCATCCGCTCGCTGCCGCCGACCGCCTTGTAGACGTCGAAGGCCACCGCCTTGTGCTCGCACTCCTCGAGCGCGTGCCAGAGGAACAGGTCGCGGACGGCGTCGTCGTCGAACAGCTCGTGCATCGCCTCGTCGCTCAGGAGCACCTCGGCGAGCGTGGCGGTGAAGTGCTCGAGCGCAGCCGTCGCAGCGAGGTTGGACGAGGCCGGCGCGACCTTCGAGCGCAGGCCGAGCATCTTCCGGGTGATCCACTCCCCTTCCTTGGTCGGGTAGCCGAGGGCGTCCAGACGGTCGTTGAACACCCTGTGCTCGCGACCGTGGGTCGCCTCCTGGCCGATGAACCCGGCGACCTGCCGCTTGAGCTCGGGGTCGGTGATCTGCGGTCGGTAGTGGCGGACGGAGCGCACGAAGAAGTCCTCGCCGTCGGGGAAGACCGACGAGAGGGCTGCGGCGAGGTGGCTGTTGATCAGGTCCCGGTCGGCCGCGAAGTACTTGGGGATCCGCCGGAGGCGCTCCTCGAACGAGATGCGCCGCGTGGGCACCGAGCGCGCCGGCGTGGGTGCGCTCGCTGTCCCGGCAGCGGTTCGGACCTCCTCGGAGCCGCCCCCGGAGGAGGCCGGTGACGGGATCGGGGCGTCGGGACGTGCCATCAGGTCGCTCACGCCGTCCACCCTAGATGATCTGAGAGATTCACTCAATCCCTCATTTCTATGGTTCCAGGTTTAGGATGGGGGCGTGACGACGGCCACTCCCCGCCCCGACGACAGAGGGGGCGACACCCCTGCGGCTCGCCGACCCGACAGCAAGGGGGCGCAGACCCGCCGAGCGATCCTGACCGCGGCGATCGAGCGCTTCGGCCGCGACGGCTACCGGAGCACCTCGGTCGCGGACATCGCCCGCGACGCCGGAGTCGGGGGCACCGTCGCCTACTCGTACTTCCCCAACAAGGAAGCCCTGTTCCTGGCCGCGGTCGACGAGGACGCGGCCGGAGTGATCGACGAGGGCTTCCTGCGCGTCTTCCAGAACCCCGACGTCGCGGACTGGCAGTCGCGCCTGATCGTGACCCTGGTGGCGGCGGTGGACCAGCATCCGCTGGCCCGACGCCTGCTCGCCGGGCTGGAGCCCGAGGTGACGGCCAGGGTGCTGGACATCCCGGCCCTGGCCGAGGTCCGGAAGGTCTGCGCGGATCGCCTGCGCGCCGACCAGCTCACGGGCGAGGTCCGCCCCGACATCGACCCCGAGCAGATCGCCGACGGCCTGGTGAGCATCGTGCTGTCGGTGCTCATGTCGGTGGTGCAGCTCGGCCCCGCGATCACGGCCGAACGCGCACCCGACGTGCTCGCCGTCATCTCCGCGGCGATCGACCCCGTCGGCCGGTAGCGCGGAGCGCTCCGGCGTCACCCGGACGACTCGATCCTGGCCATCAGGAGCGGGGTGCGGTAAGCCTGTTCCCGACCGACGTGACGTCGGTCACCGCGCGTGGCAAGGGCGCCACGCAGCGATGGACCCGCACGGCAGACCGGCCGAGCGGCACCCGGAGGGACCCGACCACATGAACAAGAACGAACTCGACAGCTCGTCCACCACCACCCGCCGTCGCCACCGTCGCGCTCCGATCGTGGCGCTCGCCGTCGTCGCCGCCTTCCTCGGCGCCGCGTGCTCGCCGTCGCCCAACGGCGGGTTCGACATCGCCATCGGCGGCACGCTGCCGCTGCCGCCGATCACGGCCGCTCCTGCGTTCCAGGGCGGCGACGTCCTCGGCTGCCAGATCGGCTTCGACACGCCGGGCCTCAACATCGTCGGCGCCACCGCGACCATCCCGGGTGTGAACATCAACCCCGGCGCCGGCACCATCACGGTCCCGAACATCCAGGTGAACCTGCCGTCGATCCAGGTCGTGCTGCCCTCGTTGGTGACGTGCCTGGGCAACCTCGACCTCGGGTCGATCAGCATCCCGGCGAGCGTGAACGCCACCGGCGTGCTGAACCTCGGCACGTCCCAGCTGGTGATCAACGCCACGGTCACGATCCCGTTCTCGATCCTCGGGATCCCGCTTCCGATCGTGATCCCGCTCAGCCCGATCGTCGTCCAGCTCTGATCACGCCGTCCTGACCACACGCTTCTGTCATGCGAGGAGCCCCCGTTCGGGGGCTCCTCGCATGACAGAGCTCGGTTCAGCCTGCGGAGTCGGCGGCGAGCTGCTTGGCCCAGCGGTAGTCGGCCTTGCCCGACGGCGACCGCTGCACCTGGTCGACCACGACCCACGCCTTCGGCAGCTTGTAGCGGGCGATCGACGTGTTGGCGTGCGCAGCGAGGTCGTCCTCGTCGACGGACGCACCGTCGGCGAGCTGCACGACGGCGACGACCTCGTTGCCCCACCTCTCGCTCGGGCGACCGGCCACGAGCACGTCCACGACGTCGGGGTGCGACAGGATCGCCTGCTCGACCTCCTCGACGAAGATCTTCTCGCCGCCGGAGTTGATGCACTGCGAGTCGCGGCCGAGCAGCTCCACCACGCCGTCGGCCCGCCAGATCGCCCGGTCACCGGGAACGGAGTAGCGGACGCCCGCGATCGTCGGGAACATCGCCGCCGTCTTGGCCGCGTCACCCAGGTAGCCCAACGGGACGGCACCGCTCTGGGCCGACCAGCCGATGCCCTCGTGGCCGGGCTCCAGCACCGTGGACAGGTCCTCGCTGACGACCGTCGCCCCGGGTCCGGGCTGGAACTCGGCGGCGGACACCCCGCCCTTGGTCGACAGCGTCGAGGCCTGGGCACCGGTCTCCGACGATCCGAGCGAGTCGTTGATCATCAGGTCGGGGAGCACCTCGAGGAACTCCTCCTTGATCGACGCGCTGAGAGCTGCGCCGCCGTTCCCGAGCACGAACATGGACGACGTGTCGTACGACCCCGCCCGGAGCTCGTCGAGGAGCGGACGGGCCATGGCGTCGCCGACGACCACGACCGACTGCACGTCCTCGGACTCCACGAGCCGCCACACCTCGGCCGGGTCGAGGTTGCGCGAGGTCGGGATGATCAGGGTCGACCCGGAGTTCAGCATCATGAACCCGGCCCACTGCGCGGCACCGTGCATCAGCGGCGGAAGCGTCAGGAGGCGGAACCCCGCGTTGTTCCGGGCCTTCTCCGCGATCTGGTCGTAGGACTCGACCTCGACCCAGGTCCCGACCTCCTTGCCGCCCATGGCGTTCATGAAGATGTCGTGGGACCGCCAGAGCACGCCCTTGGGCATGCCGGTGGTCCCGCCGGTGTACACGACGTAGAGGTCGTCGGGCGACGGCGTGACGTCGGGGCCGGCGGGATCGGACGCCGCCAGCGCCTCCTCGTAGTCGACCGCCCCGTCGACGAGGGGCTCGCCCGAGCCGTCGTCGACCTGGAGCAGGACGGCGACGCGCTCGCGTTCGTCGGGGGCCATGGCCGCGAGCAGTTCGGACACGACCGGGGCGAACGTGGCGTGGAAGATGATCCCCCGGGCCGACGCGTTCGTGAGCAGGTAGCGCAGCTCCTCGGCGACATAGCGGTAGTTCACGTTGAACGACACCGCCCGGGCCTTGGCGCAGCCGAGCATCCCCTCGATGTACTCGTTGCCGTTGTACATGTAGAGCGCGACCAGGTCTTGGCCCGACTCGTGCGGCTGCAGCTCCGAGCGCTCCGTGTGGCAGCCGAGCCCCTTGTCGTGCAGGAACGACGCCAGACGCCTCGTCCGCTCCGCGAGGTCGCCGAAGGTCAGGCGGCGGTCGCCGAAGACGATCGCCTCTCGATCGGGGACCGCCCCTGCGACGACCTCGCTCACGGTGGCGAGGTCGAACTGCTCTCGATCAGGTGTGCCGGATGTCATGGGCCAACAGTAGCGACCGCCGGGACGGGGTTTCTGACGCCCCGTCAGCTCGTCGCCTGCCGCTCCGGCGGCGTCGTCCGTCACCTGACGACGGAGATCACCGCCGACACCCCCCAGGGACCTTCGGCTCCACCCCCAGGGACCTTCGGCCCTGTCCCCCGGGCCGGCGAGAGAGCACGCTGTCCCCGACGGCCCGCTCCATCCGACAGGATTCCGCCCATGCCCATCACCGTGTTCCTGGTGGACGACCACGAGGTCGTCCGCCGCGGCGTCCGCGACCTCCTGGAGAGCTCCGGCCAGATCACCGTCGTGGGCGAGGCGGGAACGGTCGCCGAGGCCCTCGACGCCGTGCCGACCGCCCGACCCGACGTGGCCGTGCTCGACGTGCAGCTCCCCGACGGCACCGGCATCGAGCTGTGCCGTGAGCTCCGGTCGGACCGCCCTGAGCTCCACTGCCTCATGCTCACCTCGTTCCCCGACGACGACGCCCTCCTCGACGCGGTCGTCGCCGGTGCGTCGGGCTACGTGCTGAAGCAGGTCCGCGGATCGGACCTCGTCGACGCCGTCTCGCGGGTCGCGGCCGGCGAGTCGCTGCTGGACCCCGTCCTGCGGGACCGGGCGGCGCAGCGGATCCGCAGCGGGCCCGAGGAGGACGAGCGCCTCAAGCACCTGACCCCGCAGGAGCGCCGGATCCTCGACCTGCTCGCCGACGGAATGACCAACCGGCAGATCGCGGACGAGATGTACCTCGCCGAGAAGACGATCAAGAACTACGTGTCCAACCTGCTGGCCAAGATGGGCATGAGCCGCCGGACCGAGGCCGCGGTGTTCGCGGCCCGACTCGACGAGCGCCGCCAGCACTGAGTCGCCAGCACTGGGAGCCCGCAGCCGGTCGCCACCGCGCCGTCAGGACCGCGGGACACGCCAGACCAGTCGGCAGCCCGACCCCGGGGCGTCCCCCAGCGACGAGGTGCCGCCCAGTTCCTCGGC
Source organism: Actinomycetes bacterium (assembly GCA_023434535.1). Lineage (GTDB taxonomy): Bacteria > Actinomycetota > Acidimicrobiia > Acidimicrobiales > Microtrichaceae > Dermatobacter. The sequence continues at coordinate 9,117 of JAEYSR010000056.1, forward strand.
GCGCGCCGCGAGGTTGCCCAGGCCGGACCCGCCGAAGACCTCACCCGAGACGCCGCACCCGTCGTCGGTCACGACGAGGGCCACGTCGTCGGCCACCGTGACCGAGACCCGGGCGTTCCTCGCTCCCGAGTGCTTGGCCACGTTCGAGAGGGCCTCGGTCAGCACAGGGACCAGGTTCTCGGCGATCCGGTCGTCGAGGGACTCGATCGCCCCGTCGAACTGCACCCGGACGTCCACCCCCGAGGCCACCCCCCACTCCGTCGCGATGTCGAGCAGCTCGCCCCTCAGACCGCCGGCCAGGGACCGACTCCCCTGGAGCGAGAAGATCGTGGTCCGCAGCTCGAAGATCATCTCGTCGAGGTCGGCGACCGCTCCCTCCAGCCGCTCCTTGAGGCGTGCGTCGGCCACCGAGGCGAGCGCCTGCAACGTCAGGCCGGTGCCGAACAGCCGCTGGATCACCGTGTCGTGGAGGTCCCGGGCGATGCGATCCCGATCCTCCGCCACGGCCATGCGCATCTCCGCCTGGCGCAGCGCCTCCTGGCTCCGGACGTAGGCCGCCTCCGCCTCCACCCTCTCCGACACGTCGCGCACGGCCGCCACGGTGAAGGTCAGCTCCCCGAGGTGCAGCGGGCTCAGGCTGATCTCCGCCGGGAACTCCGAGCCGTCGGGACGCACCGCGGACAGCTGGAGCCCCGAGCCCATCGCGCGGGGTCGGGGATGGGCCGAGTAGGCCTCCCGCCGGGCCACGTGCCCGCTGCGCACCTCGCGCGGCACCAGCGACTCGACCGATGATCCGAGCAGCTCCTCGCTCCTGCAGTCGAACAGGACCGTCGCCGCGTCGTTGACGAACGCGATCTCTCCGGAGGCCGCGACCACCAGGACCGCGTCGGGGGCCGCGTCGAACAGGGACCAGGCGAAGTCGTCGCCGAACCCGTCGAGGAGCGCCGTCCGTCCTCCCATCGCGCAGGACGGTACACGCCGGGAGGGCACCGGCCCGAGCCGATCGTCGCTCCGACGGCGAGGACGGGTCCGGCGACCGGAGGCCCGGGAACCCGTGCGTCGTCGGTGGGGCCCGCCGGGGTTCCCACGATCTCGGATTCGGGACCTTCGTCCCTGTGCGGTCGTCGGCCATCGGCGCAGGATGGCCGGGACGTCACTCCCCCGACGACGTCCCACCCCCTCCTGAGAGGACAGCGGATGCAACCCACCACCTCCAACGGCGAGCAGCGATCCTGGGCCAAGGCCACCGGGTTCCTCGTGGCTCTCTACCTGGTCGGCCTGGCGATGATCGCCGGCATCGTCCTGGTGGCAGGAGGCAACGACAGCGGCGGATCCACCGGCAGCGCGTCCACGGTCGCGGTGTCGCTCTCCGAGTTCAAGATCGACGGCGAGCTCATGGCGGCACCCGGGCCGGTCACGCTCCAGGTGACCAACAAGGGCACCATGGAGCACGACCTGACGATCGCCGAGCTGGGCAAGACGACCGGGCTGATCAAGCCGGGCGCGACGGCCACCCTCGACCTCGGCACGCTCGACGTCGGCGACTACACGGTCGTGTGCACCGTCGCCGGACACGAGGGTTCCGGCATGAAGGCGACGCTCAAGATCATGGAGGGCATGGACCACTCCGGCTCGTCCACTGCCGCTGCGGGCGGCGACAGCTCGTCGAGCGGGGACGGGTCCTCCGACGGAGCGATGAACTACGCGCAGATGGACGAGGACATGCTCGCCAGCTTCGCCAAGTTCCCCGCCGAGACGGAGGGCACCGGCAACCAGCCCCTCGAGCCGACCACGGTCCTGCCCGACGGAACCAAGCAGTTCAACCTGACCGCGGAGATCGTCGACTGGGAGGTCGAGCCCGGCAAGACCGTCAAGGCCTGGACGTACAACGGGATGGTCCCCGCCCCCCGGATCCACCTGAACGTGGGCGACACGGCCGAGTTCGTCCTGAAGAACGAGCTCCCCGTCAACACCGACATCCACTGGCACGGCATCACCGTCCCGTTCGACCAGGACGGCGTGGCCCCGATCACCCAGGACCCGATCAAGCCGGGAGAGACCTACACCTACCGCTTCACCGTCACGAAGCCCGAGATCGGCATGTACCACCCGCACCTCCACGGGCAGATGGGCCTGCCGAACGGGATGTTCGGCGAGATCCAGGTCGGTGACACTCCGGTCGCCCGCGACGTCACCGTCAGCGGCGTGCAGATCCCCGCCGACGTCACGCCCGTCCAGGACATCCCCCTGGTCCTGAACGACGCGGGCACCATCGGGTTCTCGATCAACGGCAAGTCGTTCCCGGCGACGGAGCCGATCGTCGTCAACCAGGGCGACTGGGTGACCATGACCTACTTCAACGAGGGCTTCCAGTCGCACCCGATGCACCTGCACCAGTTCCCCCAGCTGGTCACCGCCATCGACGGCATCAAGCTCGACCAGCCCTACTGGGCCGACACCATCCTCGTCGGGCCCGGCCAGCGCTACACGGTGCAGTTCCAGGCGACCGCCAAGGGCACCTGGGTCTTCCACTGCCACATCCTCAACCACGCCGAACGCGAGGACGGGATGTTCGGCATGGTCACCGCCGTCGTCGTCCAGTAGTCCCACACGGGCGATGACCCGAGCGGGGGGGGGGGGGGGGGGGG
>JAEYSR010000016.1 GCA_023434535.1 Actinomycetes bacterium
GGCTACAAGCAGTCGGGCGTCGGGCGCGAGATGGGCGTGGCCGGCTTCGAGGAGTACCTGGAGACCAAGTCGGTGGCCGTCGCCCGCTGAAGGCCCGGCCCACCACGTCCGCTCTGTCACGCAGCGCACACCCGATCAGGTGTCGGTGGCAGGACAGAGCGCATGCAGCACACCCGACCAGTAGGGGGAACAGCGATGGGTAGGTTCGAAGGGCGGGTCAGCATCGTGACCGGCTCCGCCGGAGGGATCGGCGAGGAGTACGTCCGGCGGCTCGCGTCGGAGGGCGCCTCGGTGGTGGTCGCCGACATCGACGTCGAGCGCGCCGCCAAGGTCGCCGACGACATCGCAGCCGGGGGCGGCACGGCCATGGCGCTCGCCGTCGACGTCTCGGACCCCGACTCCACGCGGGACATGGCGACGGCGACCATGGACACGTTCGGGCGGATCGACCACCTGGTCAACAACGCCGCGATCTTCGGCGGCATGGAGATCGACCTGCTGCTGACCGTCGACTGGGACTACTACCGCCGCTTCATGAGCGTGAACATGGACGGTGCGCTGCTGTGCATCCGTGCGTGCTGGGAGCACATGGCCGCCGGCGGTGGCGGCGCCGTCGTCAACCAGAGCTCCACGGCGGCGTGGATGTACGCCAACTACTACGGCCTGGCCAAGGCCGGCATCAACGGTCTGACGATCCAGCTCGCCCACGAGCTCGGGGGATCGAACATCCGCATCAACGCCATCGCTCCGGGCCCGACCGACACCGACGCGTCCCGCACGGTGGTCCCGGGTTCGATCATGGAGGACATCGTCAAGGGCCTGGCCCTCAAGCGCCGCGGCACCCCGGCGGACATGGCGGGGATGCTCAGCTTCCTGCTGTCCGACGACGCGGACTGGATCACAGGACAGATCTTCAACGTCGACGGAGGCCAAGTTGTCCGCGCCTGACGCAGCGTTCGGTTTCATCGGGTTGGGCAACATCGGCGCGCCGATGGCCCGACGTCTCCTGGGCCAACCCCGGCCCCTGGTCGTCCACGACGTGGTGGCGGCGGCGACCGAGCCGTTCGCGGCGAAGGGCGCCGTCGTGGTGGCGACCCCCGGAGAGCTCGCGGAGCGGGCCGACCTCATCAGCATCGTCGTGCAGAACGAGACGCAGGTCCGAGCCGTGCTCGACGGGCCCGACGGCATCCTGGCGCACGCCTCGCCGGGCACGGTGGTGGCGGTCCACTCGACGATCAGCGCCGAGGGAGCCGTGGCCCTGGCCGAGCTCGCGGCGGCGGCCGGGGTCGACCTGGTCGACGCGCCGATCAGCGGTGGCGCGATGGGCGCCCACGAGGGGACGCTGGCGGTGATGGTCGGGGGCAGCGACGACGCGGTCGAACGGGTCCGGCCGCTGCTCGACCGCTACGGCACGCTCGTGGTGCACGCCGGCGACGTCGGTCAGGGCACGCGCATGAAGATCGCCCGGAACCTCATCTCCTTCGCCAGCTTCGCGGTGGCGGGAGAGGCCGAGCGGTTGGCCGGAGCTGCCGGACTCGACGTCGCACGGCTGGGGGACGTGGTGCGTCACTCCGACAAGGTCACCGGAGGACCCGGAGCGCCCATGCTCCGGCGGGAGGCCGGTCCGATGGCCCCCGACGACGGCCTCCGTCCCATCTTCGACCACACGCTGACCCTCGGGGCCAAGGACCTGGAGCTGGCGGCTGAGCTCGGCGACGAGCTGGGCATCGACACCCCGTTCGCCGAGCTGGCCCGCCGGACGCTCGCCTCCGCGCTCGGCCTCGAGCCCTACCCCGAGGACGCGCCGTGAGCGCACCGCGCACGCTGCAGGACCTGACCCACGACGAGCTGGCCGTGCTGGTGCGCGAGTACCTGCTGGCCGGCCAGCTGATGGACCGGGCGGGCATGCCGCACCTGATCGGCGCCTACGGCCGCGACGTGATGGCCGACATCGCCATCGACGAGTGGATGGGGGCGAGCCCGATCTACTCCAGGCGGATGCAGCGGCTCCTCGGCTACGAGGGCACGGGCGTCCCGACGATCTTCAAGGGCATCCAGCTGGACATCGGCGCACCGCCCGAGTTCATGGACTTCCGGCTGAAGGTGATCGACGAGACCCACGGCGAGTTCTGGCTGGACCACTGCGGCGCCCTCATGGATGTCGAGCCGATGGGCGACGACTACGTCGAGGCGATGTGCCACAAGATCGAGGACCCGACGTTCGATGCCACGGCGATCGCCACCAACCGCCGGGCCCAGATCCGTCCGATCCACCGGCCGCCGCGCACGCCGGCGGACCGCCTTCCGCACTGCCACTGGACGGTCATCATCGACGACGCGTACCCCGAGGTGCCGCTCCCCGAGCCGATGGGCCACGTGGAGCGGACGGTGCTGGCGGGGCTGGAGCTCGCCGAGCTCGGATCGGGCGCCACCGCCGACGAGCTGGCCGACGGCTGGAACGACTACACGGCGCCGGTGGACCCCGACCTCCAGATGGAGCAGTTCTCGACCGCGGCGCTGCGGGCGATGGCCGACGAGGTCTGCGTCCAGCAGCACCTGCTCGTGACCTCGTTCTGCTTCGCGATCGAGCGGCGCTACGGCACGGAGGACGCCGTCGGCGTCGTCGAGCGCCAGTTCACCGGTATCGCCGGCCTCACCTCGGAGCGCCTCCGTGCCGCGCTCGGTGCGGGCGACGGGACCAGGGAGGGAACGACGCTCGCGGACGTGGCGCAGGTGCTCGAGCTGCATCCGGCGTTCCGCCCCCGGGAGTACGTCGCCTGGGACGTGTCGCTGTCGGCCGACGGCTCGGCGCTGACCGCCACCCTCGGCGACTGCGCGGCGCTGCACGAGACGGGCATGGAGACGTGGATCTCGCGGCTGGCCGACGGCCACGACGCCGGGATCCAGGCCGCCGTCGAGGGCGTGACGCCCTACGCCCGGGCCGAGCGGACCGGCGATCGCAGCTGGTCGGTGACCCTGGCGGACGAGCCGGCGCCCGAGCGCTCGGAGGTGGCGCTGACGCGGTTCAGCACCGGGGCCGACTTCCGCTTCACGGCCACCCCGGTCACCCTCGCTGCCCGCCGCGCCGCGTCCTAGGTCCGGCGCACGACCAGCACCTGGTCGGCGTCGACGTCGTCGATCACCTGCGTGGCCGATCGGTCGGGCCACGTCACCTCGACCCGGGCCCGCTCGGCGTCCCTCAGGCCCACGTGCACCTCGGTCGGCACCTGCGACTCGTAGCTGCCGCCGCCGATCACCCACGACGTCACCGGCTCGCCCCCGTCGGGCGTGACGACGACCTTGGCCCCGATCCCGCTGCGGTTCCCGGGCGTGGTGGCGTCGTCCAGCTGCACGGTCAGCCAGCGGCGTGCGGGGCTGTCGTTGCGGTAGAGGCGGGGGGCGGCGCCGAAGTTCGTGACGAGGAGGTCGAGGTCCCCGTCGCGGTCCATGTCGAACGGCACGACCGCCCGCCCCAGGCCGTCGTCGTCGAGGCCGATGGCCGCAGCCACTTCGGTGTGGGTCGTGACGTCGGTGCCGCCGGTCCCGTCGGGTGCCCAGAACACGATCGGATCCGAGGCCGACGGCGCGGTGTCGTCCGCGGCGATGGAGTAGCCGTTGGTCATGACGACCGAGCGGCGGCCGTCGTTGCCGAAGTCCTCGACGGCCGCGCCCCAGCCCCACCCGCCGTTGCGGAGGCCTAGCTCGTCGGTCGCGTCCCGGAACGTGCCGTCGCCGTCGTTGAGGTAGGCGCGGTTGCCGGACGACCCGAAGCCGCCGCCGAGCTGCAGCGGGGCGGGGTCGTCGCCGACGGGCCCGATGCCGGTGATGAACCAGTCGGGGAGGCCATCGGCGTCCAGGTCGGTCACCACCGACCCCATCCCGTTCTCGTCGGTGCCGACGCCGGCGGAGCCGGTGATGTCGGTGAAGCCCGTCCCGCCGTCGTTGCGGAAGACGCGGCTCGTGCAGAAGTCGCCGGTGACGAGCAGGTCGTCCCATCCGTCGCCGTCGACGTCCGCGAAGCTCCCGGTGAACCCCATCACCTGGTCGAACGGCAGACCGAGCTCGGCGGTGGCGTCGGTGAACCGGCCGCTCCCGTCGTTGCGGAGCAGGCGACCACGGTTGGCGGGGCTCCCGTCGGGCCGGGGGAAGCCGCGCTCGGCCAGCCACTTGGCCCGGGGGCACACGAGGGAGCCGGAGGCGTCGGGTCGGATCCCGTCGGCCGCCGGGTCCTGGAGCCCGTCCACGACGCCGGAGTCCCAGTGGGTCAGCAGCAGGTCCAGGTCGCCGTCGCGGTCGACGTCGGACAGCGTGATGCCGTGCATCTGGGCGAGGGCCCCGTCGGGGACGGGAGGGAGTCCGTCGAGCCCGCTCCCGCTGGTGGCGTCCTCGAAGCGGCCCGATCCGTCGTTGCGCAGCAACGACGGGCCCGAGGTCCCCGAGCCGGTCAGCACCAGGTCCTGGTCGCCGTCCCCGTCGACGTCGGCGAAGGCCGCTGCGGACGAGCCCTGGCCGTCGGGGTGGCCGGCGAGGCCCGCCGCGTCGGTGGCGTCGTCGAAGCGGCCGGACCCGTCGTTGAGCAGCAGGCGGTTCGGGCGTCCGACACGGGTCAGGTACACGTCGAGGTCGCCGTCGGCGTCGACGTCGGCCACCGCGGCGCCGGCGGTCATGGCGGACTCGCCGGTGAGGTCGGTGTCGCTGTGGGGTTCGTCGAGCCCGGCGTCGGCGGTGACGTCGGTGAACCGGAGCCCGCTCGCGGCCTCCGGCCGTGGTGCGGACGACCCCCCGCCGCCGGCGGCGTCGTCGGGCGTGTCGTCGGAGCCGCCCAGGGTGAACCGGAGGCCGACGAGGAGCGCGAGCACCGCGACGAACGCCACGATCGGGATCACACGTCGTCGCGTCGCCATCCGCCCGGTGCCTCCCCCCGAGTCCCGCCTGCCCCGACGATACCGGTCGGGGGGTTGTGCGTTCCGTCACAGCACCTCCATACTTCTCGGTCAGCGACGGGCGGAAGGGGGACACCGTGGCGACAACCGGTGTGGCCGTCGAGGTGACGGCGGCCGAGGACCCGCCGCCGCGGGACTCGACCCGTCTCACGTTCCGGCCGCCGCGCCTGTCGGACCCGCGGCTGCACGTCGCCTCGGTGCTCCTGACCGTGCAGGTCCTCGGCCAGGTGTCGTTGGGCTTCGACCTGTCGATCGCCCAGATCCTGGTGTCGCTGCTGACCGCGGCGGCCGTCGAGCTGGCGATGACCGTGCCGCGGACCCGCGTGGTCGCCTGGCCGGCGAGCGCGCTCCTCACCGGGAACGGCATCGCCCTGATCCTGCGGGTCCCCGGCACCGAGCACGGCGACTGGTGGAGCCTGAGGGGCTGGTACGTGTTCGCGGCGACCGCCGCTCTCGGAGTCCTCTCCAAGTACGTGCTGCGGATCGGTGACCGGCCGCTCTTCAACCCGTCGAACGTCGCCCTCGTCCTCACCTTCCTGGTCCTCGGGTCCGGGCTCGCCGATCCGCAGGACCTCTGGTGGGGGCCCATGTCCGTGGGGCTCGCACTCACCTACGCGCTGATCCTGGGCGGCGGCCTGACGATCACCCGACGACTGGACCTGCTCCGGGTGTCAGCGGGCTTCTGGGTGACGTTCGCCGCGCTCATGGCCCTGCTCGCCGCGTCCGGTCACGTCATGACCGCCCGCTGGAGCCTGGGGCCGGTCTCCGGCATGGACTACTGGACCACGCTCGCGCTGTCGCCCGAGGTCCTGATCTTCGTGTTCTTCATGATCACCGACCCCCGCACCGCGGCCCGTGGTCGCACCGCAGGGGTGCTCTACGCCGTGTCCGTGGCGGTCGTGAGCTCGGTGCTGATCTCGCTCCAGACCACCAAGTACGCCACCAAGGTCGCGCTCCTCACCGGCCTGGTCCTGGTGTGCGCGGTCCGACCCCTGCTCGAGCGGATCGCACCCGCCGACTCCGGCGACGGGCCGCTCGCCTGGGTCCGGCACGACCGGCGTCGCCCCGCCAGGCTGGCGTCGGTCGCGGTCCTGACGGTGGCCGTGGTGCTCGTCGGCGGCTCGGTCGCCGAGCCGCCGGCGCTCGCCGCGCCGCCGGCGGGCCAGGTCCGGCCCGACGTGGAGCTGACCGCCGAGCAGCGGCCCCGGGTGGAGGTCGCTGCCGCGCTGGCCGAGCTCGGCGGCTCGTTCGACGAGGACGTCGCCGACCGCATCGTGACCGACGCCCTCGAGGACCTCGTCCTGTCGGATCGCGCCGTCGCCGAGGGCGACGACCAGCTGGCCGCCGCCGTCGCAGCCGGGCCGTTCCTCGACGAGCTGAGGTCCCGTGGACCCGTCGCCGCTCCGGAGCGCACCTTCGACACCGCCGTCGTCGACGTGGTGCGCGACCCCGAGGACTTCCAGGCCCAGCCGCGACTGGCCGTCACCGTGACCGGCACCGCCGATGGGGCCGACTGGTCCGCCACGCTGCACGTGCTGGCGACCACGGCGGACGCCAGGATCGAGAAGTCGGTCCCGCCGGCCTGACGCCGGGCCGGACTCAGGCCGGGATCGGCGGCGTGCTCGCCGCGTAGCCCTCCTGGACGATCATGTGGCCCATCGGCTCGTAGTCGGCCCGCGTGGGCGGTGCGATCGTGCCGAGTCCGTCGACGTAGCGGTTGAACATGCAGAAGGCGGCGGCGATCAGGATCGTGTCGTGGATCTCCACGTCGGTGGCGCCCTCGGCCCGGGCGGCCTCGACCGCCTCGGTGGTGACCGCCCGTCCGCTCTGCTGGACCTGGGCCGCCACGGCGAGCAGCGCACGTAGCTTGGGGCTGATGGGTGCGGTGGCGGGATCCGCCATCACGCGGTCGACCTCGTCCCAGCCGCCCTCGACCTGCAGCGCCGCGAACGTGGCGTGCGAGTTGTGGCAGAACTCGCAGCTGTTCAGCAGCGAGACGTAGGCGGCGATCGTCTCCCGCTCGCCCCGCGTCAGCGTGCTGTCGCCCCGCAGCAGCACCTCCGCGAGCTCGTTCAGCGGCTTGGCCGTCTCCGGCCGGAACATCATCCCGGCCAGGATCCCCGGCGCGTCCGGCAGTTCGATGTGCGGCATCGTGTCCCCCTCAAGATCGGTGCCCGCCGAGTGTGGCAGATGTCTCCGTGGCCGTCGACAGGTCCGCCGGGATCGGCGAACATGCGACCCGCAGGCAGTCGGGCGATCCGGGGGGATGGCATGGGTTCCGAGTCGGTCGGGGAGTCGAGGGTGGAGTGGGCCGCTGTGGTGGTCGGCGGGCTCCGCGCCGCGTCGGGCGTGTCGTTCCTCGTCGCGCCAGAGGCCGCCAACCGCCTGTGGGGCGACGACGCCCCTCCCGACACCACCGCCAGCCTCCTGCTGCGGTCGATGGGCTACCGCGACGCGCTCGTGGGCGGGCTGCTGGCCTGGAACGGGGCTCGCGGGAACCGCACGGCGGGCTGGTACCTGGCCTCGGCCGGGGCGGACGCCGCCGACCTGCTCGGTGGCCTGGCCAACCACCACCGCATGTCGGACCGCCAGATCCGGATCGGGCTCGGTGGGGCGGTCGTGGGCATCGGCGTCGGCGTGGTCGGTGCGCTCCGCAGCCGGCGGCGCGACTCCCGATCGGTCTCCTAGCCGCCGGTCGGGTCAGTAGGTCGCGAGGGCGGCGTCGACCCCGGCGCCGGCGCACACCGCGACGCCGGCTCGTCGGAGGGAGTCCTCCAGGGCGTCGAGGGTGCGGAGGACGGCGTCCCTGCCGGCGTTGACCCCCATGGTCCCGATCCGCCAGATCCGGCCGTGGAGCGGCCCGAACGACGTGCCGATCTCGATGCCGTGGCGCTCCAGCAGGTCGGCCCGCACGGAGTCGCCGTCGACGCCGTCGGGGATGAACACGCCCACCACGTTCTGCATCCGGTGGTCGTCGCTCCCGTAGGTGGTCAGGCCGAGGGCCCGCACCCCGGCGACCATGGCGGCGCCGTGGACCCGGTGGCGCTCGACGGCGTGGTCCACCCCCTCCTCGAGCAGGATGCGGGCGCACTCGAACGCCGCGTAGAGCATCGAGGTGGCCTCGGTGTGATGGTTGAGCCGCAGCGGTCCCCAGTAGTCCAGGATCATGGCGAGGTCGAGGTAGTTGGAGCGGATGCGCTGCTCGGGCGGCAGCTCGTCGTCGAGGCCGTCGCCGTTCGTGGGTGAGCCTTGGATCCCGGCCTCCACGCTGTGGCGGGACCGGATCCGCTCGACCGCCCGGGCCGACAGCGACAGCGGCGCGCTCCCGGGCGGGCCGGCCAGGCACTTCTGCAGGCCGACCGACACCGCGTCGACGCCCCAGAGGTCCATCTCGAACGCGTTCCCGCCGATCGACGCGGTGGCGTCCGCGTAGAGCATCACGTCGTGGTCCGCGCACACCTGCCCGACGCCGGCGAGCGGCTGGAGCATGGTGGTGGACGTGTCTCCCTGCACGCTGGCGACCAGGACCGGAGACCGGCCCGCGCTCTCCATCCGCCGCAACGCCTCGTCGACCTGCTCCGGGTCGACGACCTCGCCCCACGGCACCTCGACGGTCTCGACGTGGGCGCCGCAGCGCTGGGCGATCTCGGTCAGGAGGTGGCCGAACCGACCCATGACGAGCACCAGGACCGCGTCGCCGGGCCGGAGCAGGGAGACGAGGCAGGCCTCGATGCCGGCCCGCGACGTGCCGTCGACGACCACGGTCGCCTCGTTCTGCGTGCGGAACACGCCCCGGTACAGCTCCATGGTCCGGTTCATCAGGCCGGTCATGGCCGGGTCGAACTGGCCGATCAGCGGCTGGGCCATGGCGGCGAGGACCCTGGGGTCGGCGTCGATCGGACCGGGGCCCATCAGGAGCCGGTCGGGCGGGACGAACGGTGTCAGGTCGGGTCCGTCGCTGGTGGTCATCGGCCCCTCGCCGGTGGGTGGTTCTCGATCCAGTGCCGGGCCACGTCGACCCGGCGGCAGACCCACACGTCGTCGAACGACGTGACGTGGTCGACCAGCCGGCGCAGCGCCCCGAAGCGGGCCGGTCGACCGATGACCCGGCCGTGCAGCCCGATCGACAGCATCCTCGGGGTGTGGGCGCCCTCGGCGTACAACTCGTCGAACGCGTCCCGGCAGTACGTCAGGAACTGCTCCCCGGTGTGGAACCCCTGCGGGGCCACGAAGCGCATGTCGTTGGTGTCGAGCGTGTAGGGCACGACGAGGTGGTCGTGGCCGTCGACGTCGGTCCAGTACGGGAGGTCGTCGGAGTAGGAGTCGGAGTCGTAGAGGAACCCGCCGTGCTCGACGACCAGCTGCCGTGTGGCCGGGGAGTCGCGGCCGGTGTACCAGCCGAGCGGCGGCTCACCGGTCAGCTCGGCGATGATCCGGACCGCCTCGGCCATGTGGGCCCGCTCGGTCTCCACGTCGACGTCCTGGTAGCTGATCCAACGCAGCCCGTGGGAGGCGATCTCGTGGCCGTCGGCGAGGATGCGCTCGACCACTGCGGGGTTGGCCTGCAGGGCCCGGGCGACGCCGAAGATCGTGAGGGGAAGGCCGCGCTCCCGGAAGAGGTCGAGGACGCGCCACACTCCGACGCGGCTCCCGTACTCGTAGAGCGTCTCCATGCTCATGTGCCGGTCCGGGAACGGTGCGGCGCCGATGATCTCCGACAGGAACGTCTCCGACGCCGGGTCCCCGTACTGCACAGAGCACTCGGCCCCTTCCTCGACGTTGAGGACGAAGCTCACCGCCACACGGGCCCCGCCGGGCCAGCGCACCTCGGGCGGTGCGTCGCCGTAGCCGACGAGGTCGCGGTCGCCCGGGCCGTCGGTCCTCGGGTCCCGTCCCCAGCGGTCCGGCCGCGATGAGTCGGCTGCGGCGCCGGGCTCCGCGCCGGTCATCGGAACCCCGGGTCGCCGATCGGCGCGGGATCGCTCCCGTCCAGGATCCGGTCCAGCTCGAGCAGGGTGCGCAGCAGCATCTCGGCACCGGCGACCAGGTGCTGGGGGTCGGTGCGCTCCAGGGGTGAGTGGCTGATGCCTCCGATGCTGGGCACGAAGATCATCCCGATGGGCAGGAGGCGCCCGATCACCTGGGCGTCGTGGCCCGCTCCGCTCGGCAGCAGCTCCCACCCGGTGCCGGACCGCTCGCACACGTCGATCGCGGCGCCCAGGATCCGTGGGTCGCTCGTGACCGGCGGGACCATCTGCCCGAGGCGGCGGTCGATGGCCACGCCCCGCCTCTCGGCGATCCCGTCGAGGGCGGCGAGGAGGCGGAGGGTCCCGGCCGTGAGGGTGGCCTCGTCCTCGTCCCGGAGCTCGATGCCCATCTCCACCTTGCCCGGCACCACGTTGCGGACGTTGGGTCCGACCATGAGGTGGCCGCACGTGGCGACCCTCACCGACCCGGGACCGGGGAGCGCCTCGACCGCGGCGATGACCTCGGCGGCCGCGGCCAGGGCGTCGTGGCGCAGCTCCATGGGAGTGGTGCCGGCGTGGTTGGCCACGCCGGTGATCGCGATGTCCACGGCCTGCCGGCCGGTGATCGCGGTGACGACGCCGACCGAGTTCCCGCTGGTGTGCAGCACGGGACCCTGCTCGATGTGCAGCTCGACGAAGGCGTCGATGTCCTCGGGCGTCCAGCGGGCCTCACGCAGCCGTTCGGGGTCGCCGCCCGCGGCGCGGATCCGCTCGGCGACGCTGACGCCCTCGTCGTCGACCTCGTCGGGCGGGGCCTCCTCCAGGTGGCCGACGCAGGCGTAGCTGCCGGTCATGCCGCTGGTCCCACGCGCCCCCTCCTCGTTGGCGAACGCCGCCACCAGCAGGCCGTGCGCCATGTGGTAGCTGGCGTCGTGGAGGCTGGACGCCACCTCGAGAGCGGAGAGCACGCCGTAGGTGCCGTCGAGCGGTCCGGCCTGGACGACGGTGTCGAGGTGGCTGCCCGTCGCCAGCCACCGACCGCCGCGACCGGGGCTCCGGCCGATCAGGTTGGCGGCCGCATCGACGGTGGGGTGGAGGTCCGACGCCGCCATCCACCGGGCGACCAGGTCGCGCGCCTCGACGTCGGCATCGCCCCACGCCTCGCGCGTCACGCCGCCCCGGGGGTCCGCGCCGATGCGGGACAGCTGGTCGATCCGGTCGAGCAGCCGCGCTCCGTCGAGCGTGATCTCGGGGACCTCGACCGTGCTCACGGGGCGACCAGCATGCGGAGCCGCAGCTCGGCGATCGTCTGGACCTGGTCGAACGCCTCGACCCGCTCCTCGTCGGTGGGCAGCGTCATCCGTCGCTCCAGCTCCCGGAGGATCTTCGGCTGCGTCCGCCCGCGCACGGCGATGATGAACGGGAAGCCGTGGCGCTCCAGGTACTCGCGGTTGGCGTCGGCCAGGCGCCGGGCCACGTCGTCGGTCATCCGGTCCAGCCCGGCGGAGGCCTGCTCGTCCACCGACGCGTCGGCCATGGGTCCCCGGTCGCCGAGCTGCGGGTGGGCCCGCAGCAGCTCCAGGCGCTGCTCGTCGTCGAGGGCGTCGGCGGCGGCACGGAAGGCGGCGAGCAGGTCGTCGAGGTCCGCGAACGGCGCGCTCCGGAACGCCTCCTCGGCCAGCCGGGGCGAGTCCTCGAACACGGAGCCGAACGCGTCCACGAACGAGTCGAGGTCCATGTACGAGACCTCCTGGACGGTCCACGTCGGGGCGGGCGAGGTCACCTCAGCTCCCTCGGTAGGTGGTGTAGGACCACGGCGTGACGAGCAGCGCCACGTGGACCGACCCGGTGTCGGGGCCGATGTGGACGTGTACGGGGACGAGGTCGAGGTACGGGGTGGTGCCGGCCGGCACCGCGCCGGTCGCGGCGAAGTGATCTCCGACGGCGAACGTCAGCTCGTAGCGGCCGGGTGAGAGGTCGGCGCCGCTCACCAGGGGGGCGTCGGTCCGGCCGTCGTCGTTGGTGCGGGTGGCCGCGACGACCATCGGGACGCCGTCGTCGCCGACGCGGACGACCTCGATGGCCACTCCGGCGGCCGGTCGGCCGCGGCCGGTGTCGAGCACGTGGGTCGTCAGGTGCTGCTCGGTCATGTCCGACAGGCTCCCAGAACAGGGGTCACCGGCACGGCCCGGACTCGATGGTGCGGCAGATGCCGTTGATGATGTCGGAGCCGTCCGAACCGCGGAGCTCCCGGTACCAGGCGTCGGTCTCGGCCGGGTCGTGGCAGTGGGTCATCCGGGCCCGCTTGGTGGCCCTCTCCATGACCTCCGACGTTCGGGGGACGCGCTCGTCGGAGTAGCGCTGGACGGCGTCGGCCACCGACACGGTGGTGGAGCGGAGGTAGCCGGCGAGGACCAGCGCGTCCTCCATGGCCTGGCAGCCGCCCTGGCCGAGGTCGGGCGGCGTGGCGTGGACCGCGTCGCCGAGCAGGGCGACCCGTCCCCTGGCGAAGTTCTCGACCGGGTCGTTCGAGCGGATCACCACGTGGTTGGTGGCGGCGGGCTCCAAGGTGGAGATGACGTCGAGGACGGGCTGGTCCCAGTGCCCGAACTGCTCGGTGAGGAACTCCCGCGCGTCGGGTTCGGTGCCGCCGGGCCCGAACGCCGGGTCGTCGCCCGGCAGGGGGACGTCGAAGAAGAAGTAGTGCCCGTCCCGCACCGGCATGGTGGACACCCGCTTGCCCTCGCCCAGGTAGACGGTCCAGCCGTCGTCGGGACCCATGCCCTTGGGCACGATCCCGTTCCAGTTGTGGTAGCCGACGTAGTACCGCTCCACGTCGTGGCCGAGGACGTACTCCCGCAGGGAGGAGCGCGCTCCGTCGGCCACGACGACGAGCTCGGCGGTCATCTCGGTGGCGGAGCCGTCCTCCATCTCGACGGTGGCCGTGACCGACGTGTCGTCCTGGTCGAGCGCCACGCACTCGGCCCCGAGCGTCACGTGCTCGGGCCCGGCGGCGCCGAGCAGGAGGTCCTGGAGGTCGGACCGGCGCACAGGGTACGGGCGCTGGCCGACACGGCTGACCAGGGGCTCGAGGTCGAACTCGCAGTACGGGTCGCCGGCCGGGTCCCGGTACACGACCCGGTCCATGATCCCGCCGATCGCCGCGACGTCCGGGCCCAGGCCGAGCCGGTTCAGGACCTTGACCCCGTTCGACCAGAGCGAGATGCCGGCCCCGACGGGGCGCATCGCGGGGACCCGGTCGATGACCCGGACGCGGTGTCCGTCGCGCTGCAGGGCGATCGCGGTGCTGAGCCCGCCCATGCCGGCGCCGACGACGAGCACGTCCAACGATTCCATCCGGACGTGATACCCCGACCCCCGTACACTCGCAACATTTTGTTGAAGTCGATCGTGTGAACAGTTCGCTACGGGCTTGATCCTGCCCCCTCCCCTCCGGATGATGAGCGCCGTCATGGCAGAGACCCACCCCTCCCGAACGACCGACCCGCTCCACACCGGTGTGGGGCCGATCCCCGGCGACACCTACGTGACGGCGAGCCCCGACACCCTGCGATGGGGCGTGCTGCCCACCCCCGACAGCGCTCCGATCGCGTCGGTTGCCGACGGCTCCACGATCACGTTCGACACCGTCAGCCACGAGGGCCTGCTCGGCGACCAGGGCGCCGACGCCGTGGCGTTCTTCGGGGAGCGTGGGATCGCCGAGGACCGGGTGCTCGACGACGTCAAGGAGCTGAAGGGAACGGCGCTCGGCCGGGAGCTGCCCCACGACGGTCCTCACGCCGTGCTCGGACCGGTGCGCGTGGAGGGGGCCGGTGTCGGCGACGTGCTGGTCGTGGAGCCCCTGCAGCTCGACTGCCGGCTGGACTACGGAGTCATCTCCAACCGGCACGGCCGGGGCGTGCTGTCGGGCGAGATGCCCGACCTCGACGACCGGGGCGAGGTGCCCGACGTGGTGTCGGTGCTGGCGCGCGTCGGCGAGGACGGACGGGGGAGCGTGACCGCTCCCTCGGGGCGGACGGTGGGCTTCGACCTGCGACCGTTCCTCGGCCTCGTCGGGGTGGTCCCCACCGACGCGCCGCTCGGCGGATCGCTGCCGTGGAGCTCGACGCCGCCGGGCCCGCACGGGGGCAACCTCGACATCCGTCACCTGGGGGTGGGCTCGCAGCTGCTGCTGCCGGTGCGCACCGAGGGCGCCGGGCTCTACGTCGGCGACCCGCACTACGCCCAGGGCAACGGCGAGGTCGCGCTGACGGCGTTCGAGGCCCCGTTGCGGGCCACGCTGCGCGTGAGCGTGCTCCGCGGTCCCGAGGCCCGGCACCTGGCCGCCCTGCTCGACTCGCCCTGGGGTCGGACCGACACCCACACGATCCTCGTCGGGCTGGGCGACGACCTCGACGAGGCCATGCGCAACTGCGTCCGCCGGGCCGTCGACTACGTCGTCGACGTGACCGGCCTCGACCGCGCGACCGCGCTGGCGTTCCTGTCCGCCGCCGCCGACTTCGAGGTGTCGCAGGCCGTGAACCTGGTCGTCGGGGTGCACTGCCTGATCCGGACCGCCGACCTCGCGTGAGCCAAGCTGACGGCGTGAGCAGCTCCGACCCGGCTCTTCCCGACGACACGGCTCTTCCCGTCGACCCGGCTCTTCCCGACGACACGGTCTCTGCGTTCGTCGGTGACCCCGAGGTGCTGGCCGTCGGGGCCTCGGACCGCCCCCTCGCCGGGGCGACGCTGGTCGTCAAGGACGTGATCGACGTCGCCGGCCGGGTGACAGGGGCGGGCAACCCCGACCTGGCGGCGTCACGGGAGCCGGCGGACAGGTCCGCACCGGTGGTCGACGCCCTGGTCGATGCCGGCGCCACGGTCGTCGGCAAGACCGTGACCGACGAGCTCGCCTACTCGCTCGGCGGCGACAACGTGCACTTCCCCCCACCGGTGAACGTCGCGGCTCCCGGCCGCACCACTGGCGGCTCGTCGTCGGGCTCCGCAGCGGCCGTCGCCGCGGGGCTGGCCGACCTGGGTCTCGGCACCGACACCGGCGGCTCGATCCGGGTGCCCGCCAGCTACTGCGGCATCGTCGGATGGCGACCGACCCACGGAGCGGTCAGCGCCGTCGGCGTGACGCCGCTCGCCCCGAGTTTCGACACCGTCGGTCTGCTGGCATGGTCGGCGACCGTGCTGCGGGCGGCGGCCGAGGCGGTCCTCGCCCCGGCGCAGCGGGCGGCCGCCTCACCCGGAGACGCCGCCGAGGCGCGGCTGGTCCTGGCGGCCGAGATGCTCGACGTGGTCGACGAGGCGGTGGCCGACGCCGTGGTCGACGGTGTGCGCTCGCTCGTCGGTCGTGACCTCGATCGGCTGGTGCTCGGCGTCGACATGGACGAGTGCCTCGCCACGTTCCGCACCCTGCAGAGCGCCGAGGCCTGGGCTCAGCACGGCGACTGGATCACCGCGGCCCGGCCGCGCCTGGGGCCCGCCACGGCCTACCGCTTCGACGTGGCGTCGAGCATCACCGCCGACCAGGTGGCCGGCGCGCAGCCCGTCCGCGACCGGGTGCGGCGAGCCGTGGAGGACGCCACACGTGACGGCGTCGTGCTGGTCGCCCCGGCCGCCGCCGGTCCGGCGCCGTTGCCGGGCGTGCACAGCGAGGAGTCGGAGGCTGTCCGGGCCGACACGCTGCGGCTGACGTCGGTGGCGGGCCTGGCCGGGGCGCCGGTGGTGGTCGTGCCCGGCGCCCGGGTGGTCGAGGGCGGCGCAACGTTCCCGCTGGGCATCGCGCTGATGGGCGCCCCCGGATCGGACCTGGCCCTGCTGGACCTCGCAGAGCGGATCTGCGGGTAGCAACGCCGTCCGGTGGGCACGGCCGACCGGGCCGGGTGTTCACACGAACTCAACAATCTGTTGAAGGTCCCTGCCGGCGGTTGTGGCAGTGTGTCCGGCCATGGATCCGGGCGACATCGTGCTCCTCGTGCTCGCCGGGGCGGCGTGCGGCCTGGTCAACAGCATCGCCGGGGGCGGCTCGCTGATCCTGTTCCCCGCCCTGCTCGTCACGGGCCTGCCGCCGTTGGCGGCCAACGTCACCAACTCGGTCGCCACGTGGCCCGGCTACCTGGGCGGCGTCGGAGCGTTCCGGGCCGAGATCGGCCAGCGCAAGCACCTGCTGCCTCCGCTCCTCGTCGCGACGCTCCTCGGCTCGGTCACGGGCTGCGTGCTGCTCCTGGTCACACCGTCGTCGGCGTTCGACGTGGTGGTCCCCGTCCTGGTGCTCATCGCCACGGTGATGACGGCGTTGCAGCCGGTGGTCAAGAAGCGCCTCAAGGACTCGGCCGGCGCCGACCACCCACCCACGGCCTCCGCGGTGGTGGCGGTCTTCTTCGCCACGATCTACGGCGGCTACTTCGGCGGGGCGCTCGGCGTCATCGTGCTCGGCGTCCTGGCCCTCACGATCAAGGACACGATCAAGAACCTCAACGCGACCAAGTCCGTGATCTCGCTGCTCGACGCCACGGTCAGCGTCGTGATCTTCGGTCTGTTCGGCCCGGTCGACTGGCTGTCGGTCGCCATCGCCGCGCCGACCTGCCTGGTCGGGGGCTACCTCGGCGGCCGCATCGCCCGGAAGATGAACGAGACCGTGCTGCGGGTCTGCGTGGTCACGCTGGGAGCAGTGGTCACCGTCGCGCTGTTCCTCAAGATCTGAGCTCTCCCGCATCCGACCCGGCGACCCGAACTCGGGGGATCTCGCGCTGTGGTTGGTCGGAATCGCGCGAGTTCGGGGGCGGGGTGGAGGAGGGGCAGCGTCGGTCAGGCGGGGATCCAGGTGCCGTGGAATCCGAACGGGACCCGCACCGGCAGGTGCACCTGACCGACCGGCCCGGCGGCCACGTCGTGCGCGTCGAACACCGCGAGCGACGACCGGTCCGTCGTCCGGTCCCAGACGAAGGTCATGACCCACCCGTCGCCGTCGGGGCGGCTGCCGTCGGCGCCGACGTACACCACCTCGCCGCCGCGCAGGTCCGGGCCCGGGTCCCAGACGTCCTCCCGGCCCGTCGCCATGTCGACGTGGCAGATCCCCGACAGCTCGAAGCCGTACTCGCTGTCGGGCGACGTCGTCGTGGCGAACCAGCCGTGGCGGCTCTCCCGTCCGGTCAGGCGGCGGTCGTGGCTCGGCAGGTCCATCGGCCGGTCGCTCAGCTGCTGCTCGGAGAACGTCAGGCCCGGACCCGCAGTGCCGACCCGCCACTCGGTGAGCAGCGTCGGCACGAGGTCGCCCCGGGGACCGAACGCCTCATCGGCGCGGTGCACCCGCAGCACGACGTCGTCGCCGTCGCGGTGGGCGTTGTAGCCGTGGAAGGCGTAGGACGGCGGCACGTCGATCCAGCGGATGTCGGCGCCCGACCCGTCGATCGGCATCACGCCGATCCGGCTCGGTCCCGACGGGTCCCAGTGGAAGGGGATGGTCGACGCCCCGGACGGGTCCGGTCCGAACACCACCGGGCCGATCCAGAACACCACGTCGCGGTCGGTGACGGCGAAGTCGTGGATCATCGTGGCGGTGTCGACCTGGATCGGGCTGACCACGTCGAGGGTGCCGTCGGCGTCGGCCGCGTAGTAGGTCAGCCCCGGTCGGAGGAACTCGTAGCCGAAGAAGTGGAGTCGTCCGGTGGCCGGATCGACCTTGGGGTGGGCGGTCATCGTCGGGCCCAGTCGGCCGCCGAAGTCGAGCGGCCCCACGGTGGAGAGGTCCTCGGTGGACAGCTGGAACGGCCAGCCGACCTCACCGACGCTGAGGAGCCGCCCGGCGTGTCCGATGACGGCCACGTTGCTCTGGTTGTTCTCGCCGCCCGGGGCGCCGCCGAACTCGAGGAGCCCCTTGCCGGACCGCTGCAGCGGAGTGCTGACGTACCGGTTGCGATACCAGGTGGCCCGGCCCTCGTCGAGCCGCACCCCGTGGACCATCCCGTCGCCGAGGAACCAGTGGAGCGCCTCGCCGTTGGCCGGGTTGGAGCCGTTGCGCACGAACAGCCCGGTCAGCTCGGCCGGGATCTCGCCCGAGACGGTCAGCTCCGTCACGGTCTCCTCGCTGTGCACCGGGGCGAAGTTGCCCTGCACCCAGTAGGGGCGGCTCGGGTCGAAGGCCACCGGCTGCACCGTCGGCACCACGCTGGACGCGGCGCCGCCTCCCGTGATGGCGTCGGCACCCGCAGGGAGGTCCGAACCGGCCGCGAGGTCGGTGTCGGTCGTGCACCCTGCCACCGCGGCGGCCCCGGCCGCGAGCCCTCCGGCTCCGAGCGCAGTCAGCACCGCGCGTCGTCGCACCAGGTCGTTGCGTCCCACGTCGTCCCCCTCGTCCGCTCCGGCGCCGCCCCCCGGCGGCACCGCCCCGCGACGACGCCCTCGGTGGAGGCGCGTCGTCAGGGAGAGATGGTGGCACGCGGAACCCCGATCGGCGAGCACGCCGGGCGTACAGTCGAGCCGTGAGCGATCCCGTGTCCGACCGTCCCCTCGTGGGCGACCCGTTCGACGACGATCCCGTGCTGGACGTCGCGGAGACCATCACCGGCGCGTGGTGGGTGTACCTCGTCGCCGGGATCGCCTGGTTCGTCCTGGCGTTCGTCGTGCTGACCGTCGACGCCGCCAGCGTCTGGACGGTCGCCATCCTGGCGTCGATCGCGTTCATCGTCGGCGGCATCTTCGAGCTGGTGCTGGCGTCGATGGTGCAGTCGTGGAAGTGGGTCCACGTCGTGTTCGGCGTGATCAGCATCATCGCCGGCATCGTGGCGCTGGCGTGGCCGCAGCAGACCTTCGTGGTGCTGGCCGCAGTCCTGGCCTGGTACCTCCTGTTCATGGGCATCTTCGAGATCGTCGTCTCGTTCATGACCCGCCACGACGACGACCTCTGGTGGCTGCGACTGGTGCTCGGCGTGGTCGAGGTGCTCGTCGGCTTCTGGGCCATCGCCTACATCGGCCGGGCGATCTTCCTCCTGGTGATCTGGGTGGCGGCCGCCGCCCTGGCCCGCGGCCTGTCGGACCTGTTCATCGCGTTCGGCCTGCACGGCGCGCACGGCCGCATCCGCCAGACCCGGATGCCCTGACCACCCCGCCGGAGCTCGGGATGCTCCGGACGATGTTAGGCGTGCTGAACACGAACGGTCGGCGACGGCCTAGTGTGGACGGCATGACCTCGATCACCGACGCCACCAGCCTGGAGGCGGTGGTCGGAGCACGCACGTCGGTCGGCCACCTGAAGTCGATCACCTTCCTCGACGACCACTCCACCGCCTTCCTCGCCCGGTCGCCGCTCACGGTCGTGGGAGCGGTCGACGTCGACGGCGGACCCGTCATCAGGACCGTCGGCGGTGCGCCCGGCGTCGTCGCGGCGGACGGCGAGCGGTCGCTCGTGCTGGGTCCGCCGGACGCGCTGGACGTCTCGGACCTGGCCGACGGGACCCCGATCGGAGCGCTCGGTCTGGTTCCCGGCTACGGCGAGACCCTGCGCGTGAACGGCGTCCTCCGCCGGGACCCGTCGCCGCGGATCGAGGTCAGGGAGGTGTTCCTGCACTGCGCCAAGGCCGTCATCCGATCCCAGCTGTGGCAGGAGCCGGACCCGTCGGAGGTGGCGGGAGAGGAGACCGAGCACCTGGTGAGCGCGGCGTCCGGACTGGGTCCCGACGTTCGGGCGCACCTGGCGCGCAGCAGGTTCGCGGCGGTGTTCTCGTGCGACGCGGAGGACCACTTCGCCGACGGAGGTGCGGACGTCAGCCCCAAGGGCGACCCGCCCGGCTTCCTCCGCGTCCTCGACGAGCGCACCGTGGCCATCCCGGACCGCCCCGGCAACCTCCGCACCGACACGCTGCACAACCTCGTCGTCAGCCCCGAGGTCGCCGTGCTCGCCCTCGTCGCCGGCGACGACCGGGTCGTGGAGCTCCGTGGGAGCGCGTGCGTCACCGACGACGTCGACCTCCTGGCCCCGATGGAGGTCAACGGCAAGGTCCCGCTGGCCGCGCTGCTCCTCGACGTGTCGCATGCCGAGCTGCGCGTGGAACCGGG
Source organism: Actinomycetes bacterium (assembly GCA_023434535.1). Taxonomy (GTDB): domain Bacteria; phylum Actinomycetota; class Acidimicrobiia; order Acidimicrobiales; family Microtrichaceae; genus Dermatobacter. Next base: position 19,973 of record JAEYSR010000016.1, read on the forward strand.
CCTGGTCCGGTCGCGCCTGTGGGATCCGGCGACGCGGGTGGCGCCCGGCGAGATGCCCCGAGGGGCCAGGGTCTGGGCCGATCACGTGCGGCTCAACGAGGATCCCGGCGACGAGGCGGAGCTCGTCCGTCAGCTCATCGAGGAGGAGTCGATGGCCGCGGGGCTCGAGCAGAACTACCGCGACGGGCTCTACTGACCGGTCCGGTCGGTCGACCGACCGGTCAGGACTGCTCGAACCAGGCGAAGCGCAGCACGGCCGCCGCGGCCCCTCCGCCGTGGACGTCCTCGGCCCGCACGGCGAGCACCCGGGCGTCGGAGTCCAGGGCACGGCGGACGATCTCGTCGACGATGTCGTAGGCGCCCTCGGCAGCGGGCTCGGTGTACTCGATCGCGCCCTCGTCGTCGACGGTGCCCCACACGATCTGGTCGATGTCGACCACCAGCGTGTCGATCTGGCCGTACGTCGCGGCCCGGGCCAGGTCCGACACGTCGGTGAGCACGCGGTCCTGGCCCTCCCGCAGGGAGAACAGCTCTCCGAGCTCGGCGAGGTCCTGCTCGTAGACCCGGGCCAGCACCTCCCGGGCCTCCCGCGCGATCTCCAGGTCGTCGATCTTCTCCGGGCTGCCCTCGAGGCCGAGGTCCTCGAGCTCGGGCGAGGTGTTCACGTCGCGGAAGGTGCTCGCCGTGGGCTCGGCCGCGGCGAGGAGCAGCGGCAGGTCATGGCCCCGCACCACGGGACGGATGGCGTGGTCGACGGCCCGTGCGTACTGGCGCAGGCGGACCTTGCTCCCGTCGTCGCCGCTCACCGAGCCCTTCTGCACGTGGTCGGTGATCTTGTGCTTGTGGACGGCGTCGCCGGCGCTGGCCGGAAGACCCGCGACGTCGACCTCGATGGGGCCGTAGTCCGGGCCCAGCTCCAGCAGGCGCACCGAGCCCTCCGCCAACGCCAGGATGAAGCAGGCCTGGGGGAACGTCACCGAGCGGAGCAGAGGCTTGACGAAGTAGCGGTCGGTCACCTTGACGACCGGCGTGAGCTCGTTGGCCAGGTGGAAGGTCCTGAGGGTGCGCCCGTCGGTGAAGACCGCCAGGGTCCGGGCCTGGTGGTCCCAGTACTCGTGGTGCTCGTCGAGCTCGACGAGCAGCTCCTCGAACTCCGCGACGCGGCGCTTGTCCAGGCCCATCTCCCGGAGCTCGCCCACGGCGGTGGCGACGGCGTCCTTGTAGGCGATCCGCTCTGCGTCCGTGCGGTTCGTGACCGGCGAGGTGCTCAGGTAGATCGACACCCTGGCGTCACCCACCTCGGACAGCAGCTTCTGGATCTCACGGGAGGTGGGCTGGTGGACGTGCATGTGATCAAGCTCCGTTGCTCGGCGTCGCTCTGACCCTATCCACCGACCGCCGGTTCGGCTCGGCGAGCCGGGTGCGCGCCGGCGGGTCCGTCGTGCGGGATGATGTCGACGCACGCCACCCGGTCCGCGCCACCCCGCCGCGGCGGCGCCGTGCGCTCGGAGGAGAGGTCGATGACATCCCGTTCCCGCACCTCGTGGATCGCGGCGTCGGTCGTCGTGGCGATGGTCCTGGTCCCGGCAGCTGCGTGCAGCGGCGACGACTCGTCCGACGACGACTCGGGCGGCGGGACCACCACGACGCTCGCCGAGGGCCAGACGATCCGCTTCGACGAGCAGGTGCAGAAGGACCTCGCCGCGGTCGGCTGCCATCCCGGCACGGTCGACGGCGTGATGGGCCCCAAGACCGACGAGGCGATCAAGGCGTTCCAGGCCGCCTCGGGCCTGACCGTCGACGGCGAGCTGGGCCCCGACGCCGACCGGGCGCTGCGCACGGCGGTGGACGACGACGAGAAGGTGTGCGGCGCCGACGCGCCCACGACCACCGCGGCCCCGGACGCGTCGACGACGACGGCTGCACCGTCGGGTCGGGCCCCGTGCACCGCCACCGCGCTGCTCGGCGGGCTGCCCGCCGAGGGGGAGACGATCACCAGCTTCGTCTGCGCCGGCGACTACGCCGCCGGGACCGTGAGCGGTGGCAGCAGGTTCATCCTGCAGTCGACCGAGGGCCGGTGGTTCGCCCTCGGGGAGGACCCGTGCGGTGGGGCCGACGCCGGCCTGCCGCCGGTGATCCTGGAGGACGGCTGCTCGTCCTGAGCCCGGGGCTCAGGCGATGTCGTCGCGATCGGTGTCGTCGAGATCGAGGCGGTCGATGAGGTCGAGCAGGTCGGCGATCGAGTCGATCACGTGGTCGGGTTGCTCGTCGGAGCGGTCGAGCGCCTGCTGGCGGAACTTGCCGGTCCGCACCTGCACCCCGACCATCCCGACCGACTGCGCCGCCAGGACGTCGCTCTGCAGGTCGTCGCCGACCATGAGCAGGTGGGGCGGCTTCTCGTCGGTCGACTCGGCCGCCGCCAGGAACATGTGGGGCGCAGGCTTGCCGGCCACCACCGCGGTCACGCCGGCGGTCGACTCCAGCATGGAGACGTAGGCACCGCCGTCGAGGCAGTAGCCCTCGCCGGTGCGCCACACGGGTGCGCCGTGCATGGCGACCAGGGCCGCTCCGCCGAGGAGGCAGTTGAGCGCGACGTTCATCTGCTTCCAGCCGAAGCTCGGACCGCCACCGCCCACGACCACCACGTCGGCCGACGTGTCGTCGGGGTCGGCCATCCGCACGCCCGCCAGATCCGCGTTCGCTCCGTCGTTGAGCACCAGGCAGCGCGCGTCCGGGTGGTGCTCCTGAAGGTACGAGGCGGTGACGGCCGCGGCGGTGAACAGCTCGCCCGCCCCGACGTCGATGCCGGCCTGGGTGAGCGTGGCGGCGATGCGCGCCGAGGTGGCGGACGTCGTGTTGGTGACGAAACGGACGGGCAGGTCCCGACGCCGCAGCTCGTCGATCGTGCGAGCTGCCCCCGGGAACGCCGTCGACGACGTGAGGAGGACCCCTTCGATGTCGAGCAGCACTCCGCGGACGGCTCGCTCGCCGCCCGACGCCGCTCCAGATCCGGCCACGCCACCTCCGTTCAGGCCCGACCTGATCCTACGTCGCGGCGGAGGTCAGTCGGATGCGGCCGCCGCCCGTGCTGCCGAGGCGCGCGGCAGGGGCAGCACGAGCGGGGTCCCGGTGAGCGGGTCGTCGATGATCCGGGCCTCGAGGCCGAAGACACGGCGGACGACGTCGGGGTCCATGACCTCGGCGGGCGGTCCCTGGGTGACGATCGCCCCGTCCTTCATGGCGATCAGGTGATCCGCGTAGCGGCACGCCAGGTTCAGGTCGTGGAGCACGATCACCACGGTGCGGCCCTGCTCCGTGTTGAGGTCCGCGAGCAGGTCCAGCACCTCCACCTGGTGGGCCAGGTCCAGGAACGTCGTCGGCTCGTCCAGCAGCATCAGCGGGGTCTCCTGGGCGAGCGCGAGGGCGATCCACACCCGCTGGCGCTGCCCGCCCGACAGCTCGTCGACCGTCCGCTCCGCCAGGTCCCGGGTGTTGGTCCGCTCGAGGGCGAGGGCGACCGCCGCCTCGTCGGCCTGGGTCCACTGGCGGAACCAGCGCTGGTGGGGGTACCGGCCCCTGGCCACCAGGTCCGCCACGGTGATGCCCTCGGGGGTGGTCGGGGACTGGGGGAGCAGACCCATGCGCGTGGCGACGACCTTGGTCGGCAGGCTCCTGACGTCCTCGCCGTCGAGCAGGACGACGCCGGCCTTCGGGCCGAGGAGTCGGGCCAGGCCCCGCAGCAGGGTGGACTTGCCGCAGGCGTTGGCCCCGACGATCACCGTGACCTGCCCGGCCGGTATCTCGACGCTGAGGTCGTCCACGATCACGCGCTGGTCGTAGGCGAGCCGGAGGCCCCTGGCCTCGAGCGGGCTGGGGTCGTGGGGGTGGGCGCCGTGGTTCATCCTCGTCCGATCCGGTTGCCGACGGTCAGCAGGTACAGCAGGAAGGGCGCTCCGAGGACGCCGGTGACGATCCCGACCGGGATCTCGGTCGGGGCGAACAGACGGCGGGCCAGGAGGTCCGACGCCAGGAGGAGGAGCGCCCCGGTGGCGGCGGCCGGCAGGAGCCCGACGGTGCGCACGCCGGTGAGGCGCTTGGCGATCTGCGGGGAGGCGAGCGCCACGAACACGATCGGGCCCGCCGCGGCGGTCGCCAGCGCCGCGAGGCACACCCCGACGAGCAGCATGAGCGCCTGCGTCCGGTGCACCGACGTGCCGAGCCCGATGGCGGTGTCGGCCCCGAGCTCCAGCATCCGCAGCTGGCGACCCCACGCCATCGCCACGGGAAGCAGGACCACCAGGGCGATCGCCACCGGCCACAGGTCGTCCCAGCCGCGTCCGTTGAGGCTCCCGACCATCCACACCGAGGCGCGCGTCGCATCGACGACCTGGGCCTTGGTGAGCAGGTAGGCGACCACCGCCCGGAGGAGCGCGCTCACGCCGATCCCGATCAGCACCAGCCGGTAGCCGCTGATGCCCGACCGGTACGACAGCAGGTAGATGGCGACGGCGGTGCCGATGCCGCCCACCAGCGCGCCGGCGGTGATCTGGTCCCCGGTTCCCGCCCACAGCACGATGATCGCCACTGCGGCCGCGGCCGCGCCCGAGTTGATGCCGATGACGTCGGGGCTCGCCAGCGGGTTGTCGGCCACCCGCTGGAACAGCGCTCCCGCCACACCGAACGCCGCCCCCACGGCCACGCCGAGCAGCGCCCGGGGCAGGCGCAGGTCCCTGACGATGAACTCCGAACCGCCGTCGCCCGTGCCGCCGACGACGATGCGGACGACGTCGCCGATGGCGACGGGGAAGTCGCCCACGGTCATCGACCAGACGAAGACCACGCACGTGGCGACGAGGAGACCGGCGGTGACCAGGA
>JAEYSR010000034.1 GCA_023434535.1 Actinomycetes bacterium
CCGAGCAGATCAACGCCACCAGCGGCATCGGATACCTCATGACGCGGGCCCAGGTGTTCTTCCAGACCGACGTCATCGTGGTCGGACTGGTCACCTACGCCGTCCTCGGGCTCCTGTCCGACGCCGGCGTCCGAGCCCTCGAACGACGACTGCTGCGCTGGCAGCCGGGACGGTGACCGACATGACCGCCACCCAGCTCCCCATCGACCCCCATCCACACCACGAGAACGGCCCTCAGGGCCCTGCGAACGGATCATCACCGGTGACCGACCAGCCCGATCCCGACCACGCCGACGACACCGGGGCGGGCACGCCCTCGGCGGACCGCGTCGAGCGTTTGGCCGTCAGGGCCCAGGACGTCCGTCGCACGTTCGGCGACCGCGAGGTCCTCCACGGCCTCGACCTGGAGATCGAGCCCGGCGAGTTCGTGGCGCTGCTCGGGCGGAGCGGCTCGGGCAAGAGCACGTTCCTCCGTGCCGTGGCCGGTCTGGACGACGGCGTCACCGGCACCATCCGTGTGCCGATCCGGCGCTCGGTCGTCTTCCAGGACGCCCGTCTGCTCCCGTGGAAGAACGTCCTCGACAACGTCGTGCTCGGCCTGGACGACGACGACGTGGCCGAGCGTGGCCGGGTGGCTCTGAGCGAGGTCGGCCTGACCGACCACGCCGGAGCGTGGCCCAAGACCCTGTCGGGCGGGGAGGCACAGCGTGCCGCGCTGGCCCGCGCCCTGGTCCGCTCCCCCGACCTCCTGCTGCTCGACGAGCCGTTCGGCGCTCTCGACGCTCTGACCAGGATCCGCATGCACGCACTCGTCCAGCAGCTGTGCGCCAAGCACCACCCCGCCGTCCTGCTCGTGACCCACGACGTCGACGAGGCGATCCTCCTGGCCGACCGCGTGCTCGTCCTCACCGACGGCTCGATCTCGCTGGACGTGCCGGTGGAGCTCGACGAGCCCAGGTTCCGCGGCGATCCGGCGTTCGTGTCGTTGCGATCCCGACTGCTCGCAGAGCTCGGCGTCGACGAGGCGGTCGAGGGCGACCACGTCGATTCGACCGACCAGCCGGCGGACTGGTCCGAACCCCACACCAACCCAGGGAGCCCGCAATGACCGTCATCGACGTCCCGACGTCCGACCACGCCACCGCACTCGACGTCCGACCGCTGTCGGGCAACATCGGTGCGGAGATCCACGGCCTCGACCTCCGCCACCTCGACGACGCGCAGGTCGCCGCCATCCGGGCGGCGTGGCTGCAGCACAAGGTCGTGTTCTTCCCCGACCAGCACCTGGACCCGGCCGAGCACATCGAGTTCGCGCGGCGATTCGGCGAGCCGACGGAGGGCCACCCGGTGATCCCCGGGATCAAGGACAACCCCGAGGTGTTCGAGATCGACTACACGGCGGCGAACGAGCTGTACTCCCACTACGGCGACATCTCGACCCGAGACCGTGGCATCCACTGGCACACCGACGTCACGTTCGTGCCCCGTCCCCCGCTCGGGTCCATCCTGCGAGCGGTCGTCATCCCTCCGGCGGGCGGCGACACGCTGTTCTCCAACCAGGCAGCTGCCTTCGCGGCCCTCAGCCCGTCCTTGCAGGAGTACCTGCGGGGCCTGACCGCCGTCCACGACGGGCGCCGCCAGTTCCAGCCGATCCTCGATCTCGTCGGCGACGGACGATGGGAGGGCGAGGTGTTCAACGACCTCGAGCCCGTCGAGCACCCGGTCGTGACCGTGCACCCCGAGACGGGCGAGGAGATCCTGTTCGTGAACCCCGGGTTCACGTCCCACATCGTGGAGCTGACGAGGCCCGAGAGCGACGTCCTGCTCGAGTACCTGTACCAGCACGCGGTGAAGGCCGACTTCACCGTGCGCTACCACTGGACCGAGGGGACCATCGGGTTCTGGGACAACCGGGCGACGCAGCACTCCGTCGTCGGCGACTTCGGCGACCAGCACCGCGTGATCCAGCGGGTCACGCTCCGAGGCACGGAACCGCTCGGGAACATCGACGAAGAAGGAGCAACCCGATGAGCACAGTGATCGATCCGACCAGCGTCGCCGACCCCGCCGGGACCGGCGACCCCTCGCCCGTCCGCGAGCCCGTCGTCCGACCGCTGACCGGCAACACCGGAGCCGAGGTCCACGGCGTCGACCTCTCCCGACCCCTGCCGCCCCTGCACCAGGCCGTCATCGCGGACGCCCTCGACCGCTGGAAGGTGCTGGCGTTCCGCGGCCAGGACATCGACCACACGCAGCAGATCGCCTTCGCCCGCCAGTTCGGCGAGCTGACCTACGCCCACCCGTACGACAACGACCCGCCCGAGGGGTTCCCCGAGATCTTCACGGTCTCCCCCGAGCGGTTCGCCCAGCAGTACGGCATCACCGGCGAGCTCGCCCAGCAGATCAAGAAGCGCTACTCGTACACCAACGAGTGGCACACCGACGTGACGCCGGCGATCAACCCGCCCGCCGCGTCGGTCCTCCGCGCCGACGTGGTCCCCGAGTTCGGCGGCGACACCACCTTCACCAACCTCGTCGCCGCGTACGAGGGGCTGTCGCCGACGCTGCGCTCGTTCCTGGACGGTCTGCGTGCCGAGCACAAGTACGGAGCGAGCTTCCTCCGCAAGGGACAGCCCGTCACCTCACGGATCAGCAAGAACCAGCTGATCTCCTACCACCCGGTGGTGCGCGTGCATCCGACCACCGGTGAGCGGGCCCTGTTCGTCAACCCCGGGTTCACCTCCAAGATCGTCGGACTGCGCCACGAGGAGAGCGAGGCGCTCCTGGCGCTGCTGTTCGACGAGCTGACCCGGCCGGCCTACACGGTGCGGTTCCGCTGGGACCCGGGGACGGTCCTGTTCTGGGACAACCGGGTCACCGCCCACCTGGGGCCGCAGGACATCGACCACCTCGACTTCGAACGGGTGCTGCACCGCGTGACGCTCATCGGCGAGGTGCCCGTCGGCACCGACGGCGCCGAGTCGGAGCTGATCGAGGGCCAGCCGTTCGAGGCGCTGCCGGTCTTCGACCGGAACTGACCCACACACCCCTCCGACCTCCGACAGACGAGAGCCGACCCTCATGAGCACCGATCCCCGACGCACCGCCATGGCACTGCACCCCTCAGCCGACCGATGTGCCGCGCTCGACACCGACGTCCTGTCGGCCGTCGCCGCCGGCCTCGGCTCGGTGGTCGACACGTGCAAGGCCGAGCCGGCCCGGTCGGTGCAGCGCAGCAGGATCCTGGCCACCGAGGGCTACGACGTCTGGCTGATGACCTGGGGTCCCGACTCCGCAGCGGACGCCCACGACCACGCCGGTTCGATCAGCGTCGTGCACGTGGTGGCGGGCGAGCTGGTCGAGGAGACCGTCGACATCCTCGGCACCGAGTCGGTCGGACGGAGCATCCGGTCCGGCACGACCACCGCGCTGTCGTCGGTCGGTCGCCACTCGCTCGCCAACCGGACCGACCGGACGTCGGTGAGCGTCCACGTGTACTCGCCGCCCATCGGGGACCAGCCCGGCTGATGACCACGGCCAGCCCAGATCTCGTCGACCCGGCGGACGCCGGGTCCGTTCCTCGACGCGCCGGAACCGCCACGCGTCGGGCCGACCGCATCGCCAGGTCCCGACGGGTGGGTCTCCGCGTCCTCGCCGTCGTGGCGCTCGTCGGCATCTGGTGGGCCATCACCGCCGTCGGCATCTGGCCCGAGCTCATCGTGCCCCGGCCGAGCTCGGTCTGGCAGCGATTCGTCGAGTCGGTCACGACCCACGACGGCGTGCGAGGTCTCGAAGGCCACTACCTCTGGGAGCACCTGTGGGCCTCCGGCAAGCGCCTGGTCGTCGGGGTGACCCTGGCGATCGTGGTCGGGGTCCCGATCGGGCTGGCGATGGCCACGGTGCGACCGCTGCGGACGGTCACCGAGCCGTTCATGAACTTCGTCCGCAGCCTGCCGCCCCTGGCGTACTTCTCGTTGCTCATCATCTGGTTCGGCATCGACGACACCTCCAAGTACTGGCTCCTCTTCCTGGCCGCGCTGGCGCCGGTCGCGCTGTCGGTCGTGGCCGGCGCCGAGTCCATCCGGCCGGAGTGGTTCGACGCCGCCCGCTCGCAGGGAGCGAGCCGGTTCCAGGTGGTGCGTCACCTCGTGGTCCCGGCGGTCCGGCCAGAGATGTTCACCGGCATCCGCCTGGCCATCGGCTTCGCCTTCACCACCATCGTCGCAGCAGAGACGGTCAACGGCATCCCCGGCATCGGGGGCCTGGCCTGGTCGACCAAGAAGTTCAACCAGACCGACATCGCCATCCTCTGCGTGATCGTCATCGGCCTCTGTGCCGTCGCCATCGACCAGGTCATCCGGTCGATCGAGCGACGCGCCGTGCCGTGGAAGGGCAAGGCCTGACAGAGGCGCTGCCAGTCCGTGGGTCGTGCCAGCCCGAGGCTCCGCCTCGACAGGCGTCACGACCTGACGAAGGGCGGGACCCCGGCACCGCGTCAGCGGTGCCGGGGCCCGCACCACAGCCGTCGGCGGCAACCGACGGCCCACCCACCATCAATCCGAGGAGAGAGAAGTGAGCAACACCATTCGACACCGGTTCGCAGCCCTTGTGGCCGCGGTCCTGGCCCTGAGCCTGTTCGCGGCGGCGTGCGGCGACAGCAAGGACGACGACTCGTCCTCGGCGGGATCCGGTTCGGAGCCCGCCGCAGAAGCTCCCGAGACGATCACGATCGCCTACCAGGCGATCCCCAACGGCGACCTGATCGTCAAGAACGAGGGCTGGCTCGAGGACGCACTGCCCGACTCGACGATCGAGTGGAAGAAGTTCGACTCCGGCGGCGACGTCAACGAGGCGGTCGCCGCCGGGGCGGTGGACATCGGGCTGGTCGGATCCAGCCCGGTCTCCCGAGGCCTGTCGCAGGGGCTGGAGTACCAGGTGCCCTGGATCTTCGACGTCATCGGTGCCGCCGAGGCGCTCGTGGTCCGCTCGGCGAAGGTCTCGTCGCTGAAGGACCTGGAGGGCAAGACGGTGGCGACCCCGTTCGCGTCCACCTCGCACTTCTCGCTCCTCGCCGCCCTCGACGACGCCGGCGTCGACGCCACCAAGGTGAACATCATCGATGCGGCTCCCGACGAGATCTACGCGGCGTGGACCCGCGGCGACATCGACGGCGCCTACGTGTGGAACCCCACACTGGCCAAGCTGGAGAGCGAGGGCGGAAAGGTGCTCGTCGACTCCGCTCAGCTGTCGGAGAAGGGCTACACCACCTACGACCTGGCGGTCGTCACCAACGAGTTCGCGGAGAAGTACCCCGACGCGGTGACCACGTGGGTCGAGCAGCAGAACAAGGCGGTGGAGCTGATCAGCTCGGACCCCGATGCCGCAGCGAAGGCCATCGCGGCCGAGCTGTCGATCACCGACGCCGAGGCCAAGGCCCAGCTCGACGACCTCATCTTCCTGAACGCCTCCGAGCAGGTCGGCACCGACTACCTCGGCGGTGGTCTGGCCAAGAACCTGTTCGCCTCGGCCGAGTTCAACAAGGAGCTCGGCAAGATCGACACGGTGCAGCCGGAGGACGCCTACAGCAAGGCCGTCGTGACGACCTTCGCCGAGGCGGCGTCCAAGCAGTGACCGCTCCCGTCGGGGCCCGGGCCCCGGAACCGGACGAACCGACGCGGTCCGAGCCTGCTCCTGCAGCGATCGACCACTCCGCGGTGGCCGACGGCACGGTGAGCATCCGTGCTGTCAGCCACTGGTTCCCGGGCCCCGACGGTGGCCACGTCGACGTCCTGTCCGACATCGACCTGACGATCGAGCCCGGCTCGTTCGTGTGCGTGGTCGGTCCCTCGGGCTGCGGGAAGTCGACGTTGCTCCGCCTCCTCGCCGGGTTCGTCACACCGACCGACGGGGAGATCAAGGTCGGCACCTCGCTCGTGGGCGCCCCCACCCACGAGCGAGGTGTCGTTTTCCAGCAGCCCACGCTGTACCCGTGGCTGACCGTGGCCGGCAACGTCGGCTTCGGCCTGAAGATGCGCCGGGTCAGGAAGGCGGAGCGCGACGAGCGGGTCAGGGCCCACCTGGAGCTCGTCGGCCTGGCCGACGTCGCGGACTTCAAGCCCTACGAGCTCTCGGGTGGCATGCAGCAACGGGCGCAGATCGCGCGCGTGCTGGCCAACGACCCCGACATCATCCTCATGGACGAGCCGTTCGGCGCTCTCGACGCCATCACGCGCGACCGCCTGCAGGACGAGCTCCTGCGGATCTGGACCGAGACGGGCCGGACGGTCTTCTTCATCACGCACTCGGTGGACGAGGCCGTCTACCTGGGCACGCGCGTCCTGGTGATGAGCAGCCGCCCGGGCCGGATCGTCGCCGACGAGGCGTTCAGCTTCTCGTCGGGCGGACCCGACCCCGAGCTGCGCCACTCCCCCGAGTTCGCCGCCGCGACCAAGCGGATCGCCGAGGCCCTGGCCGCCGGCTGAACCGACACCGGCCCGGATCAGCCGGCCGCGTCGAGGTCGGTCAGGCCGCCGGCGAGCAGCGCCTGGTACCCGCCGTCCAGGTCCGTCGCCCGGGAGATGCCCAGGCGACGCAACGTCACCGCCGCCAGGCTGGAGGCGTAGCCCTCGTCGCACACGAGCACGACGACGCGGTCGGGATCGTCGAAACCGCCGAGCCGGTGCGGCGAGGTCGCGTCGAGGCGCCACTCGAGCTGGTTCCTGTCCACGACGACCGCGCCACGCAGGTCGCCGTCGCGGTCGCGCAGGCCGACGGGCCGGATGTCCACGACCAGCGCGCCCTCCGCCACCAGCGTCGGCAGGTCGGCGACGGTCGGACGCGGCCCCAGCTCGGCCCGTGCATCGGCGAGCATGCGGTCGACGTGCGAGCTCTCGGCCATGGGGGTCGTGGTCCCGTCGGGTCGGTTCGGGCGGCTGGGTCCGGGCGGGTCGCGTTCGGTGGGCTCAGCCGGCAGGCCGCGCTCAGCCCCGCCCGACCGACGACGGCAGCACAGCGTCCCACAGCACCGGTTCGACGGCGACCTGCTCCTGACGGAGGCGCGTGCCGTCCCGGTCGTAGAAGCCCATGGTCCGCAGCGGTGGCGAGTAGACGTGGACGCTCGTGGCCCGAGCCGGCCCCGGGTTGGCGATGTCGTGCACCGACCCGGACGACACCCGGTGGACGGTGCCGCGCTGGAGCGTGGCGACGCGCTGCGCACCGTCGTCGAGGAGCAGCTCCGTGAGCCGTCCGCGGAGGACGGAGATCGATGCTGCGGAACCGCCGTGGTCGTGGGGGTGGACCGAGGTGGCCACCGGCCAGTCGATCAGCCAGGCGTCGAACTCCTCCGTCGCCATGACCCGCCACCACCGTCGCTCGGACGACTCGGCCAGTCCGTCCACGGAGTCCGCGAACCCACGGGCCAGCACGCGGGCCAGGGCGTCGCGCTCCTGGGGCGACAGCGCGATCGGCGCCGTGACAGTGCTCATGCCGTCGCCCCGGTCGCAGCCCGGCGCAACGCCGGCGGAGCGGCGCCCGCCGGACCCGGCCGGACGAGCTCCAGGTCGTCGAGAGCCGCGCGGCGGCCGTGGCGCACGTACCACTCCAGGCCGTACACCTCGTGGAAGCCGTCGCCGGCGCCGAACGTCGGGTCCGGGCCGACCTGGCTCCGATGCGCCCCGATCGCCCGGATCTTGCGGGCCAGAGCGGCCCGGACGTCGATCGTGGTCGAGATCTCCACGGTGGGCAGTCCGACCGCCGGCATCTCCTGGGCCTCGTCCCGACTCAGCTGGCGT
>JAEYSR010000041.1 GCA_023434535.1 Actinomycetes bacterium
GCCAGGTCGAGCGTGTGGGTCACGGGGTGGGCGATGCCCTTGAGCAGGTACTCCTCGCCGTAGTTGCGACGGAGGTCGTCGTGGAGGTGGACGAGGGCGTACTCCCAGTCGATGCCGGGGAGGCCGAGCTCGCACACGTCCGCGAAGAACGTGTGCGCCAGCGCGCTGCCCTGGCGGAAGAACCGGTCGGTCCCCCGCGCCATCCGGTACCCGATCGGGAAGTTGCCCTCCTCCTCCGCCACCGACAGCAGTGCGCTCACGAGCTCGACCGACCGGTCCGGAGCGATCGCCGTCATGAGCGGCAGCTGGGTCTTGTAGAGGTCCCACATGGTGGAGACGTCGAAGACGAACGAGCGCGACGTCGTCCAGAACGGGCTCTCGTCGGGAGCGAAGCACGGCTTGATGAGCGAGTGGTAGAGCGCGGTGGCGAACACGGTCCGCTGCTCGCTCGTCGCTCCCTCCACCACCACCCGGTCCATGTGGTTGCGCCACTCGGACTGGGTGCGAACCCGTCGGCTGTCGAACGAACGCCGGGCCGCGCCGCAGTCGGCCTCGAGGTTGGCCCTGGCCTGCTCGACGCCTCGGAGCGAGAACCCGAACCGCAGCTCGACGTCCTCTCCCGACTCGGTCGGCCCGATCAGGAGGAGACCGAACGGGCGGAGCGTGGTCAGCCGGATGCTGTCGAACTCCAGGCGACTCCCGCCGGACATCAGGCGCCGGTCGTACCAGAGCATCTGGCGCCAACGTGGGGCGTCGAACTCCATGTGGACAGAGAGCGGGACGCCCTCGACGACGATCTCGCCCTGCGCGACCCCGGGACCGACCGACACCATCTGGGCACGCATCGGGACGGTCCGCCCGTGCTCGATCGCCAGGCCGCCGATCGAGAAGTCGACGACGATGCGGGCGTCCTCCCGGGCGGGGAACGTGTAGCGGTGCACCGCGGACTTCGGGCCGACCGTGAGCTCGCTGCGGATGCCCGAGGACAGCGTCGTGGCGTAGTAGCCCGGCTCGGCGACCTCGTCCTGCAGGGCCCACTGGGTGTCCAGCGCGTCCAGGGGCTCCACCATGGGGGTGACCCGGAAGTAGTTGTAGTACTTGCGGATCGCTCCCGTTCCGGACTGCTGGAAGTGCGTGAAGCCCGACGCCTGCAGCTGGTCGAACATGCGGGGCGGCACGCCCTCGGTGTTCATCCCGTAGCGGCCGTAGCCGGTCGGGTACCCGCCGGAGTAGGCGCACGCGGACACCATCCCGAACGGCGACGTCGCGCCGGGGTGCGTGTTGCCGATCTGCGGCTTGGGCCACCACCAGGACGCGGCGAGGCCTCGCGTGGTCGGAAGTTCCGTGACCTCGGTCCCGATGAAGGGGTCGACCGACTCGATCAACTGGGCAGCCCCATCGCTCGACCGTACGGAGCGAATGTGCCACCGGTGTTACGGCCACGTGAACCGGCTCACCACACCGAGCGTCGGCCCCGGCGCGTCAGATGCGGCCGTCCGGCTCGAGCTGCACGTCGGCCGCTGCGAGGACCTCGCCGCACCGGTCACAGGCCAGTCGGGGGTCGAGCGGGTGGCCACAGCTCCGGTGCGTGAGCTCGATCGCGACGCCGTCCGACCGCCCGAACCGTGTCTGCGCCCACGCGACGAGCGACAGCACGAGCGGGAGGAGCGCACGCCCCTTGTCGGTCAGCACGTAGTCGTGGCGGTCCGATCGACCCGGCTGGGGGACGGCGACCATGACGTCGGCGTCGCGGAACGACGTCAGCCGCTCGCTCAGCAGGGCGGCGGGGATCCCGAGCCGCTGCTCGAACTCCGAGAACCGCTGCGTGCCCAGGAGCGCGGCGGCGACCAGCGCGCTGGACCAGCGGTTGCCGAGGATCGCCATCGTCTCGGGGAAGCGACCGGAGCCATCACTGGCCGAGCCGCTGCGCCGACGGGTCCGGGCCTGCGGGATGGAGCGGGCCCACCCACCGGCCGGACCCCACTCGGCGTCGACGTCCGCCAGGGTCACCGGCTCGCGACAGGATCCGCACGTCGTGACCGGCGAGAAGGCCTGACCGCACGCGCTGTGCACCATCCCGGGGAGCTCCGCGGCACGGCCGTCGACCCAGCGTCGCTCCCAGGCCCAGATGCCGAGGAGGACGGGCCAGGTGGCCCGGCCCGACGCCGTGAGCACGTACTCGGCTCGCAGGGGCGTCTGCTGGTAGATCCGCCGTTCCAGCAGTCCGCTCGCCGTCAGCCGACGCAGCCGGTCGTTGAGCACGGCGTCGGAGATGCCGATGGCCGACCGGAGGTCGCTGAAGCGCGTCAGGCCCAGCAGCTCCTGCTGGAGGATCAGCAGGGTCCACTCGTCGCCGAGCAGGCCCAGCGCACGACCGAGGGCGTTCTCCCCTCCGACCGAGCCCGACGGATCGCTCGACGCCCGGGACCCGACGTGCGCTTCTGCTGACAGAGTCACTCTGTCTATTGTAGTGACGACCGGAACGGGGGGACGCAGCCCGCCGCTGGCCCGACGTCCACGACGTCCACCGGCGACGACCGCGGCCCCGAGCCCGACCTCGACCGGAGGACCACCGTGACCAACATCTGGATCCTGGGCGGCGCCCAGAGCGACTTCTCCCGCAACGTCGCCAAGGAGGGCCTCGGCCCGGAGGACGTGACGGGGGAGGTCATCCAGGACGCCCTCGTCGCCGCAGCGGTCGACGCCTCCGACATCGGGACCGTCCATGTCGCCAACGCGTTCGGCGAGCTGTTCACGGGGCAGGCGCACATGGGTGCGCTCCCGGCGACGGTCTGCGACGACCTGTGGGGCGTCCCGTCGGCCCGCCACGAGGCGGCGTGCGCGTCGGGCAGCATCGCGACCCGCGGCGCGATCGCGGATCTGACGGCCGGCTTCTACGACTCGGCGCTCGTCGTCGGCGTCGAGATCGAGCGCAACGTCGCCGGCCGCACCGCGGCGGAGCACCTCGGTGCCGCGGCGTTCGTCGGGCACGAGGGGCGACCGGGTTCGGTCATCTGGGCCGACATGTTCGACCGCGTCGCCGAGGAGTACGACCGGCGCTACGGCCTCGACGACATCCACCTCCGGGGCATCGGGTCGATCAACCTCGAGAACGCCAAGAGCAACCCGAACGCCCAGACCCGGGCGTGGGCGGTCCCCGACCTGCTCGACGCCGCCGGAGCGGACGACGAGGTGAACCCCGTGGTCGAGGGTCGCCTCCGCCGCTACGACTGCAGCCAGATCACCGACGGAGCGGTCGCCGTCGTGCTGGTCAACGACGCCTACCTCGCGGCCCACCCGTCGGCCCGTCCGATCGGCCGGATCGCCGGCTGGGGCCACCGCACCACCGGCCTGCCGCTCGAGCAGAAGCTGGAGCGGAGCAGGGACCAGCCGCTGGTGCTCCCCCACGTCGCCCAGGCGTTCTCCGACGCCCTCGACCGGGCCGGCGTCACTCTCGGCGACGTGCGCGGCCTGGAGACCCACGACTGCTTCACCCCGAGCGAGTACATGGCGATCGACCACATCGGCCTGACCGCTCCCGGCGAGTCGTGGACGGCGGTCGAGGACGGCACGATCGCCGCCGACGGGCGGTTCCCCATCAACCCCAGCGGCGGACTCATCGGCGGCGGCCATCCGGTCGGGGCCACCGGGGTGCGGATGCTGCTCGACGCCGCCCGCCAGGTCAGCGGCACCGCCGGCGACTACCAGGTCGAGGGAGCAGACAGGTTCGCCACGCTCAACATCGGCGGCAGCACCGCCACCACCGTCTCGTTCGTGGTCGAGTCGCCCGAGCTGGTGATGTCGTGAGCACCACGGAGCGCGACGAGCAGTCCCAGGACGGAGGACCCATGTCGGCACGCCAGGTCAGGACCTACCGCTCGACCCTCCCCGACGACGACACGCACCCGTACCGCAGCGGGCCCTGGCGGCCTCAGCGCACGGAGTGGGACGCCGAGCCCGTCCTCGTCGAGGGGGCGGTGCCCACCGACCTCGACGGCATGTACATCCGCAACACCGAGAACCCGCTGCGCGCCCCGATCCGGGACTACCACCCGTTCGACGGCGACGGGATGCTCCACCTGATCGAGTTCCGGGACGGACGTGCGGCCTACCGGAACCGGTTCATCCGGACCGACGGCCTGCTGGCCGAGGCCGACTCGCCGACCCAGCTGTGGGCCGGTGTCATCGAAGGGCCGAAGGACGCCATCCGGACCGACGGCTGGGGCATCCGCGGGCGCATGAAGGACGCGTCGAGCACCGACGTGGTCGTGCACCGGGGCGAGGCGCTCAGCACCTTCTACTTCTGCGGCGACGTGTACCGGACCGACCTGTCGACCGGCGACACGCTCGGCAAGGAGACCTGGGGAGGGACGATCCCGTCGTGGGGCGTCTCCGCACACCCCAAGGTCGACCCCCACACCGGGGAGCTCCTGTTCTTCAGCTACTCCAAGGAGGAGCCCCACCTCCGCTACGGGTGCATCGGCGCCGACGGAGCGCTCACGACCTCGATGGACGTGCCCCTCCCGGGCCCCCGACTCCCCCACGACATGGCGTTCACCGAGACGTACGCGATCTTCAACGACTTCCCGCTGTTCTGGGAGCCCAACCTCCTCGCCGCCGGTCACCACATCCCCGTGTTCAACCCCGACCTGCCGTCGCGCTTCGCCGTCGTCCGGCGCGACGGCACGGGCGACGTCCGCTGGTTCGAGGCCGACCCGACCTACGTGCTGCACTTCGCCAACGCCTACGAGACCGAGGACGAGATCGTCCTCGACGGCTTCTTCCAGCGCTGCCCCGCACCGTCGACCGAGGGGGCGCGATCGGTGGCCGAGGCCGCGTTCCGCTCCTTGGCGCTCGACAACCTCGAGACGGTCCTCCACCGGTGGCGCTTCGACCTGCGGACCGGCGAGACCCACGAGGAGGACCTGAGCGACCGCTTCACCGAGTTCGGCATGCTGCGCCCGGACGTGACCACCCGACCTCACCGCTACGTGTACGCGGCGACCGGCGAGCCGGGCCGGTTCCTGTTCAACGGCCTGGTGAAGCACGACCTCGCGGCCGGCACCGAGACCGAGATCTCGTTCGGCCCCGGCGTGTTCGGCAGCGAGACCGTGATGGCGCCGCGTCCGGGATCCACCACGGAGGACGACGGCTACCTGGTCACGTTCACCACCGACATGAACGACGACGCGTCGTACGCCGTCGTCTACGACGCCGGGTCACCCGAAGACGGCCCGGTCTGCAAGCTCCGCCTCCCCGAGCGGATCAGCAGCGGCACCCACTCCACGTGGGCGGACCGCGGCGAGCTGGCCGGGGCGAGCCTGCTCCCCTGACCTCGCCCTGCATCGGCGCAGGGCGAAGCAGGACCACGAGGCGTCAGACGAAGCGGGACGAGCGCACCGGTCCGTCCGGGTAGTACATCGTCCGGCCGCCCCCGAGCAGTCCCACCGCAGCGGGGACCTCGCGCAGCGCGGCCACGATCTCGTCCACTTCGGCGGCCTCGGACGGGTCGGTGTCCATCGGAACGGCAGCGGCGACCTCGGCGCCGATGACGCGAGGGTCACGGGCGTCGGCCGGGTCGTCGACGACCTCGCCCGGAAGGCCGTCGGGCCCCGGCAGGGCCCGGAGCCGGGGACCCCAGGCCGGGAAGGTCGCCTGTGCCTCCAGGCCGATGAGATCGGGCGCCACGGCGTGCTGGCGGGTCCAGTCGAGCGAGTACGCGAACAGCACGGACCCCCGGTCGGCGCCGTAGCGCTCGCGCAGCTCGGCATCGACGCCGGACCAGTCGAACGCGACCACGAGCGTGATGCCCTGCCCGCCACCAGGAGCGCCCGGCGCCACGGGGGCGCCCAGCCCCATCGACGAGGCCACGGCCCAGGCCAGGACCTGCGAGTCCCTGTCGGGCGCCGCGACCACCCGGGCCGGCACGCGTTCGACCGCCTCGAGCAGGCCACGGAGCCCGCCCAGCACCCTCGTGCAACGATCCGGAGAGTCCCACAGGGCCCCGAACCGACCGTTCATCCCGTCGTCGACGCCGAACTCGGACCGCTCCAACAGCAGCGAGCCGTTGATCGCCGCCTCCCAGCCGCGCAGGGCTCCCGGCCCGAGCAGACCTCGTCGAGCGAGGGCATCGCCCCGCTGCAGCCGCCCGTGAGCGCGATCCGCGAAGAAGCCGAACGGGCTCGACGGATCGATGGTCGGCAGCATCTGGCGGGTCGCCTCGAGATCCCCGGCCATGGCGGCGAAGTGGCTGTAGAGCGCCCGCGACGACTCCTCGGCCAGCACGGCGGGGTGGTCCCGGAAGACCCGGGCGGCTTCGTCGGGTCGACCCGCCATCTCCACCGACAGCGCCAGCTCGTTGGCGATCTGCGAGTCGTCGGGCCTCAGCACCGCAGCGCGTGCGAGCAGGCCGACCGCCAGGTCTCCCAGGCCGACGTCGAACAGCTGGAACCCAGCTCCGAAGAGCGCCACCGCGTCGTCGACCCGCGACCCCGCAGACCTGACGGCGGCGACCACCTCGTCCGACACGTCGAGCGC
>JAEYSR010000119.1 GCA_023434535.1 Actinomycetes bacterium
GCCCTGGACCTGCACGTGCCGGCCGGCGCTCCGGTCGTGCTGCCGACCCCGGCCTACCCGCCGCTGTTCGAGGTGATCGAGCTGTCGGGCCGGACGGTCGCGCCGGTGCCGATGGTCGTCGAGGCCGACCGGTTCGTCCTCGATCTGGAGCGGATCGACGGTGCCCTCGCCGCGGGCGCAGGTGCCGTCCTGCTCACCAGCCCCCACAACCCGACCGGTCGCGTGTTCGGCGTGGCCGAGCTCGAGGCTCTGTCGCAGGTCGTCGAGCACCACGGGGCCCGGGTCATCAGCGACGAGGTCCACGCCCCGCTCGTTCCGCCGGGTCACCGCCACATCCCGTACGCCACGGTCGGCCCCGCCGCTGCCCACCACGCGGTGACGATCACCTCCACCTCCAAGGCATGGAACCTCGCCGGGCTGCGGTGCGCCCAGGTGATCGCCTCCCATCACGACGACGCCGCGAGGTGGCGGAGTCGGTCCGTGTTCCAGGTCGCTGCCCCGACTCCCCTCGGCGTCGCGGCGTCGACGGCTGCGTACGGCGAGGGCGTGCAGTGGCTCGACTCGCTGCTCGCGTACCTGGACCGCTCCCGCACGTTGCTCGGCGACCTGCTGGCGGACGAGCTCCCGTCCGTCCGGTACCGGGAACCCGAGGGCACCTACCTGGCCTGGCTCGACTGCTCGGAGCTCGGTCTGGTCGACCCCGCCCGGACCTTCCTCGACCTCGGCGGGGTGGCGCTCAGCGACGGGCCGCCCTTCGGCACCGGCAACGACGCGATGGTCCGGTTGAACTTCGCGACGTCGCACGAGCTGCTGGAGCGCATCGTGGTGCAGATGGGCGCCGCCGTCCGGTCGTCCGGGAGAGGGGGGTCGTGAGCGACGCCCCCGGCGCCGGGTCGGGCGCCCCGGCGGATCCCATCGAGCTGCGCCGCCGGGCGTTCCACGTCCCGCTCGCGATCACGAACCCGAGCACGTCGCACCATCCCGACGTGCTCGGAGTTGTGGCGGACCTTCCCGCCACGGCCGGTCACGTCACGGTGGTGGCGCTCTGCGACGGCACCGCCCAGCTGCTCCGAGAGCCTCCCGAACCGTCGATCACCGGACCGTCCACCTTCGACGTGGTGATGGCGAGCTCCTCGCTGCTCATCGCGGCCCAGATCGACCTCGACCTGGTGCCGCTCCACGAGGACCGCACGTCCCCGCCGCCGGGCGCCCTCCTCATCCACGTCCGGACCACGTCAGGGGAGCGGTCGACCGACGTCGACGCCGCCGACGTCCGGACGGACACCGAGCACCCGTTGCACCGGGTCATCGAGCGCGTGCTGGCGCTGGACGACGCGCTGGAGCGCTCGACCGTCGACCCCGATGCGGAGGAGGAGGCCCGCTACCGCTGAGCGCGGTCGGGCCCGGTCGTCGGGCCGGCCGGTCGGACCGAATCGTCAGGCCCGACGGTCCGACACGACGTACGACGCGACGCCGCTGACCGCGGCCACCGACAGGACCGACGGCCATGCGCCGATCTTCTTGGCCAGCGGGTGCGACGCACCGAAGCCGCCGAGGTACACCGCCGTCAGAGCGGTGGTGCCGATCGGTCCGACGGTGCGCATCCACTCCCGGCCGGCGATCGCTCCGCCGGCGGCGAGGACCGCCCCACCGAGGGGACGGATCTTGGTGGTGCGGGCGACGAGGTAGCCGCCGATCAGGGAGCCGGCGACGATCGGGGCGGTGGGGATGGCCATGGCGGGCACCCTACCGACGCCCCGCCGGGGTCCGGACTCGGGTCGTCAGATGTCGTTCTGGCGCGCCTGGCGACCCGAGAACGGCAGAGCTCCGAGCTCGGGTCGTCCGACGTCGTTCCAGAGCGGCCGGTGACCCGAGAACGGGACCGGTCAGCCGCCGGGTGCGGTGGTCGGCGCCGGTGCCGGCACGGTCGTCGTCGACGTCACGGGTTCGCCGGGCATGGCGAAGAGCGGCTGCCACGGGTCGTCGGGTCCGATCGGGAACTGCGTCGACGGCGCGTCGCCCTGCGTGCTCCAGCGTGCCTGGTAGGGCAGGCCGTCGAAGGCGACCTGTGCGCCCTTCTGGTACAGCGTCGTCGGGTCCCAGACCGCCATCGAACCCGGGGGGACCGTGGTCAGGGTCGGGGCGACGTCGTTCGGGCCGACGGGGCCGACCAGCGCCCACGGCGTCTCCCACTCGTTGGTGGTCCGGGTCGTCGGGTCGGTGCCCTGGTTGAACCACTTGGCCTGGTAGACGTTGCCCTTCCAGACGACCTTGTAGCCCTGCTGGTACTGGGCGGTGGGCCGCCACACCGGGAACGGGCTGTTGGCCGGGTCCTCCGCGGTGGGGCTCTGGTCCGGCACGGTCACCGAGGCCTCCTCAGGGGCCGTCGGGGACTTGCCCGGCAGCTCGGCGAACAGCTTCGAGAAGGCCAGCGGCTCCTGCTTCACGCCGCTGCAGGTGTTCGAGTGGACGGCGACGTTGCTGAACGTGGCGTCGCACTCGTGGTCCCGGTTCAGCGACCAGGTCGACACCCGGCCGAGGCCGCGGTCTCGGGCGAAGGCGGCGAAGGCCTTTGCGTCGGACAGCGTGAAGACCTCGCCGTCGATGTCGTTCTGGCCGATCATCGGGGTCGCACCGATCGACGCCCACCGCTCGGTCACGTTCTTGGTGATCCCGAGCTCCTGGTACATCGCCGCCATCTGGGACGCTGTGCCGTCGACGGCGTCCTGGCTGGCGGTGAGCATGTCGGTGGTGCCGTCGCCGTAGTCCATCGTCATGACGTTCACGCCGAGGATCTTCAGGTCGCTCTGCAGCGTCGTGCGCACCAGGGAGAGCCCGTCCTCGGTGAGGCCCGAGGGCGTGACGGGAACGGTGAGCCAGACGTCGAGCTGGTGGTCGTCGGCGGCGAGCTCCTTCTGCACGGTCGCCAGGGCTTCGTTGCGCCGCTGGATGGACGCGGCGTCGGTGATGGCGTCGCCCTCGATGTCGAGGTCGATCGTGGTGGCGTCGTAGCGCTCGATCACGTTCCGGTAGGCGGCGGTCAGCGATGCGACGTCGGTGCAGGCCACGGCGAGCTCGGTGTTGGCCTGGCCGCCGAACGACACGGTCACGTCACCGCCGGCGGCACGCAGCTGGGCGATCCGTCGGTCGAGCTCGAGCTCGTCGGCCGCCTCGTCGGGGGTGTAGTAGCCGCCCCAGCTGGGCTGGCAGGCCTGGTCGGGATCCGCCACGACGAAGGCCAGCGCCACGTCGCGTGCCGGGTTCGATTGCGGGTCCTGGAACTGGTACGTCGGCGTCACCGTCACGTCGACGTAGGGGAGGAACCACGAGCTGGCCCTCGGCCGCTCTCCGGCCACGGCCCGCTGGATGCCGACCAGCGTGACGGCGGCGATCGCCACGACGACCAGGATCAGGATGCCGAGCCGCACCCAGGACAGGCGCTCTGTCGGCCCGTCGGGCAGCGCCGGCGTCGGCATCGGGTCGGCGGTGGTGCTGGACATCGTTCGAGCTCCTCTAGGTCCACTTCGGTTGCCGCAGGGGCGGGTCGTCCACGCGGGCGTCGGGGCCCACGGACCTCCATCGGCCGATCGCGTCCGGGCCTGAGGCCTTCCGTCCTCACCCGTTCGCCGGCGTCGGCGTCACCGTTCAGCGGGTGGGGCCGAATCGGACGGATCGGGATCGATCGACGCGGAATCCGCAACTTCCGCGAGCACCGGCCGACATGGAGTTCGCCCGAGACGGCCGATGGAGCGCACACCGATGGACAAGGGAGCAGCGATGGAGCCGACGACCGACGCCCCGAGCGGTCGACGTCGCCAGTGGGGGAGCGACCGACGGGAGCAGCCGCTGCCCATGGTCCCGCCACCGGTGTCGGAGCGCCGGATCCGCACGGGTCGGCTGGCGATCGTCCTCACCGTGTCGGCCTGGTTCGCCTACATGTGCCTGTCGATCTTCCAGCAGTTCATCGAGGGCCGTGCCAACAGCGCCCGGCTGGTGGTCGAGGCGATCGTCTACATGACCGTGGTGACGGCGCTGACCGCCTCCGCGATGGCCTACCTGATCACCCGGATCGGCTTCTTCTACCGGAGCCGCTCGCACCGTCGGGCGCCCCGGGCCGCGCTCGACGACTTCTTCGACGAGCACTCACCCGGCCTCACGGTGCTGGTGCCCTCGTACCAGGAGGACGAGCGGGTGGTCCGCGCCACGCTGCTGTCCGCCGCTCTGCAGGAGCACCCCGATCTCCGTGTGGTCCTCCTGATCGACGACCCGCCCCAGCCGTCCGACGCCCACGCCGCGGCGCTGCTCGAGCAGGCGCGCACCCTGCCCGGCCGGATCCAGGCCCAGCTCGCCGAGCCCCTCGCGCGCTTCGAGGCGTCCTTGCTCGCGTTCGAGGACGTCCACCGCTCCGGTGAGGCCGTGCCCACCGTGGCCGCCATGGAGGCGCTCGCCGACGACTACGGCGCCGCGGTGGCGTGGCTCCGCGAGCTCGCCGCGTCGCAGGAGATCGTCGACCACTCCGACGTCTTCTTCGCCGAGCACGTCGTCGGTGCCCTCGCGGACGACCTGCAGGTCATCCGCGACGCGGTGACCGCCGCCGCTGCGGAGGGCGCTGTGCTGCCCGTCCGCCGCATGCGCCAGCTGCACCGCCGGCTGGCCTCCACCTTCCGTGCAGAGCTCACCAGCTTCGAGCGCAAGCAGTACGTGTCGCTGTCGCACGCCCCGAACAAGGCGATGAACCTCAACAGCTACATCGGGCTGATGGGCGCCAGCTACCGGGAGGCCCTCACGCCGCTCGGGACCGCGCTCGTGGCCTGCGCACCGCGCGTCGCCGAGGTGACGGTGCCCCACACCGACTACATCCTCACCCTCGACGCCGACAGCGTGCTCCTCCCCGAGTACACCGCCCGGATCCTGTACCTGATGGAGCAGGGCGCCCACGCCGACGTCGCCGTCGCCCAGACGCCGTACAGCTCCTACCCCGGGGCCTCGACCCGCATCGAGCGGATCGCCGGTGCCACCACGGACCTCCAGCACATCGTCCACCAGGGCCTCACCCACTACGACGCCACGTTCTGGGTCGGAGCGAACGCCATCCTCCGCAAGCGGGCGCTCGACGACATCTGCGAGGTCGATTACGAGGGCGACTGGGAGATCCGTCGCTACATCCAGGACCGCACCGTCATCGAGGACACCGAGTCCACGATCGACCTCGGCGTCCACGGGTGGACCCTCTACAACTACCCGGAGCGGCTGGCGTACTCGGCCACTCCGCCGGACTTCGGCTCGCTGTGCATCCAGCGCCAGCGCTGGGCCAACGGCGGCCTGCTGATCCTGTCGAAGCTCTCCAAGCAGGTGAAGGCGCGGCGCAAGCGAGACGAGCCCAACCGGTTCGGCGAGCTGTTCCTCCGGGTCAACTACATGGCGTCGATCTTCTGGGCCTCGCTGTGCCTGATCATCATGCTCTGCTACCCGTTCAACAGCGGGCTGCTGAACCCGATCCTCCTGCTCGTCGCCCTCCCGTACTTCTTCGTGATGGCGGGCGACCTGGCGTACTGCGGCTACAAGCGGACCGACGTGTTCCGGATCTACGGCTTCAACCTGATCCTGCTGCCCGTGAACCTGTCGGGCAGCTTCGCGTCCATGCTGCAGCTGGTGACGGGGGAGAAGAGCGCCTTCAAGCGCACTCCCAAGGTGAGGGACCGCACGACGGCCCGGGCCTTCTACATCCTCGCCCCCGCCGCCCTGGTGGCCCTCTCCGCCTACACGATCGCTCTGGACCTCCGCCTGTCGCGGTGGGAGAACCTCGTCTACGCGCTGCTGAACGCGGTGCTGGCCGGCTACGCGATCGTCGCCTTCGTCGGCGTCGGCAACTGCCTGGTCGACCTCTGGCTGCAGGTGCGCGGCTGGCTCTACCGGCCGGTGCCCGCCCCGGCGCCCGTGGCCACCGGCGCGGTCGGGACCGACGGCGTCGACTGGGCGTCGGTCCTCTACTACGGCAACACCGAGTCGGCCGAGACGGCCGTGATCTCCGAGCGACGCGCCGCTCTCGAGCCCGTCGGGTCGGGTGCGGAGGTCGACGCGGCGCTGTTGGACGATGGGCACGAGGAGGCGTCGACGCACGCGGTGCTCGCGGACGTCGCCAACTCCTTCGACGGCGTGGAGTTCTTCACCGTCTTCCAGCCCATCCGCGACCTGGAGACCGATCTGCCGGTCGGGTTCGAGGCCTTCACCAGGTTCGCCGACGGACGGGCCCCCGACGTGGTGCTCGCCGACGCGGCCCGTGCCGGTCGGGCCGACGAGCTCGACGCCGCGCTCGTGCGGGCCGCCATCGACGCCGCCGCCGACCTGCCCGACGACGTGTGGGTGTCGATCAACGTGTCCCAGGCCCTCGCCGGGCGACCCGACCTCCTGGTGGCGGACCTGGCCCGCTCGCCGCGGCCGCTGGTGGTGGAGATCGCCGCCGACGCGGAGACGGTGCCGACCGACTGGCACGCCGTCCTGTCGTCGAGCGCACTGCTCGCCGTCAACGACACCGGCGTGGACGACGAGAACGTGGCGATCGTCGAGCGGCTCGCTCCGGCGTTCATGAAGCTGGACCGGACGACGGTCACCGGCATCGAGATCGACGCGCAGCGCCAGACCTACGTCGGGACGCTGGTCGCCCTCGCCGATGCACGGGGGTGCGAGGTGATCGCCACCGGCGTCGAGACGGAAGGTGAGCGCCGTGCCCTCATCGACGCGGGCGTCCGTCTGGGCCAGGGCTACCTCCTCGGTCGGCCCACCTCGGCGGGCCGGGCGCGGGCTGCCCGTGCCGGTCGTCGCCGGGTCGTGGCCAGCGGCGTCGCTCCGCTCCTCGACCGGACCTGAGACCGGGGTTCACGTCCCGGGCCTCCCGAGCCGATAAGAAGGTCGAGGCCGACGTCCAACGGTGGGCGACGGCGACCGGAAGAGGTGAGTGATCGATGAAGCGTGCAATGGCTCTGTTGGTGGTCCTTGTG
Source organism: Actinomycetes bacterium (assembly GCA_023434535.1). Taxonomy (GTDB): domain Bacteria; phylum Actinomycetota; class Acidimicrobiia; order Acidimicrobiales; family Microtrichaceae; genus Dermatobacter. The sequence continues at coordinate 6,999 of JAEYSR010000119.1, forward strand.
GTTCCCGCTGCGTTCCTGGTGTCCTGCGGCGGCGACGACAAGGCCGACGGCACGACAACCACGGCCAAGTCGAGCGAGAGCTCGGAGACGACCGTGAAGGACTCGTCCGACACGACCGAGAAGGACTCGGACTCCGGTTCCGCCTCCAACACCGGCAACGAGAAGGTCGACAAGTTCTGCGACGACGCCCAGGCACTCGCCGAGAAGTCCAAGAAGGCCATTGCCGACAAGGACACGGCGCTCGCCCAGGAGGCGGCCAAGGACGCCCAGGCGCTGACGTCGCAGGCCAGCGAGCTCACCTCCGAGGTGATGAAGGATCCGTCCCTGGCCAAGGCCCTGACGGACTGCACCAAGGAGCTGTCCACGGTCGGCCAGAGCTGACCCATTCCCCGTCGAAGGGCCGGCCGGGGTTCTCCCCGGCCGGCCCTGTCGCGTCCGGACTCACATCGCGTCCGATCCGGCCGACTGGAAAGGTGAGCCGTTCCTCACCCGGGGAGCCGGTGGAGAGGAAGAGGTGACCGATGAAGCGTGCAACGGCACTCGTGGCAGCCGTGGTGCTGCCCATGACGTTCCTGGTGTCCTGCGGGGGCGACGACGATCCCGCTGGCTCGACGACCACGACGGAGGCCGGATCGAGCGGCAGCTCGTCCACGTCCCAGCAGGAGCAGAACCAGAACCAGAACCAGCAGCAGAACCAGGATCAGCAGCAGAACCAGGATCAGCAGCAGAACCAGGATCAGCAG
>JAEYSR010000176.1 GCA_023434535.1 Actinomycetes bacterium
GGCTGCACCAAGGAGTCGTGCCACTTCCGGGACCTCGCATCGGAGTTCGCCGCCGTCGGCGCGCAGCGGGTCGGCATCTCCGCCGACAAGGTCGACAAGCAGGCGGCGTTCGACGAGAAGAACTCCCTCGGCTACCCGCTGCTCTCGGACTCGTCCAAGACGGTCGCGGAGCAGTTCGGCGTGAAGCGCTCCCTCCTGCCGATGAACAAGCGGGCGACGTTCGTGATCGACACCGACCGCCGCATCCTGACGGCGATCTCGTCGGAGACGAACATGGACGTGCACGCGGACGAGGCGCTGCAGGTCCTCCGCGATCGTCAGGGCTGACGTGGTGGCCGACGAGGTGAGCACCGGCGGTGCCGTCCTTCGTCCCGAGTGGTGGCGGGACCCGGCGCTGACCTCGTGGAACCGGCTGCCGATCCGGCCGGCCGTGGTCGGGTACCCCGACCTCGACGGCGCACGTTCGCACGACCCCGGTGCCAGCCCCTGGTGGCGGTCCCTCGACGGCGTGTGGGGCTTCACCGGCTTCGACCGGCCCACCGACGTGACCGCCGAGTCGCTGCTCGGGCCGGACGTGGACGTCTGGGCGGGTCCGCCGACCATGGCCGTGCCGGGAGCCTGGACGCTGCAGGGCTTCTCCTCCCCGCACTACACGAACGTCGTCATGCCGTTCGCGGAGGACCCTCCCGACGTGCCCGACCTGAACCCGACCGGCGTCTACGTCCGCACCGTGACCGTGCCCCGCGACTGGCGTGGGCGTCGGACCGTGCTGCGGGTCGGGGCGGCCGAGTCGGTGGTGGTCGTGTTCGTCGACGGCGTCGCCGTCGGCATGGGGACCGACAGCCGGCTTCCGAGCGAGTTCGACCTGACCGACCGCGTCCGCCCCGGCCGTCGATCGACGATCGCACTGGCGGTGATCCGATGGTCCGCCCAGACGTGGGTCGAGGACCAGGACCAGTGGTGGCACGGCGGCCTCCAGCGCAGCGTCACGCTCCACTCCACCGCACCGGACCACCTGGCCCGGGTGGAGCTGGTCCCCGGGCTCGAGGGGACCGACGCGGACGGCACAGGCACCGGCGAGCTCGACGTCCGCATCGACGTCGAGGGGCCGATGACCCGGCTCGACTCCGGCGCGCTCGACGGAGGCCGCGCCGGCACGGTCGAGGTGCACGTCGAGACCGAGCGCGGCCGACGTCTCGCCACCACGGGTCCGTTGGAGGTTCCGTCCTGGAACGGCGCGTCCGAGGTGACCCAGCTGGTCTCGGCCATGTTCGTCCGGCCCGGCCAGGTCCGCGCCCGGCTGACGGTGCCGGGCATCGACCCGTGGTCGGCCGAGGCGCCGAGCCTGTACCGGGCCGTCGTGACGCTCCGCGACGCAGGCGGCGACGTCGTGGAGGTCGGCGCCCAGAGGACCGGCTTCCGCCGCGTCGAGGTGCGGGACCGGCAGCTGCTGGTCAACGACCGACCGGTGATGCTGCACGGCGTCAACCACCACGAGCACGACCCTTTCCGGGGCCGCGCCGTCCCGCGTGAGCTCACCCGCCACGACCTGTGCCTGATGAAGGCCCACAACATCAACGCGGTGCGCACCGCGCACTACCCGCACGACGAGCACTTCTACGACCTGTGCGACGAGCTGGGCCTCTACGTCGTCGACGAGGCGAACGTGGAGTCCCACGGTCGGCAGGACTCGCTCTGCCACGACCCGCGGTACGCCGCGACGATCGTCGAGCGGATCGAGCGCATGGCCCGCCGTGACGTCAACCACCCGAGCATCGTCGTGTGGTCGCTCGGCAACGAGTCGGGGTACGGGCCGCCGCACGACCAGGCCGCCGCCTTCCTCCGGAGGTTCGACCCGTCCCGGCCGGTCCAGTACGAGGGTCCGCTGATGCACGACCTGCGGGCCGAGGCACCGGTCACCGACATCGTGTGCCCGATGTACTCGACGATCGAGGAGATCGTGGACCGTGCCCGGTGGACCGGCGACGATCGACGGCCCGTCATCCTGTGCGAGTACTCCCACGCCATGGGCACCTCCAACGGGTCCCTCGCCGACTACTGGGACGCCTTCCGCTCCACGCCCGGTCTCCAGGGCGGGTTCATCTGGGAGTGGCTCGACCACGGCATCCCGCTCGAGGGGCGCCGCTCCGGCGACGGTGGACACGTCTGGGGCTACGGCGGGGACTTCTCCGACCGGCTGGACGACGGCTGGCCCCACGACGGCAACTTCATCTGCGACGGGTTGGTGTCCGCGGATCGGGTGCCCCATCCGGCCATGGCCGAGGTCGCCCACGTCGGCCGTCCGGTGCGGGTGGAGGTCGTCGACGGCGGCCGAGGTCGGGTGCGCGTGTCGAACCTGCGGGACTTCACCGACACCGCGGACCTCCGCTGCCGCTGGGTCCTCCTGGTCGACGGCGAGGTCGTCGAGCGCGGCGTCCTGGACGTCGAGCCGATCGGTCCGGATCGGTCGCGGACGGTCCGGGTCCCGTTCGACCGTCGACGGCTCCGTGGCGCGACCGAGGCGTTCGTGACGCTGCGCTGGTCCCTGCGCCGGTCGACGCCGTGGGCACGTTCCGGTCACGTGGTCGCCACGGAGCAGGTCCCGGTCCCGGTCGACGCCGCGGCGCCCACCCGGCGGTCCGAGCGTCAACGCCTGGCGGCCGGGACAGCGGTACGAGCCGAGCCGCCGGTCGAGCTCGTGTGGACGCCGACGCTCATGCGGGCCCTCACCGACAACGACGCGATCCAGACCAGCTGGATGCGTCCGTTCTCCGAGCGGCTCAACCGCTGGCGGGAGCTCGGCGTCCTGGACGCGGTGTGGGAGCCGGGCGCGGGTCGCCGTCGCTCGCGATCGGGGTCGGAGGTGGTCACGTCCACCGGCGGGCTGCGCCTCCGCGGGTCAGACGGAACGGGCGGGCCGCCGGTCGAGCGGCTGGTGGAGGTTCGCACCCGGGAGCTGGTGCGCTCCGACGACGGGTGGGGTCACCTCGCTGTCACGCTCACGCTGCCTCCCGAGCTGGTCGACGTGCCGAGGATCGGGATCACGACCGTCCTGCCCGGATCGTTCGACGACCTCGAGTGGTACGGCGACGGACCGCACGAGAGCTATCCGGACCGCCGTGACTCCGCGACGGTCGGCCGGTGGCGGTCGTCGGTGGCCCGCCAGTACGTGCCGCTCGCCTTCCCCCAGGAGCACGGCCACCACACCGGGCTCCGGTGGGTCGCGGTCCGCGAGTCGGGACCGGGAGGGTCGGCCGAGAGGGGATCGGGCGCCGGGCTGCTCGTCGTGGCCGACGGTGACCTGGGCTTCTCGGCCCGTCACCACTCCGACGCCGACCTGTTCGCCGCCACGCACCTGGACGAGCTGCCGCACGACTGCGCGCTCACGCACCTGGCGATCGACGTCGGCCAGCGTGGCCTGGGCACCGGGTCCTGCGGGCCCGACGCCCTGGACCGGTACCGGCTCAGGGCGGGCAAGCACCGCATCGGGATCTGGCTGCGCTGGTTCGACGCCAAGCGGGAGGACCCCGCAGCGCTCGCCCGACTCGTCCTGGGTCGCTGAGCAGTTCGGATCCGGCTCGCACCGAAGCGAAGGTCCACGCCTGCGGGTCGGGCCACACTGAGCACATGTGGGAGGGGCAGGAGCGACACGTCGGCATCGAGCGTCCGCTGCCGCCGGTGCACGCGGGTGTGCTGCTGGCGGGGTTCTACCTCGGCGTCACCGGCGTGATGGTCTGGATGTTCCGGCTCCCTCTGGTCGGCGTCCCCTTGCTGGGGATGGGACTCGCGCTCGCTGTCCGGTCCCGGTCGGCCCGACCCCGGATCGTGCACCACGATCTCAGAGTCGGAGGCGTGTTCCGTGCGGAACAGGTCGTCATGGACGACATCGTCGGCATCGTCCGCGTGCGTTCGGCTCGGTCGATGAACTGGGCGTCACGAGGCACCTGGTTGGAACGGGTGGCGGTCAGGACGTCGGACGGCGTGGTCTCACCCCTCCGGGGTTCCGAGCCGGTGGCCGAGACCCAGGAGCGCTTCGCCGGGCTCGCGATCTGGTTGACGCGTCGCGTCGGCAATGGACTCGAGCTCGCAGCTCCTGACACGGATCAGTTGTCCGATGAGTGGATCGCGGCGCTCGAGGAATGCGGAGTCGTCGTTCCGCCGCGGCGATCCGGACCAGCGCTGGTGGGACTGCCTGTCGTGGAAGCAGTTCCGGAACGGTCGCCGATCGCTTGGCGTGTGCGTTGCCGTCGGCGACGAGCACCCGGTTGGTACCCGGAGTCGCATCGGCCGAACACGTTGCGGTGGTTCGACGGTGTGGCCTGGACCGAGTGGACCATCCCGTTCGGATCGAAGCCTCCCTCGGAACCCCCGCGTTGACCCTCAGGAGATCGACGTCGGCCAGCGGGGCCGGGGCACCGGGTTTCGAACGGGACGTCCTGGTGTTCGGTTCGAAGGGTTGCGGCCGGCATACGTCGCCCTGGCCGACGGATCGTGAGCATCGATGACGAGCAGCAATGCACTTGCTGGTGCTCTTGCCGTCGGAGTCGGAGCCGCCTACTTCGAGCTCTGGAACGTGCTGCGGGTGCGGGCTGCCGAACGAAGCGATGATCCAGACGAGCTCGACCGGATTCGATCTGCGATCAGATGGTCGAGAGCCGCATTCGCTGTCCTGCTGGTGGCGCTTCTGGCAGCGAGCGTTCTTCTCTGGGCGTCGGATTGAGCCATCGCTCTGGCGTGGACCAATCGCCCCCATTGGCTCGCTGCGACTCACCTGCCGGCGAGAGCGTCCCCCGCCCCACCGCGGCTGGCCGTCTCGGATCCCGGGTGACACACCCTCCGCTTACGCTCGATGGCGTGCGATCCCCCGATACGACTGCGCGTGCCGAGGAGGTCCAGATCGAGGCGTGGCGGTCCATGGGTGAGGAGCGGCGCACCGAGCTCGCCATCGCGCTGAGCGAGGACATCCGTCTGATCACGCTCGATGGCCTGCGCGAACGCAATCCCGAGGCGGACGAGTCGTCCCTGCTCGTGTTGCTGGTCGAGTTGTGGCACGGTCCGGAGGCAGCCGAGCTCATCCGCCGATGAACCTCTTCGGCGTCCTCGACGTCGTGGTCTCCGCGTTGGACGCCGCCGGCATCGATCACATGGTCTCGGGATCCGTTGCCAGTGCACGACACGGCGAGGCACGCGCCACTCAGGACATCGACATCGTCATCGATCCGACCACTGAGAGCATGCACACGCTGCTCCGCATCCTTCGCGGGACCGAGAACCTCTACGTCGGCGACGGGCTGCGCGCTCTGACCGACCGGTCGCAGTTCAACGTCATCGACTCGAGTTCTGGTTGGAAGGTCGACCTGATCATCCGACCTCGGGATCTTTGGCAGACGTGGTGGTCGAATGCCGACCACCACGTCTGCCGAAGCGGCGGATCGGGTCGACGTCCCGCTGCCTCAGCCCATCTGCTCGGCCCGGGCCGTGAGCTCGTCGCGGAAGTGGGGGTGGGCGATGGCCGCCAGCGCCAGAGCGCGTTCGCGGACCGTGCGGCCGGCCAGCTCGGCGGCGCCGTGCTCGGTGATCACCACGTCGACCTGGTGCCGGGGCGTGGTCACCACCATGTCGGGACCCACGTCGAGGCGGATCCGCGACACCAGCTCGCCGTCGACCGTCGCGCTCGAGTGCAGGCACAGGAGCGACCGGTCGTCGATCTGGAGACCTGCGCCGGCCAGGAAGTCCTCGTGGCCGCCGGTTCCGGAGTGCTGCCGGCCGCCGATGGTGTCGGCGGCGACCTGGCCGTAGAGGTCGACCGCGGTCGCCCCGTTGATCGACACGAAGTCGTGGTTCTCGGAGATGAGCCGTGAGTCGTTCACGATGTCCACCGGCAGGAACCGCACCAGCGAGTTGTCGTCCAGCCACTCGTAGAGCTCGGGCGTCCCGGCGGCGAACGTGGTGATCGACACGTCGTCGAACTCGCCCTTGTTGGTGTTCGTGACCTTGCCGGCCTGGTGCAGCCGCATGAGCCCGGTGGTGAACATCTCCGAGTGGATGCCGTACCCGCCGTCGGGACCGTTCGCCAGGTGGGTGGCGATGAGCGACGGCACCGCGCCGATGCCGGTCTGCAGCGTCGCCCCGTCGGGGATGAAGCCCACGGCGATCTCCGCGATGGAGCGGTCCACGTCGCTCCCGGGAGCATCCGCGAGGTCCACCGGGGCGGCGTCGGACTCGACCAGCACGTCGATCTCGTCGACGTGGAGGCGGTGGAGGTGGGGGTCGATCCCGTACGTGCGGGGGTAGTGGGGCGAGTGCTCCACGATCAGCAGGCGGTCGGGGTCGGCTCCGGCTGCGTGCAGGGCGTCGACGGTGGCCCCGGCGTGCAGCGACAGGCTGAGGTAGCCCTCTGCGTCGGGCGGAGCCGCCGCGGTCGCCATGACCCGGGGGTTCAGCCGCTCGATGATCGGTGCGAAGCGCCGGAAGTCGGCCGGCACGTACTCGATCGCCGCGCCGCTGTCGCGGAGGAAGCGCTCCGCCGGTCCGAAGAACCCGCTGCGGTAGTGGACGCCGGGCTTGGTGAACACGGCGTACAGGTCGGTCAGCAGTGCGCCGAACATCTCCAGTCCGTCCCAGTCGTCCCGCTCGCCGAGGGCGTGCAGGAAGGCGACCGGGTGGGCCGGACCGAGTCCGACGGCCACCGAGTCGTCCGGCCGGATGAACTCGACCGCATCGGCTGGCGAATCGACCCGTCGCACGGGCATGGTGGGCTCCTCTCGACCGGGGGTGTCCGGCCAGAGAAACTCTGCCATCGGGGGCGTCGTCATGGATGGAACAGTGGAGACCGGGGGAACGGCCGGAACAACCGGAGCAGCCGGCCTGAGCGATCCCGGACTGAACATCGCCACCGCGTGGGAGGCGATCGCCGACGAGCTCGGCGACGCCGACGCGCTGATCCACGGCGACGTCGTGCGCAGCTGGTCCGACTTCGAACGGATCGGGTCCCTGGTCGCCGGCCACCTGACCGCCGCCGGGCTGGGTCCCGACTCCAAGGTGGCGCTGTACCTGCACAACTGCACCGAGTACCTGGAGGCCACGTTCGGGGCGTTCAAGGCCCGGTGCGTGCCGGTGAACGTGAACTACCGCTACCTCGAGGCGGAGCTGGCCTACCTGCTGGAGAACTCCGACGCCGAGGCAGTGGTCGTGTCGGCCGAGCTGGTCGGGCGGCTCGAGGCGGTCCTCGACGACCTTCCCCTGGTGCGCACGGTGATCGTCGTCGACCCGACCGAGGAGCATCCCGTCCCCGACCGGGAGCTGCCCGGTGGCGTCGTGTCCTTCGACGAGGCGATCGCCGCCGCGACGCCGATGCCCCGGATCGAGCGGTCCGGCGACGACCTGTGGTTCCTCTACACCGGCGGCACCACCGGCATGCCCAAGGGCGTCATGTGGCCGCACCGGAGCCTGGTCGGCACGGCGGGGCCGACCTTCCGGGTGATCAAGCAGCCGGTGCCGACGTCGCCCGAGGAGTTCGCGGCCGCCGCACGGACGTTCCAGGAGTCGGGTCGGGCCATCCGGCTGCTCGCCGCCGCGCCGCTCATGCACGGCACCTCGGGCATCGCGGCGAACGGCGTGCTCCTGGCCGGCGGGTGCGTGGCGACGCTGACCGAGCGCTCCTTCGACGCCCACGAGCTGTGCCGCACGGTGCAGGAGCGCCGGATCACGCAGCTGACGATCGTGGGCGACGCCTTCGCCAAGCCGATCCTCGGCGCTCTGGAGGAGGCCGCGTCGGTCGGCGAGCCCTACGACCTCTCGTCGCTGCGGATGGTCGTCAGCTCCGGAGTGATCTGGTCCCAGCCGGTCAAGGACGCTCTGCTCGAGTGGACCGACGTCATCCTCGCCGACCTCCTCGGCTCCTCGGAGGGCACCGGCTTCGGCACGTCGGTCACCAAGAAGGGCGCCTCCGCCGGCACCGCGGCGTTCCGCCTCGGCGAGCACGCCAAGGTGTTCACCGAGGACGGCGTCGAGGTCGAGCCGGGATCGGGCGAGGTCGGGGTCCTCGCCGTCGGCGGCCCGATCCCGATCGGGTACTACAAGGACACGTCCAAGACGGCGGGCACGTTCCGCAACTTCGGCGGTCGGGTCTGGTCGGTGCCCGGCGACTTCGCGACGGTGGAGGCCGACGGCACGATCAAGCTGCTGGGTCGGGGCTCGGTGTGCATCAACACGGCGGGGGAGAAGGTGTACCCCGAGGAGGTGGAGGAGGCGCTCAAGCTCCACCCCGCGGTCCAGGACGCCAACGTGGTGGGGCTCCCTGACGACAAGTGGGGCCAGTCGGTCACCGGCGTGGTCGCCCTCGTTCCTGGCGTGGAGGACTCCGAGGAGCTGCGGGCCGAGGTGATCGGCTCCACCAAGGAGCACCTGGCCGGCTACAAGTGCCCCAAGCGGTTGGTGGTCGTCGATCGGATCCAGCGGGGTCCGAACGGCAAGGCCGACTACCGCTGGGCCACCGCCATGGCCGAGGACTCGGTCGCCGCGGGCTGAGAGGTCGAGGGAGTTCTCCGAGGGAGCTCTCCGAGGGAGTTCTCCGAGGGAGCTCTCCGAGGGAGCTCTCCGAGGGAGCAGATCCTCCTGAGCGCTGGGCGGGGCGCTCGGACGATGCGAGGATGGTGGGCATGGCTGGGGTGGCGGACGGGGACGGACGACGAGGCGCGGCGCGGTTCAGCCGTCGCCAGGTGCTGGGCGGCGCGCTCGCTGCGGCCGGGACCGGCCTGGTCGTCGCCTGCGCTCCCGCGCCGCTGCCCGTCCCGACGTTCCGCTCCGAGCGACGTCGGGTCGTGGTGATCGGCACCGGGTTCGGAGGATCCGTCACCGCGCTGCGCCTGGCGCAGCAGGGAGTGGACGTCACGCTCGTCGAGCGGGGCCGCCGGTGGGCCAGCGGCACCGCCGGCGCCTTCCCGACCTTCGACGCCCCGGACCGCCGGGTGTCGTGGCTGAGCTCGCAGAACACGGCGGCCGGCAACCTCATCCCGTCGCTGCCGTGGCAGCCCTACACCGGGATGCTCGAGCGCATCGGCGGGGACGGCATCGACGTCGTGTGCGCCGCTGCGGTCGGCGGCGGCTCGCTGCCGTACCACGGCATGTCGGTCCAGCCCCGGGGGGACCTGTTCGACCGGGTCATGCCGGCGGCGCTCGACTACGAGGAGTTCGACTCCCGCTGGTACCCGCTGGTCCGCGACGCGCTCGGGGCCACGCCGATCCCCGACGACGTGCTGGCGGCCGAGCCGTACATGTCCAGCCGGCGCTTCGCCGAGTTCGTGGCCGCGGCCGGCATGCCCGCGGCACACGGCGTGCCGATGCCGATCGACTGGGACGTGGTGCGTCGGGAGCTGAGGGGCGAGCTGCCCCGTGTGATCTCGTCGGGCGACGTCATCTACGGCGTGAACGGCCCCGGCAAGCGCTCGCTCGACACCAACTACCTGCCGACGGCCGAGGCCACGGGCCGCGTCGAGCTGCTGGCGCTGCACCGGGTCGAGCAGGTCCGCCGCGACGACGCCGGTCGCTGGGCGGTCAGCACCGATCGGCTGGACACCGACGGCGTGGTCCACGAGCACGTCGAGCTGGTGGCCGATGCGCTGTTCCTCTGCGCCGGATCGCCGAACACCTCCAAGCTCCTGGTGCGCGCCGCCGGTCGGGGCGACATCACCGACCTGCCCGACGACGTGGGCGCCTGGTGGTCGACCAACGGCGACCTCATCACCACGCAGATCCTCTCCACCCCGATGGGGGCGTACCAGGGTGGTCCGGCGAACATGGCGTCGTTCGACTGGGACCATCCGGGTGGACCGGTGACGGCGATCTTCGCCGGGCTGCCGCTGCCGAGCGAGCTCAACGTGATGCAGACCATCGGGATCTTCATCCCCGACGGCCACGGCCGCTTCACCTACGACCCGACCCGCGACGCGGCGCGACTCACGTTCCCGCCGTCGGCCCACGGCCCGGCCATGGCCGAGGCCCGCCGTCGGATCGAGCGCCTCGGGAAGGTGGCCGGCGCCGTCGCCGCCATCGACATGACCGAGATCGACCCGGCGACGTTCCACCCGCTCGGCGGCGCCGTGATCGGCAAGGTGTGCGACGACCACGGCCGGGTCCTCGGCCAGCGCGGCCTCTACGTCAACGACGGCGCGCTGATCCCGGGGTCGACGGCGTGCGCCAACCCGTCGCTGACGATCGGAGCGCTGGCGGAGCGCAACATGGACCACATCGTCCGCCACGACGTCGGCACCGTCTTCTGAGTCGGGACCGTCTGAGCTTGACGGTCGTCTGAGCCGGACGGTCGTCCGACCGGACCGCACTCCGAGAAGGACCGTCAGCCGCCGGTCTCCTCCAGCGCTCGGAGGTCGATGCGGCGGACCTGGAAGGTCTGGTCGATCAGCGGCCGGTAGGTGAACTCGTCCAGGTACAGCGGTTCCTTGGTAGTGGCGTCGACGGTGACGATGACGGCGCTCATCGGGTTCTCCTCGTCCTTGTCGAGGACCCGCAGGCCCGCCCCGCCGGTCGACCCGTTGATGACCAGCACCCAGGGGCTGCCGTCGGGGTTCGTGCCGGTCGAGACCTTCAGCTTGTGCGTGTGGCCCGACAGCTGCAGCGGCGGCTTCGGCTCGATGGCGGCCGTCATCGCGGGGTCGTGGGTCAGGATCACGTCCGCCGGAGCCGGCTGCGCCTGGTACATCGGGAGCAGGACCTCCTGCGACCACCGCTGCTTGTACTTGGTCTGGCCCTCCTTGACCACGGCCTTGTCCAGCTTGGGTGAGAAGGTCGGGTCGCCGACGCCGAAGAACACCAGGCCGTCGACCGTGGTCTCGCTGCCGTCGAGCACGACGGCGCCCTCCCGGGCGTTGGCGTCCTGGGTGGCCTTGGTGTCGTGGTTGCCCCTCACCCAGAGGTACGGCACGTCGAGGCCGACCGGGCCGCCGAGGATCTCGGACTCGACGTCGCTGCCCCAGTCGGCGTCGTCGCCGGTGTTGACGACGACGTCCACGTCGAAGGTGTTCGCCAACCGGCCGGCGAAGGCCAGCGCTCCCGAGTTCAGGTGGAGGTCGCTGATGTGGAGGATCTTCACGACGTCGGGGTGCTCCGGGTCCGCGGTGCCGAAGAGCCCGGCGTAGAGGTCGGTGGTCGCCCCGGTGCTGCTCGACACGTTGTCGGCGAACTTGTCCCGGTTGTCGAAGAAGCGCCCGGCGTTCGCCGCCCCTTCCGGGATCAGCGCGAGCGCGCCGGTCGTCTGCATCTGGTCGATCTCGTCGAGGTTGAGGGTCAGCGCCCCGATCACCATGCACGCCCCGAGCCCGAGGAACGGCACGGCGGCGCCGGCCAGACCGTGGCGCCAGCTGCGCCGTCCGATGCCGGCGACGAGCCCGGCTCCGAGCGCCGCGGCCCCGGCATAGGTGGCGATCGCCCCGGCGAGCGTCCTCGGCAGCGTCCCGGCGATGTCGAACTCGGGCGGCTCGCCCTTGGTCACCACGTCGCTGACGGCCGCCGGGTCCAGCTCGGCGATCTCCGCCTGGAGCCGGATCGGCGCATAGGTCGGGGCGATCTTGGCCTCGCCGAGCGGTGAGACGTCGAGGACGATCGGTCCGCCGAGAGCCGGGGTCATGGTCAGGCCGACGGTCACGGGACCGACCGACACGCGCACGGGCCCGACGAGCCACAACGCCACGGTCGCCCCGACGACGGCGAGCACGACGGTCAGCGCGGCGGATCGCAACCGCGGCGCCGTGAGCCGGCGCCGGCGCGGTCGCCGTCGTCGCGCCGGTCCGTCGGGTTCGGTCGTGTCGTCCGGTTCGGTCGTGTCGTTCGGTTCGGTCGGCTCGTCCGGTTCGTTCGTGTCGTCGGGTTCGATCGTGTCGTCGGGTTCGGTCATCGGAGGACCCTCTGCATCGAGACCTCGCCGTCGGCCACGGTCACCAGCTGCGCCTGCAGGACATCGGCGGAGTTGCGGCCGAAGCTGATGACGACGCCCTCCAGTCGGTCCGTCGTCGCCGTCCCGGTCGAGATCCGCACGGCACCCGTGTCGGTCGTCAGCCGGGCGCCGGAAGCAGCGGGCTCGTCGCCGGTGCTGAGGGCGGTCCGCTCGATGCTGTCGGGGACGGACCCTCCGCCGGCGTCGACGACCAGGGCCGCATCGCGGAGTGCTGCGGCGTCGCCGTCGGCGGGCGCGCTGCCGTCCGGGCCCAGGACGAGCACGGGGAAGCGTCCGATTATCTCGAGCCCCGGGGTCTGGTCGGGGGCGACGAACAGGACGGCGACGCCGTCGGGCAGCTCCGGGAACGACGGCGGTGCGTCCTCTTCCGGCGCAGGGCCGTCGGTCCCGGCGTCGGGAACGCTGGTCGACGGATCCACAGCGTCAGGACCGGTCGTCGTCGCACCCTCTCCTGCGCCCTCCTCCGCGCCGACCTCCTCCGGCGGGATGATCCACACCACGCCCTCGGCTCCCTGGCTCGACGCCAGCACGGCCACCTGCCGTCGCACCTCGTCGTCGGTCGGGTCACCGGTCACGGCGATCACCCGGTCCGAGGAGGTGGCGATCCGGTCGGCCGCCGCCGAGCGCACGTAGCCGCTGTAGAGGCCCTCGATGTTGCGGAACGTCTTGCTGACGTACTCCTCGAGCCCTTCGGCGCTCTTGGTGACGCCGGGGTCCGCGTTGGGCAGCAGGCCGAGCGCCCCGGTCACCTCGGCGTCGGTGATGTCCTCGGGGACCGCGGCGAACGACACGCCGACCAGCGCGACCGCCGCGAGCAGGCCCGTGGCGGCACCCACCAGCACCTCGCGTCGCCGTCGGTAGACGAGGGCCACCGTCAGCGCTCCGCCGAGCAGCCCTCCGAGCAGGGTCTTGAGCGCCAGAGGCCCGGTGGCCGCGGCGATGCGCTCTGCCGATTCCGTGGCGACCTTCTCGGCCTCGGCGTTCGACATGGCTGCCTCTCCCTGGGCGAGGTCCCGACCGGCCTGCACCAGGAGCCGGTTGTCGAGCGCGACGAGGCGCGCCTGGAGGCGCACCGGGGCGGACATCGGGAGCTCGATGGTGCCGAGCGGCGCCAGGCTCATCGTGAACCCGCCGCCGATGGCCGGGCGGCTGGTCAGCTCGATCTCGCCCACCGAGGTGTCGACGGAGGTCTGGCCGAGCAGGGTGGTCCCGATGCCGGCGCCGACGAGGGCGACCGCGACGACCCCGAGCCACCGCAGAACGCTCAGCGGCCGGAACGTTCCCGATCGAACCGGGTCCGCGCCGGGGCCCCGGCCGTCCTCTGGATCCTGCTCGGTCTCGGGGACCTCAGCCGAGGAGGGCACCGGAGCCGACCCATCCGAGCATGGCGTCCTCCAGCTCGGCCACCCGGCGGGGGAGCGCTTCGAACGTGACCGGCTCGGACAGGTGGAGTCCCTGCGCCAGGTCGCAGCCCATCTCGGTGAGCAGCACGAGGGACGGGGCGTCGGCCACGCCGTCCGCGGTGACGGGCACGCCCATGTCGTGGGCCACGCCGATCGCCCACTCGACCGCCTCGGCATCCGCGGGGACCGACGCGATCGCCGTGGTGTAGCCCCGGTCGATCTTCAGTCCCGTGACCGGCAGCGTCTCCATGGTGTCGATCGACATGTAGCCAGTGCCGAACTCGTCGACGACCACGCCGAGGCCCAGGTCCCGAAGGTGGGTGACCACGTGCCGCGCCCGTTCGGGGTCCGCCGTCAGCTCCGCCTCGGGCAGCTCGATCTCCACCAGCTCGCACGGCAGCTCACCCGACGCCGCCAGCAGGTCGACGAAGGTGAGGAGGTCGTCGTTGCGGAGGTTGCGCATGGACAGGTTCGTGCCGACCACGATCGGGTCCCGGTCACGTCCGAGCCTCTCCGCGGCACGGGCCGACTCGCCGAGGATCCAACGGGTCAGCGGCTCGATGAGGCCGGACCGCTCCGCCATCTCCAGCAGCTCGACCGACAGCTGTGCACCGGCGCCGACGCGCTGCCAGCGCAGCAGGGCCTCGACCTTGGTGACCCGGCCGGTGCGGAGGTCCACGACGGGCTGGTAGCGCAGCTCCAGCTCCTGGTTGGCCAGTCCCCGTCGCAGTTCGGTTAGCAGGCCGACGCGGCGCATGGTGCTGCGCTCCTCTGCGGGGTCGAAGACCGCGACAGGGTCGGCGGCGGACCGGGCGTGGCGCAGGCCGCCGTCGGCGGACTGGAGGAGCGTGCCGGGATCCAGGCCGTGCTCGGGCGCCACCGACGCACCGATCGTGCAGCGGACGTGGCGCATGTCGCCGTCGAGGGCGACCGGCTGGTCGAGCGCGTCCTGGACGAGCCGGGCCCGGGCCAGCGCGGAGTCGCGGTCGTCGTGGACGGTGGTCAGCACGGCGAACTGGTCGCCGCCGATGCGGGCGACGAGGTCGACGCCGGGCACATCGTCGCGGAGCCGGCGACCCAGCTCGTTCAGGACCCGGTCGCCGACGTGGTGGCCGAGGTCGCGGTTGACGTCGTCGAGCCCCTCGACGTCGACGAGGACCACCGCCATGTGCTGGCCGTCGGCGAGGCCGGCGGCGACCCGGGACAGGCGCTCGTCGAGGGCCGCCCGGTTGGGGAGGCCCGTGAGGTGGTCGTGGCTGGCCTGGTGGCGCAGTCGCTCCTCGACCTCGACCGAGCGGGTGACGTCGTCGATCGTGACGCCGAGCGCGCCGTCGCGGAGGCGGTCGATGCGCAGATCCACGAACGTCCCGGGGACCTCGGCGAACGCCAGGCGCTCCGCTGTCAGCGACTCGCCCGTGTGAGCCACGTCGTACAGGGCGGACTGGAGGAGCCGGGCGCTCGGACCGTCGAACACGGCGTCGAGCCGGCCGCCGTCGAGGACGGTCGCGTCGAGCTCGAAGATGCTGCGGGCGCTGGCGTTGGCCGCTCGGAAGACGATCGACGACGGGTCGTCGCGGTCCACGAGCTCGAAGAGGAGGTGACCGTGGTGCGACACCTCTGCGACCTCCGCCAGACGGCGCGCCCGCCGGCGCCGGTCCTCGCCGGGAGCGGCGTCGATCAGCGTCCCCCGCACGGGCTCGTCGACTCCGGTCGGGACCATGCGCACGACCATCGGCCGGTAGCCGCCCGCCGCGGTGAGGAACCGGACCACGGGCTCGTCGGCGGTGTCGTCGCGGGAAGCTCGTCCGGCGACCGCCGCCGTCGTCGCCGGATCCGGCTCGTTCCCGCGCAGGTCGATGGTCGTCTCGATCCGCTCGTCGGCGTCGGTCCCGTCGGGGGCCACGGAGCGGAACACGGCCAGGTCGTCGGGGTGGACGAGGCGGCGCAGCGTGCCCGGCTCCCGGAACGCCGCGGCGTCCCAGCCGAGCACGGCGGCCATGGAGACCGACACGTAGTGGCCGTCGACGCCGGGCCCGACCTGCTGGAACAGGACGACGCCGGCGTCGGTGATGGCGCGGTCGTAGCCGTCGCGGACGATGGCCGTGGCCTCGTCGATGCGCCGCTGGCGGCCGAACATGGTGGCGAAGGCTACTGCCCTACAGTCACGCCGTGGCCGACCCCAGCTTCTGCGCCGACACCGGCTGGGCCTGCGAACCGGTCTGGGACGCGACGGGCAACGAGTGGCTCGCCCGCGTGATCGGCTGGCTGTCCCAGAAGCCCCTCCAGATCGCAGCGATCCTGGCCCTCGCCTACCTCGCCAACCGCATCATCCGGTCGCTCATCGCCCGGACGGGCCGCCGGATGGCCGAGAACGCCGACCGGCTGGGCGGCTACATGCCCGACGGCCTCCGGACCCGGGAGGTCGACGGCCGCTCCGTCGCCCGTGCCGCCACCATGTCCACCATCGCCCGATCGATGGCGACGGCGATCGTGGCGGTCGTCGCCGCGGCGTGGATCCTCGCCGTCGTCGGGGTGAGCCTGGCCGCGATCCTCGCCTCGGCCGGCGTCCTGGGCGTGGCGCTCGGCTTCGGCGCCCAGAACGTGGTCCGGGACGTGCTCGCCGGGTGGTTCATCCTGGTCGAGGACCGCTACGGGGTCGGCGACGTGATCGACGCCGGGGCGCCCGCGGTCGGCACCGTGGAACGCGTCACGCTGCGCTCGACCCGCCTGCGCGACATCAACGGAACGGTCTGGCACGTGGCCAACGGCGAGATCCTGAAGGTCGGCAACAAGAGCCAGAGCTGGTCGCGCGCCGTCGTGGACGTGGTGGTCACGCCCGATGCGGATCTCGAGCGGGCCCGCCGGATCCTCGGCGACGTGGGCGACGAGCTGCAGGCCGACCCGGACTGGTCGGGGCTCGTCTCGTCGGCCCCCAACGTGCTCGGCGTGCAGCGCATCGACCAGATGGGCATCACCCTCCGCGTGGTCATCGACACCGCTCCCGGCGAGCAGTTCCCGGTCGAGCGCGAGTACCGCCTCCGTGTGCTGCGGGCGTTCGACGCCGAAGGGGTGCCGCTGTCGGCCCCGTACTCCGGCGCCGCGCCGTACGGCCCGGGCGCGCCGCCGCGACCCGGAGCGGCGGGCGCCGCGCCGACCGTCGGCAGCGGCGACCCCAGCGGAGACCCTCCACCGGGCTGACCAGTCCGGCTGGCCTGTTCAGCTGACCTGTCCGTCGGGAGGGCCCGGAGCTCGTGGTCGTGCCGGGCATGGGGTGGGGAGAGGGCATCCACCGGTCGAGGGCGGCCGCTGAGTACCTTCGTGTGCGGACGGAGCTCCTCCCGCTTGGCGCGGGCTGGGTCGGCTCGTGGACCCCATCCACACCCGACCCACCACCGACCCCGGAGGACCTCATGAAGAAGATGGCGCAACCGCTGGCGTTCCTCGCCATCGGCTTCCTCGTGCTGGCGATCTGGCGGAGCCCTGCCACGGCGGCCGCTGACATCAGCCACGTCCTGGGCAACGTCGGCACCTTCCTCCAGGAGGTGCTGGCCAAGATCGCCGAGTTCCTCGGCAGCTTCGGGAAGTCCTGACCGCGTGTCCCGCAGCTGGAACCCCGACGACATCGTCGACGGCTACCTGCTCCGCGACGAGGTCGTGAAGCTCGACGTCAGCCGGTCCTTCAAGTCGTGGCTCGTCGACCAGACGGTCTGGATCGTGCTCGGCCTCATCTCGTTCGTCGTCCTGGCGACGATCGGCACCGACGCCTCGATCGTCGTCGGCCTGCTGATCGTCCTCGGCGTGGGTGGGTTCCTGACGGTGGACTGGTTGCGCAAGCGCTTCACCCGCTACGTGATCACCGACCTCCGCGTTCTGCGCATCACCGGCGTGCTGCACCGCCAGATGGAGTTCATCCCCTGGGGGAAGATCACCGACGTCGGTCGCAGCGAGTCCTTCCTCCAGTGGCTGACCGGAACCGTGACGATCCGCATCGAGTCGGCCAACGAGCGCTCGGCGTTCCGGGCGATGAAGGACGTGGCAGACCCCGCGCACTTCTACAAGGTGCTCGTGCGCATGGTGGACCTCAAGCAGGGCCGCGTCGAGAACCACCACCACGTCCGCTGACCGAGCCGCAGCCCAGCGAACCCCAGCTTTGTGATGCAGTTCGTGCCGAAATCGGCACGAACTGCATCACAAAGCGGACACGCGAGAGAGCCTCAGTCGGTCGACTCGGCAGCGAAGGTGACCTCGACGGCCAGCGTCTCGCCCTCGACGAGCTGCAGGTCGAGGACCTTGCCGGCCTCGGCGACGTCGACGGCCACGGTGCGCAGCAGCGCCAGTCGCTCGGCGGTGTCGGTGACGACCGCACGCTCGATCGGGGTGCGCATGGAGACCTTGGCCGCCGACTTCGCGCCCCGGAGCTCCGACAGGACCGACGCCGCGACCGCCAGTGCGGCCGGGTCGCCGTCGCCCGCCAGCGAGCGGAGGGGATCCGCCGTCGGCCACTCGGCCCGGTGGACCGACCCCTCCATCCACCAGGACCACGCCTCCTCGCACGTGTAGACGAGGACCGGGGCGAACAGCCGGTGCAGGGTCGACAGGGCCAGCGACAGGGCGGTGCGGGCCGACGCCGTCGCGTCGGACACCGGGGCGGGCGTGCCGTCCTCGGCGGCGGGCTCGCCGTAGGCCCGGCCCTTGACCAGCTCGAGGTAGTCGTCGCAGAAGCGCCAGAAGAACGACTCGGTCCGCTCGAGCGCCCGGGCGTAGTCGAAGCCCTCCAGCGCCGTCGTGGCGTCCTCGACCAGGCCGGCGAGCTCGGCGAGCATCGCCCGGTCGAGAGCCTCGGTGACGGAGCCGGCCTCGCCTGCACCCTCGTCGGCTCCCTCGCTGACGGCTCCCTCGCTGAACGACAGTGCGAAGCGGGAGGCGTTCAGCAGCTTGATGGCCAGGCGTCGGCCGACCTTCATCTGCGCCTCGTCGAACGCGGTGTCGGTGCCCGGCCGGGCCGACGCGGCCCAGTAGCGGACGCCGTCGGAGCCGTACTGCTCGAGCAGGCCGAGGGGCGTCACGGTGTTGCCCTTGGACTTGGACATCTTCTTGCGGTCCGGGTCGAGGATCCATCCCGACAGCGCGGCGTTGCGCCAGGGGAGCGAGCCGAACTCGAGGTCGCTGCGCAGGAGGGTCGAGAAGAGCCAGGTGCGGATGATGTCGTGGCCCTGCGGGCGGAGGTCCAGGGGGAAGGTCCGCGAGAACAGATCGGGATCGTCGACCCAGCGGCAGCCGATCTGCGGGGTGAGCGACGACGTGGCCCAGGTGTCCATGACGTCGGGGTCGCCGATGAAGCCGCCCGGGACGCCGCGCTGGTCCTCGGTGTAGCCGGGGGCCGGCTGCGCCAACGGGTCGACGGGGAGCGATGACGGATCGGGGACGATCGGGTCGTCGTGGTCGGGGTTGCCCTCCGCGTCGAGCCGGTACCAGAGGGGGAACGGCACGCCGAAGAACCGCTGCCGGGAGACCAGCCAGTCGCCGGCCAGGCCGCCGACCCAGTTGTCGAAGCGGTGGCGCATGTACTCGGGGACCCAGTTGAGCTCGGCGCCGCGGGCGAGCAGCTCGGTGCGACGCTCGTCGGACCGGCCGCCGTTGCGGATGTACCACTGCCGGGACGTGACGATCTCCAGGGGCTTGTCGCCCTTCTCGAAGAACTTGACCGGGTGCTGGATGGGTCGGATGTCGCCGATCAGCTCGCCGGTCTCGGTCAGGAGCTGGACCATCTGCTCCCGGGCGCCACCCGCGGCCTTGCGGGCGATGCGGCCGTAGCGCTCGCGGGCCAGGTCGCCGTCCAGCCACTCGGGCGGCTCCTCCTGGAACCGGCCGTCGCGGCCGATGACGGCGCGGGTCGGCAGGTCGAGCTCTCGCCACCAGACGACGTCGGTGACGTCGCCGAAGGTGCAGATCATCGCCACGCCGGTGCCCTTGTCGGGCTCGGCGAGGGGGTGGGCCATGATCGGGACCTCGACGCCGAAGGCGGGGGTGGTGACCGTCGAC
Organism: Actinomycetes bacterium; assembly: GCA_023434535.1. Lineage (GTDB taxonomy): Bacteria > Actinomycetota > Acidimicrobiia > Acidimicrobiales > Microtrichaceae > Dermatobacter. The sequence continues at coordinate 19,414 of JAEYSR010000176.1, forward strand.
CCGAACAGCGGCTGGAAGCGCTCGTCGTCCGGGTGGGCGACCAGCGCGACGCAGCTGACGACGAGCTCCGGGCGAGTGGTGTCGATGATGACGTCGGTGCTGCCGTCGTGCGCCGTCGCGCCGCCGGTCAGGTGGAACGCCAGCTGGTGGTAGGCGCCCGGACGCTCCCGGTCCTCCAGCTCGGCCTGGGCGACCGCGGTCTGGAACGTGACGTCCCACAGCGACGGCGCCTCCTGCGAGTACGCGTCGCCGCGGGCGAGGTCGTGGAGGAACGCCAGCTGCGAGGTGCGGCGGCTGGACTCGTCGATCGTGGAGTACGTGTAGGCCCAGTCGACCGACAGGCCGAGGGTGCGGAACAGCGCTTCGAACGCCTCCTCGTCGATGACCAGCAGGCGCTCGCAGAGCTCGATGAAGTCGGGTCGGCTGACCCGGGTGAAGTCCTGGCGCTTGGTCGGCGGCGGATCGGCCAGCTCGGGCATGCCCGGCGGCACGGACGGATCGCAGACGACGCCGAAGTAGTTCTCGACGCGGCGCTCGGTGGGCAGGCCGTTGTCGTCCCAGCCGAGCGGGTAGAAGACCGACTTGCCGCGCATCCGATGGAAGCGGGCGACGACGTCGGTGTGGGTGTAGCTGAAGACGTGGCCGACGTGCAGGGAGCCCGACACCGTCGGCGGGGGCGTGTCGACCGAGAACACCTCGTCGCGCCCGGCGGTGCGGTCGAAGGCGTACGTGCCGTCGGCCTCCCAGCGTTCGCCCCACGTGGCCTCGAGCCCGTCGACCGTCGGCTTGGCCGGTACCTCACGAGCGGCCCTGGGCGTGGGGGGACGGGTGCGCGGGGTGGAGCCGGATGGGGACGCAGGGGGAGTGGCGGACATACGGCGGTTCACCGTACCGGCCGCAACAGCTACGTTCCGAAGGCGTTGCGGGCCCGGATCGAGAGGACGTGTTGATGGCGAGCGGACTGGAAGGCGGCGTCGCGGTCGTCACCGGCGCGGGCGGGGGGATCGGCTCGACGGTCGCCAGGACCCTGGCCGAGGCCGGCATGGCCCTGGTGCTCGCGGATCGGAGCCGCTCGCTCCTCGACGCCGCCGCCGACTCCATGCCCCGGGACGCCACGGTGATCACCGCCGTGGGCGACGTCGGCGACCCCTCGCACCATGCTGCGCTCGTGACGGCGGCGGAGGACCTGGGCGGCCTGACCGTGTCGGTCCAGAACGCCGGCGTGGTGCTGCCGGGCCTGAGCTGGGAGGTCCCGCTGGAGCAGTGGGAGCTGCAGGTCAAGGTGAACTACTGGGGCGTCGTGCACGGGGTGCGCGCCGCCCTCAATGCCATGACCCGGCGCGGCGTCGGCCACGTCGTCGCCGTGGCGTCGGGTGCGGGGCTCGTGGCGACGCCCGGTCTGGCCCCGTACGTCAGCTCCAAGCACGCGGTGGTCGGGCTCATGGAGTCGGTGCGCCACGAGCTGGTCCGCGCCGCGCCCGGCGTCCGGGCCTCGGTGGTCTGCCCCGGCAACATCCACACGCCGATCACGGCCAACTCGCTCGCCGCCGCCGGAGTGGCCGACGAGGACCTCTCTCCGGTGGCCCAGCAGGTGGCCGACACGGTGCGGGGCGGCGTCGAGGTCGGTGCGTCGCCCCAGTCGGTGGCCGACGCGATCCTCGACGCGCTGCAGACCGGCCGGTTCTGGGTGCTGCCCCAGCCCGAGGTCGCGATCGGGGCGCTCGACCGGGTGCAGCGCATCGTCGACGGCCGCGATCCCGTCGACCTCCTGGGCTGACCTCGACCGGAACTCGGATCTCTGCGACCGGTGAGCCGCCGATCTGATCCGAGTCCGGCCCAACCGACCGGTCGGTGCCGGACCTTGGATCTCTGCGACCTGTGAGCCGCCGGTCTGATCCGAGTTCGACGGTCGGCGTGGTCGGACCGACGGGGCCGCTCAGGCGATCGAGGCGTCGGCGACGACGACCCGGTTGCCGCCCTGCAGCAGCGCGGCCTGGCCGGCTGCGTCGGCCAGTCGCACCGACTCGTCCAGCGACGTCGCTCGGGCGCCGTCGACCAGGCCGGCCGAGCAGGTGAAGTGGGCGATGCCGGCGACCGTCAGAGCGAGCACCGTCGACTCCCGGACCCGTTCCATGGCGGCGGATGCCTGGGCGGTCGTGCAGTTGGCCAGCACCGCGGCGATCCGCTCATCGTCCAGCCGGACGACGACGTCGTCGGGGCGCAGCGTCGCACTGGTCGTGTCGGCCACCAGCCGCAGGGCGTCGTCCCAGCCGTGCGGTCCGTGCTCCCTCCGGTAGCCGTCCGCGCCGTCCACCCGGACGATCGCCAGGCAGTACTGCTGATGTCCCCTGGTCAGCTCGCCGGCCCGGCTCCGCAGGGCGACCTCGGTCGGCAGCCCGGTGACGGGATCGATCGGGCCGGGGGTCGACGGTCCCCGTCGCCGGCGGAGGCTGCCCAGCCGTCGGCCGGCCGTGGTGGAGAGGTGCTCGAGCACCGACAGCTGGTCCTCGTCGAGGAGCTCTCCGGGCGCTCCGCAGACGCACAGCACGCCGAGGGTGCGGTCGCCGAGCGGCAGGGGCAGGCACACCGCCGACACGTCGAACGCGTCCGCCATCCGGTCGTCGTCCCCCGACCCGTCGTCGCCGGAGACGCCGTCGAGGTCGTCGGTGCCGTCGAGGTCCACGCCGGTCGCTCCCGCATCGTCGGCCTCCCGCAGGTGCTCGCAGGCACCGAGCTCGTGCGACGACGCGACCGATGCGGTCCGTCCCGTGGCCAGGGCCACACAACCCGGCCGGCCCGGGACCGGCGTCGCCGGCACCAGCTCGCCGTCGACCATGCGCACCGACCACGCCACCCGTGGCTCGTCGGGCAGCGACAGGAGCAGGGCGACATCCCGGTCGGGGACCAGCTCGGTCGCGGCCCGCACCAGCAGTCGCAGGACGCCGGCTTCCGAGTCCTCGGCGGCCGCCGCTCCGTCGAAGCGGTCGCGCAGCTCGACCGTCGAACGCAGCGCCCTGTTGCGCTCCTCGGCGTCGCCGAGGGCCAGGCGGGCGTCGACGGCGTCGGCGGCCATCGGTCGCATCACCGCTCGGACGACGGCTACGGCCGCGAGCGCCGCGCCGAGTGCGGCCCCGGCGACCACCAGCCAGGCCGACGCGCCCAGCGTGGCGGCGACCGCTGCCACGAGGATCGGCGGCGAACCCACCGCGAGGGCCACGGAGGGCCACCGGTAGGGTGGGTCGCCATGATCCGCTTGCACGACACCGCCGCGGGGGAGGTCCTCCCCCTCAGCCCCCGGGAACCCGGGAAGGTGTCGATGTACGTGTGTGGCCCCACCGTCTACGGGCCGCCCCACCTGGGTCACGGACGGTTCTCCCTGGTCTTCGACGTGCTTCGACGGTATCTGGAGTGGGCCGGAAACGACGTGGTGTACGTCTCGAACGTCACCGACATCGACGACAAGATCCTCAGTCGGGCCGAGCGGGAGGGCCGGCCGTGGCAGGAGATCACCGAGCGGTGCGAGGCCGTGTGGTGGCGCGCCATGGACGCGATCGGGGTCAAGCGCCCCGATCACACGCCGCACGCCACCGAGTACGTCACCGAGATGGTGGCCTTCATCGGCCAGCTCGTCGACGCCGGCACGGCATATGCGACCTCCGACGGCGTGTACCTGGCCGTCGAGGAGGTGGACGGCTACGGCCTGCTGGCCCACCAGTCGCTCGACGACATGCTGGCGGGCGGCGGCGAGCGCACGATCGTGGGGGAGTCGGAGAAGCGCAACCCCGCGGACTTCGTGCTGTGGAAGTTCGCCAAGCCCGGCGAGCCGTCGTGGCCGGCGCCGTGGGGCGACGGTCGCCCGGGGTGGCACACCGAGTGCGTGGTGATGAGCCTGGACCTGCTGGGCGAGGGCTTCGACCTGCACGGCGGCGGCATCGACCTGGCCTTCCCGCACCACGAGAACGAGCGGGCCCAGGCCGTCGCCCTGGGCAAGGACTTCTCCCGCCGGTGGGTCCACAACGGCTTCGTCGAGGTCGGCGGCGAGAAGATGTCGAAGTCGCTCGGCAACTTCACCAACCTGCTCGACCTCATCGACGAGCACGACCCCCGCGCCTACCGGCTGCTCGTGCTGCAGTCGCACTACCGGTCGCCGGTCGAGGTGACCGAGGCGACGGTGAAGGAGGCCGAGGCGGCGCTGGCCCGCCTGGACGGCGTGGCCAGGCGAGCCGTCGACGTGCCCGACGCGGAGCCCGACGAGTCGGTGCTGGCCGAGTTCGCCGCCGCCATGGACGACGACCTCGGCACGCCGCAGGCGATGGCGCTGGCCTTCGGCCTGGTCACCCGGATCAACACGGCGCTCGACGCCGGCGACCTCGATGGAGCGGCACCCCTGGTGGCCGCCTACCTCGACGTGCTCGGGGCGATGGGTCTGGAGCTCCGCGACCCGTCGGCCGACGCGGTGCCCGACGACGTCGCCGCCCTGGCCGCCGCCCGTGACGCCGCGCGTGCGGATCGGGACTGGGCGACGGCCGACGCGCTGCGCGACGAGCTGGTCTCGCTCGGGTGGGTGGTCGAGGACTCCGCCGACGGCACCAAGGTCCGTCGCCCCTGAGCCGGATGCTCTGTCACGCAGGACGCACCTGATCGGGTGTCCCCTGCATGACAGAGCCCGGTCAGGTCAGGACACGCAGCCGTCGTTGAGGATCTCCGGCGGGAGGCCGGCGCTCGCCGAGCCGCACGGGTCCTGGGCGGGCTTGACCCACTTGCCGCCCTCGGCCTGCAGGATGAACGCGCCGTCGGCCTGGCCGTTGGTCCACGCGCCGGCGGCCCAGCCGTCGGAGCAGACGTAGGACGTCACCTTCTCGCCGGAGGGGAGAGCCGCCGAGATCGCGGTGGCCGTGCACGGAGCGCCGGAGCCTCCGGCGGTCGTGGTCGTGGTCGACCCCTTGGCGGTCGTCGTCGTGGTGCCGCCGCAGACCTTGGTGCCCGCAGCGGCGTCCTTGGTCAGCTGGGCGTCGGTCTCGGGGCCGAGCTCACCGTCGGGGCTCAGGCCGGCGGCCTTCTGGAACTCGACGATCGCGGCGTCGGTCTCGGGACCGAACACGCCGTCGACGGCGCCCTTGTAGCAGCCGACCTGCTCGAGCTTCGTCTGGATCGACTTGTCGAAGCGGACCGTCGCGGCGCTCTCCTTGGCGGCGGTCGTGGTGCTCTCGGCCTTCTCGGTCGTGGTCGTCGACGACGAGTCGTCGTCGCTCGAACATGCGCCGAGGACCACGGCGCACGTGGCGAGGGTGATGACCGCGAGGGTCCGGAACGATCGGTGGGTTGGTCGGTGCAGCATTGCGCCTCCTGGTGTCGGGGGGAGCGCCCCGATCGGGGTGCGAGGGTGATCATATGGACACCCGGGTCACCGACGAGCGATGCCCGAACCGGGTTCATCGGCGGTCGGGCGAGTGCAGGCCGGCACACGTTGCCCCTGCGGTTACCCGCCGGTAACATAACTGCCGGTAACCCGTTGCCGGCATCGTCGTGACGTGACCGGCGCACCTTCGAAACCACAGTTCCGCAACGGCGCAGCGGCCCCACCGGAGAGCGTTCCGACCGGCACGCCCTCCACCCGCACAGCCTCCAACAGCACAGGACGGTCATCATGAGCGGCAACTTCTCCCTCGAGCTCAACGAGGACCAGCTGCAGTTGCAGAAGTGGATCCACGACTTCGCCGAGGGCGTGGTCCGCCCGGCCGCGGAGGAGTGGGACGAGCGCGAGGAGTTCCCCTGGCCGATCGTGCAGGAGGCCGCCAACATCGGTCTCTACAGCATCGACTTCATGGCGCAGGCTCTGATGGCCGACGAGACCGGCCTCACCATGCCGATCGCGGTCGAGGAGCTCTTCTGGGGTGACGCCGGCATCGGCCTCGCCATCTTCGGCTCCGGGCTCGCCGCTGCGGGCATCGCCGGCAACGGCACGCCCGAGCAGGCGCTCGAGTGGATCCCGCAGTGCTACGGCACGCCGGAGAAGGTCCAGCTCGGCGCCTTCTGCGTGTCCGAGCCCGACGCCGGCTCCGACGTCTCCTCGCTGCGCACCCGGGCCGTCTACGACGAGGCCAAGGACGAGTGGGTCCTGAACGGCACCAAGGCGTGGATCACCAACGGCGGCATCGCCGACATCCACGTCGTGGTCGCGGCGGTCGATCCCGAGCTCAAGGGCCGTGGTCAGGCGAGCTTCATCGTGCCGCCCAACACCCCGGGCCTCTCGATGGGCCAGAAGTACAAGAAGCACGGCATCCGGGCCAGCCACACCTCCGAGGTCGTCCTCGACGACGTGCGCGTCCCCGGGTCGTGCCTGCTCGGCGGCAAGGAGAAGCTCGACGA
>JAEYSR010000211.1 GCA_023434535.1 Actinomycetes bacterium
CCGCCCCGGCGACCGGGTCGGCGGCGTCGTCGCCCCACGGGATCCAGCCGTGTCCGAAGCGGGCGACGCGCTCGACCACCCTGGGACCCACGCGGCCGCTGACCCAGATCGGAACCCCGCCGGACTGCAGCGGCTTGGGCATCTGGTGGATGGCGTCGAAAGTCAGCTCGGGGTCGGAGAACTCGGCACGCGACTGCGACCACAGCGCCTGGCACACCGCGAGGGTGTGGTCGAGGAGGCGGCCACGGCGGCCGTAGTCGAGCCCGGCCGCGTCGTACTCCTCGCGCTGCCAGCCCACGCCGACACCCAGGTCGAGGCGCCCTCCGGACAGCACGTCGAGCGTGGCTGCGGACTTGGCGAGCACGACCGGCCGACGGAGCGCGGCGATCAGGATGTTGGTCCCCAGACGGATTCGGCGGGTCCTCCCGGCCACCACCGACAGCAGCGTCAGCGGCTCCAACCAGTGCCCGTCGGGGCCCGTGGGCTGCCGACCGCCCGCCGTCCCGCCGAGCTCGGGCCGGCCGTAGGCGTCGAGGTCCTCGCCGAACACCACGTGGTCCGACACGACGAGCCGGTCGATGCCGACCCGGTCGAACAGCTCGGCCCGGTCCAGCAGGTGCTCCCAGCCGCCAGGGTCCTCCGCGGAGAAGTTGGGAAGGGTGATCGACAGCGTGGGAACCGTCACGTCGTGACCTCCGGGATCGGTTGCTCCGTCGTGAACTGGACCTGCACCGTGCGGGCGGCGAACCGCCACCCGGCCCGCGGATCGGAGTCGGGCTCCGCCTGCCGCCGCACGTACCTGTCGAGGTAGCGGATGTGCAGCACCCGGTCGACCGATCCGGTGCCGAGCCCGCCCACGTGGTGGTGCGCCTCGCACAGGACCTCGCCGGTCGCCTCGTCCGTGCCCGGGCCCCGGTCGTAGCGGGATTGGCCGAGCAGGTGGAAGGTCAGCGGGTAGCGGGCGGCGAGGGCGGCCGGGATGTCCGCGATCGCGTCGACGCCGTCGCGGGCGCGGGACTCGCCGGTCGCCAGGGTCTCGACGGTGAGCACGGCGTCGGCGGTGAACAACGAGCGCAGCAGGTCCGGGTCGCGGCCGTCGACCGCCGCGGCGTAGTCCACGGCCAGGGAGCGCAGGTGGTCCCGTACCTCCGCCTCGAGCACGCTGTCCCCCGGTTCGTCACTCGGGTGGGACGCGGTCGCCCCACCCGAGCTCGAAAGGTAGGCGATCGCCGCCGCTCGGGCTCTCTCGCCGCCTCGTACCATCGGCACGCCAGGAGCGCGCTTGAGGACTCGATCGAGGTTCCGGACTCGCTGAAGCCGGTCGATCGCTGCGACCCGACCAGCGGGGCTCAGTGGTCCCGGGTCATCCCGTCGATGGCGACGGCGATGGACAGCACGAGCGCCGGGTCGGTCTCCCCGAAGACCTCCACGCCGTAGGACTCCCGGACCCGGAACCAGCGCTTGGACACCTCGGCGACCTTGTCGCCGTCCTGCTCGATCTCGTACTCGTGGTCGACCACGTTGCCGTGCGCCGACAGGTCGGGCTGGCCGTCGACCTCGATCTTGAAGTGGTCGCGGATGCCGACGATGCGCTTGGTGACCGTGGCGTCGTGGCCCCGGACGACCATGTGCATCTTGTCCCGCACGGTGAGCTTGCGCTCCTTGATCTCCGCCACCTCGTTGCCGGCGGCGTCCTTGAGCAGCCAGGTGTCACGGATGCGGGCGACCTTGCCGTCGACGTGGAACGCCTTCTGACCCGACTCGTCGTGGATCCACGAGTCGTCGCCGATGGCGATCAGCTGCTCGCGCATCTCGAACCGCCGCACCGGCTGGTCCCCGTCCCTGTGCCGCAACAAACCCATCTCGGTCTCCTCGCCGTGTGCGTCTCCCGATGATGGTCCACCCCGGGCCGACGGTCGTCCTCATCCGAACCGGGTGAGGCGAGGGGCCCTCAACCCGTGTCGGCGACCATCAGCCGGCGAGGTGGGCCACCCAGACGTCCTCTGCGGGCCAGCGGCCCGCCCAGTCCGCGGTGACGATCTCGTACCAGTCCGGATCCTCGGCGCCCTCGGGTGGGGTGAGCTCGTGCAGGGCGTCGACCACGAAGCCGTTCCGACCCAGGACGGAGATCCACTCGCCGTGGCCGAGGTGGTGCTCGACCCCGCCACCCGGCCACGCCACCGTCCGGACGTCACGGGCGGCGCGCAGCAGGCGGTCACCGGCCGGCCCGGACTCCTCCGGGACGCACAGAGCGCTGAGTGCGCTGTTGGTCATGAACACCAGCCGCCCGCCGGGCCGCAGGAGCCGGGCCGCCTCGGCGACCCAGGCCTCGGGTTCGCACCAGGCGCCGACGCCGTGCTCGCTCACGACGAGGTCCGCGCACCGGTCCGCCAGCGGCACCACCTCGCCGTCGGCCTCGACCAGCGGGAACGTCGTGCCGGTCCGCTCCTGGCACCGCTGCGCCGTCAGCAGCTGGGCCCGGCTCAGGTCGACGCCGACCGGTCGCGCTCCCGAGCGGGCCAACCACGCGGCGACGTGCGCCACCCCGCACCCGAGCTCGACGACGTCGAGACCGTGGACCGCACCCAGCAGACCCAGCTCCGACTCGGGCCGTCGGAACAGGCCCCACCGCAGCTCATCGTCGTCCCAGCGCAGCTCGCCCTCTGCGTCGCTGAAGGCCGCGTTGACCTGCTCCCAGACGGCACGGTTGCGCTCCAACGGCTCCATGTCCACGCCACATCCTTCCCGCTCCGCTCGGGGACGGCAGCCGACACCGCCGGGCGGCAGCAGCCGACCATGCCGGGCGGCAGCAGCCGACCATGCCGGGCGGCGGCAGCCGGGGGAAGATGGCGCACCGTGGGCACCGTCGGCCAGGACCTCCTCGACACCGCTCCGGCCCTGGCGTTCCTGTGCCTGGGCGTGCCCTACGCCGCCCTGCTCGACCGGCTGGGCTGCTTCGACGCTGCTGTCACGTGGCTGGGCGCCCGCACCCGGTCGAGCGGGGTGCGCACGGCACTGCTGTGGACCGTCGCAGCCCTGGTGACCGCCCTGCTCAACCTCGACACGACGATCGTCCTCCTGACGCCGATCGCCGTACGACTGGCCCGCCGGACCGACACCGACCCGGTCGTGGTCGCGACCGTGCCGCTGCTGCTCTCCGGGCTCGCCTCGTCGTTCCTGCCGGTGTCCAACCTGACCACGCTGATCGTGCAGGGCCGGACCGACGTCTCGAACCTCGACGTCCTGACCACCCTCGGTCCCGCCGGGCTGGTGGCCGTCGTCGTGGGGTGGCTGGTCCATCGCACCCGTTCCCCGCGCCGCCTCGAGGTCGACGGGTCGGCAGAGCCGGACCCCGTGGCGCTGCGGCTCGGCGTGGTCGTGGTGGCGGTCACGGTCGTGGGGTTCGTCCTCGGGCCGGTGATCGGCCTGCAGCCGTGGATGGTCCTGCTCGTCGTCGACGCCGTGCTGATCACCTACCTGCGGTGGGTGCCCTGGCGTGACGTCCCCGTCGGCACGGCGCTCGCGGTGGGCGCGCTCGTCGTCGTCGTGTCGCTCTCCGGGGTCGGACCCGGAACCTGGATGAGCGGGGACGGCGCCGGGCCGACGGCCGCGGCGGCACTGACCGGCGCCGGCACGGCGAACCTGATCAACAACCTCCCGGCGACGATCGTCGGCCTCGGTTCGGTGACCTCCATGGGCGACGGCTCGTGGGGCTGGCTCTGGGGAGTGAACGCAGGGTCGCTGCTCCTGCCGTGGGGCACTCTCGCCACGGTCCTCTGGTGGCGGGTCCTCCGCTCCGAGGACGTCGCGATCGACCTCCGCTCCTACCTGCGCACCGTCGTGCCCGTCGTCGTGCCGGCGTTCCTGGCCGGGACGGCGGCCCTGGTGTTGACGCTGCACCTCGCATGACCTCCTGCCGATTCCGATGACAAGAGATGGCCGTGGAGACCGTAAATCGTCATGGGAATCCGACGGTCCGGGTCGGCGCCGGCCAGGCGGCGACGGTGTCGTAGACGGCCCCGTCCGGACGGAGGCGGCTGCGCACCAGGGCCACCTCCTCCACGTCGAAGGACCCGTCGACCATGGTGCCGAGCGCCGGTGGCATCCGGGCGTCCCGCTTGACCCGCGCGATCGTGAGGTGACCCGAGAACGGTCGGCGCGGCGGTGGGTCGCCGACGTCGCGCGTGGCCTCGATCACCTCCAGCGCCAGCTCGTCGAGCCCGCCCACGGGCACCACCAGCACCCGCTCACCGAGCACGTCGACCGCAGGTCCCAGCACCGCGGTCGCCGACGGCAGGTCCACGTCCTCCATGGCCTCCTCGACCACGTCGATGTCGACGTCCCCGAGGAACCGCAGCGTGACGTGCCAGCTGTCGGGCGTGGTGAAGCGCACGCCGCGCTGGTCCTTCCGGCGCAGGGTCATCAGCTCGGACACCACGTCCTCCGGGGGCCACACCGCCAGGAACAGTCGGGGCATGCACCCAGTCAACCCGGCGCGGCTGGTCGGGCGGCGGTCGGACCGCGCCAGACTGCGGGCTCCGACGCGCAGAGGCCGTCGGTGGCCCGAGGTGGTGCACAGGTGAGCGAGACCCCGTCCTTCGACCCGATGCAGATGACCGGACTCGAGATCATGCGTGCCTTCGTCGGCCTGGCCGAGCTCCCTGATCCGCCGCCGAGCATCGGCCGGCTGCTCGGCATGCGCATCGTCACCGCCGACGAGGGATCGGTGACCTTCACGTGTCCGACCAAGGCCGACTTCGCCAACCCCATGGGCACGACCCACGGCGGCATCTGCGCCACCATGCTCGACTCGGCGATGGGCTGCGCGGTGCACACCACGCTCGGGCCGGGAGACTCCTACGCGACGCTCGAGCTGAGCGTGAACTACGTCCGAGGGGTGCCGATCGACGGCGTGGTGCTGACGGCGACGGGCTCGACCATCCACGTCGGCCGACGGTCCGCCACCGCCGAGGGCCGGGTGCTCGACGACCGGGGTCGACTGGTCGCCCACGGCACCACCACGTGCATGATCACCCGCGCCGGCTGACGATCCCCGGGACCGGTCCGGTCGCACCATGGACCGTCCGTTCGGGCGTCGCCCGACCCTTGACCTCAAGTCCACTTGAAGTCGTACGGTCGACGTCATGAGCACCGCCACCCGAACCGACTCCCGGGTCCCGGCCCGGAACGCCACGCTCGACCGCCTGCTGGACGCCGAGCTCGACTGGTCACCCCTCGCCCGTGGCGGGTTCATCAGCCACCTCGCCATGGGGATGATCGCCGCCGCTCGTCTGGGCGCGACCGACGACGACCTCATCGGGATGTTCGACGCCGGCACGGCCGGGGACTTCCTGATCGCGAGGGATCGCCCCGCCGAGCTCCCGGGTCTGACGGAGGAGGTCGCCCGGCGGGGCGCCGACGTCGTCGTCACCGAGCGCCTGCCCGCGCTGATCGGTCACCCCGGAGCGCAGTTCTTCCACGCCGTCATCCGCCTCGACCTGGCGCTCGACGCCGACCACCCCGGACAGGTGGCCAACGCCCTCCTGAACTGGGAGGCCGACGCCGACGCGCCCGCCGACGGACCGGACGGGCGGGGCGACGCCTCGTTCGCGGCCGTGATGGAGCGCGTCGCGGACGGCGACCTCGGGGCTCTCCACGACCTGCGGGCCGATGACGACCTCCTGGACCAGATCGCCGCGTGGGTCGCCGCGGTCCACTCCGACCCCCACGACTTCGGCACCCTCCACTACGTCACCGGCACCCGGGCCGCTCGCGCCGTCGCACCGCTGCTGGATCCGGCCGACCGGCGGGAGCTCGGCCTCCGGACCGCGCAGGCGCTGGTGCTGCTCCACCGTCGATTCGGCGGTCGTCGCCCGGCAACACCGGATGAGCTCGACGACCGGCGGAGCGTCCGCCTGCCCGACTGGGACGAGCTGGCCGGACGCGCGATCGCCGGGGGCGACCCGCACGACATCAAGCTGACGTACGCGTGCCGACTGGAGGAGGGGGTCACCGGGGACCCTCTCCTGCACTGGGTGGCCGCCCGTCAGAACGGCGCCGTCTGACCGTCGTTCGCTGCACCCACCGGATCCTCGACGTGATCGACGTCCCATGTGGACGTGACGTGTGGTCAGGAACGCGGGTTGGAGGGGTCAGGGGCGGCCGAGGGCGCGGACGGCGTCGATCGTGTCGGCCTCGGCGGCGACCTTGTCGTCGCGGTAGCGGACCACCCGGGCGAAGCGGAGGGCCACCGCCGACGCGTAGCGCGTGGAGCGCTGGATGCCGTCCACCGCGATCTCCACGACCTGCACCGGTCGCACCGCCAGGACGCCGGGACCGAGGTCGGGGTCGTCGGAGAGCGACCGGGCGTCGTCGTGGTCGATCGCCAAGCGCTGGAAGTGCTCCGTCTGCCACCGCAGGAGCTCGTCGGTCAGGCCCTTGAACGTCTTGCCGACCATCACGAAGCCGTCGCCGTCACGGGCCCCGAGGTGCAGGTTGGACAGCCAGCCGTTGCGACGGCCGTGGCCCCACTCCACCGCCAGCACCACCAGGTCCAGGGTGTGGACCGGCTTCACCTTCCGCCACGCGGTGCCCCGTCGGCCGGCCTCGTAGCGGGACGCCGCTCCCTTGACGACCACCCCCTCGTGACCGGCGTCCAGGGCGTCGGCCAGCGCCCCTCCGGCATCCGCCGGGTCCGACGTCGCCACCGCCGGGACCAGCCACTCCCCGGCGACCCGCTCGAGCTCGGACCGTCGGATCGCCAGCGGCTCGTCGACCAGGTCGCGTCCGTCCACGTGCAGCAGGTCGAAGAAGTACGGCCGCAGACCCCCGGCGCGGTCCGGGTCGCCGCCCGCCCCGGCGTCGGATCCCGCAGCGGCGGCCACCTCGACGGCCCGACCCGACGCGGTGTCCTGGAACAACGCCGGGCGGCCGTCGGCGCCGAGCACCAGGGCCTCACCGTCGAGGACCAGGCGCTCCGCCGGCATGGTGGCGACCGCCGAGACCACGCCGGGGACCTGCTCGGTGATGTCGTTCAGGTTCCGGCTCCACACGCGGACGTCACCGTCGAGCTTGTGCGCCTGCACGCGGATCCCGTCGAGCTTCCACTCCACCGACACCCCGCCCGGCGGCGACTCCGACGACCCGGCAGAGTCACCGACCAGGTCCTCGACGGCCTGCTCGACCGACGGCGCCGTCGCGGCCAGCATCGGCTGCAGCGGACGTCCGACCTCCAGCCGGATCCCCGTCACGGCATCGATGCCGCCGGTCAGCGCCGCGACCGCCACCTGGTCCAGCCGGCCGCCGAGCATGCTCGCCCGTCGGACCGCGGCGGCGGGCAGACCCGAGGACACGGCGACGGCGTCCACCATCACGCCGGCGAGCGCGCCCTGGCGGAGCTCGCCCCCGACGAGGGCGGCGAGGAGGTCGCGCTCCGTCGCGGTGGCCGCACCGATGAGCTCACCG
>JAEYSR010000158.1 GCA_023434535.1 Actinomycetes bacterium
CGGCCCCGGAGCTGGCCACCGCGGTCGTTGCCGCGCGGCGAGGAGAGCCGGACATCGCCGTCGGCAACGTGCTCGGCTCCTGCATCTTCAACGTCCTGCTGATCCTCGGCGCGACCGTCCTGGCCGCCCCCGGCGGCCTCGACGTGTCGACCGACGTGGCGCACGTGGACCTGCCGCTCGCGCTCGCCGCTGCGGTCCTGGCGGTGCCCGTGCTCCTCGTCGGCCGTCGGGTGTCGCGACCGGAGGGCGCGGCGATGGTGGGCCTCTACGTCCTCTACCTGGCCGCCATGGTCGTCACACGCACCTGACGGCGTCCACCCGGTCAGTCACACGGGCCAGCGTCCGCCCGGTCAGTCACACGAACCGGCGACCGCCCGGTCAGCCACACGAACCGGCGACCGCCCGGTCAGCCACACGGACCGGCGTCCGCCCGGTCAGTGGAAGGTGTCGAGGCAGCTCACCGGGACGCCGTCGCGCAGGAGGAACCAGAACCCGTACGCCGGGTCGCCGAGCACGTGCGGCGGCGCCGTGTCCAGACGCTCCGCCGCCGCGGGCACCATCAGGAACAGCTCCGTCCGCCGCTGCGGTCCGTCGGAGCTGTCGGCCACGCCGTTGCGGCACTCCCAGGCGCCACCGATGCCGGCCACGTGCAGCTTGAGCAGCCGTCGGGCGATCTGGGCGACGGCGAAGGCCTCGGCACCACCGTGCAGCGCGGGCTGGTCCAGGCCCGCCCGGGCCCGGAGGTCCGCCGCGGCCGCGACCGGACCCTCCTGGGCGCAGTCGGTCCAGAAGTCCGACCAGCTGTCGGCGCCTCCCGCGAGCGGCGCGATGTGGACCGCACCCCGGCGGTCCAGGTCGAGGATCGGGCCCCGGTCCATGCGGGTGCGGTCGTAGATCGACAGGCAGTCGTACTCCCCCGGGTGTCCGGGATGCGTCTCCACGACGCCGAGCTCGTGGTGGCCCTCGAGCAACGACGCGGCGACCAGCCACGACAGGACCTCTCGGCCGCCGGCGTCGGCGACCGTCGGCCAACGACCCCGCTGCAGGAGGGCGTCCGCGATCGTCACGAGCGCTCCCGGTCCACCGTCTGATCAGCCCCGGCCTCGACGGCGAGGCGCGCGTGCCACGTTGCCACTCGGCCGTCCCTTCCTTGTCGTCGAAGGGTACGGGACCCGACCGGCAACGCGTCAAATATCTCTGAACGTCGCTCAGTGACAGACGTCGCCCTTGTCCGGCCGGCGCCGGCCCGGAGTCAGGTCGGAGGACCGTCGGTCTCGACGTTGATCATCCAGAGCGTGCCGAACACGTCGGTCAAGGTGCCGAAGCCGGGCGAGAAGAACGTCTCGCCGAACTCCATCTCCACGTGCCCGTCGGCGGCCAGGTCCTCGAACGCCCGTCGGGCGGTGTCCACGTCGGGCGCCTGGAAGCTGACGTAGGTGCTCTGCGGCGTGCGCCCGCCCCCGGGCTGGGTGTCGCTCGCCAACAGGACGCCGCCCGTCTCGAGCGCCAGGTCGGCGTGGATGACCCGGCCGGCGAAGCCCTCGGGGACGTCCTCCCCGCCCGGGACGTCCTCGGTCCCCATGATCATCAGGCGGCCGCCGAACACCTGCTGGTAGCGGGTCATGGCCTCGCGGCACGTGCCGTCGAAGTTGAGATAGGGCAGGAACGAGCTCATGGCTGATCTCCTCGTGGAACGACGTCGTCACCTCGGACGTGGCCGGCCGGCCGATCTCATCGCGGGTCACATGTCCGCGCCAGCTCCCGTTCACCTGCGCCCGGTACGGTCGCCGCGATGAAGATCCTGGTGACGAACGACGACGGCATCGACAGCGAGGGCATCCACGAGCTCGCCCGGGCGCTCGCGACCACCGGTCACGAGATCCTCGTCGTGGCCCCGTCGACCGACTGGAGCGGCGCCGGCGCGGCGATCGGCAACCTGCGGCCCGACGCCGCGCTCGCCGTGTCGCGCGCCGAGATCCCCGGCGCACCCGACGTCGAGGCGTGGGCGCTCGACGGCCCGCCCGCGCTCTGCCTGGTCGCCGGGCGGCTGGGTGCGTTCGGCGACCTGCCCGACCTGGTCGTCTCCGGGATCAACGCCGGGGCGAACACCGGGCGGGCGGTGCTGCACTCGGGGACCGTCGGCGCAGCCCTCGCCGGTCAGAACTTCGGGATCTCGGGCCTGGCCGTCAGCGTGGACGCCGGCGGACGGGCCGCGATCGACAGCGACGCATGGCGGTGGGACACCGCGGCGGCGGTGGCCGTGGAGACGCTCCCGCTCGTCGTGGACGCACCGATCGGCAGCGTCCTGAACCTGAACGTCCCCGCCCTGGACCGAGACGAGGTGCAGGGCATCCGCTGGACGCACCTGGCTCCGTTCGGCGCCGTCCGGGCGACGATCACGGCGAACGACGGCGGGGCCCTGCAGTGGGAGCTCACGCCCACCGGCTACGACCCGCCCGAGGACACGGACCAGGGCGCGATCGAGCGCGGATGGGCCTCGCTGACGGCGCTCGTCGGCATCGCAGAATCGTGGCCGTCGCCGGCCGACGGCACGGTCGCCGGCGCCGCTCCCGGCGGCGTGGAGCTCGAGGCGCACGTCGTCCCCGGCGCCGCCCTCCACGAGGTGCACCGGGTCCCCGGCGGCTCGTTGGCCAGCACGCTGATCCGCCCGAACCTGGGCGACGCCTTCCTCTGACCGGCTCAGGCCGCGTGGAGATCGCGCCGGTCGAACAGGACCACGGCCAGCGCACAGAGAGCGACGCCGACGACGGAGGTGATCGCGGACGTCGACCAGTCGAACGGCTGCGCCGGGTACAGGCCCAGGTAGTGGAACAACCCGAGCGATCGGGTCCACTTCAGCGAGTCCACGAGCGACGCGACCACGTCGATCACGAGCGACCACCCGACCACCACGTACACGGAGGCGGCGGCGGCCCGGGGGGCGACGGCCAGCACGACCGCGCCGATGCCGAGGGCCACGAGGCACACCGGCACCACGTTCGCGCCGGCCGCCAGCAACGTCGGCAGGCCCACGTCGTCCACGCCCTGGGTCGCCGCCCCCACCCAGAGCGCAGCGCCGGTCAGCAGCGCTGCGGCGACCACCGCGACACCGGCGATCAGGAGGCGGCCGACGAGCCAGGTCGACCGGCGGGTCGGCCCGGCGAGCACGACGAGGAGCCGACCGCGGAGCTCCTCGTGCGCGGCGGCACCCACCTGGCCGCCGGCGATCAGCGCCAGCACGGCGGCGACGAACAGCAGGACCAGACCGAAGTACTGCTCCACGAACGTCCCTCTGACGCCGAAGGACTCGATCACCCCCGCAGTCCCCTCCGGCAGGCCCTCCACGGTCAGGCGGGCGATGACCCCGAACGAGAGGCCGATGGCCACGGCCCCGACGAGCCATGCGACGAGGACCCCCGACTCGAGGCGGAGCGACAGCGCCCCGATCGAGCCCAGACCCCGGTCGCGGGCGCGGGCGCTGTCCCTCGCGCGCAGCACCCCGTCGCCCACGTCGCGGCGCCCGGCCATCCAGGCCGCGAGCCACGCCGCCGCGACGGCCACGACGACCGCCAGGAGCGCCGGCCGACCGTCGTTCGACGTCATCGGCGAGATCAGCTCGCTCCAGCCGAGCGGAGTGGTCCAGCGGACCCAGGAGGTGCCGGCGCCGGCGTCGCCGACCATGCGGAGGACGAACGCGACCGCGAACACCCCCATCGCCGCGCCCGTGGCCACACGTCGGGTGCTCCCCAGCTGCGACGTGACCGCAGCGACCCCGACGAACACCGCGGCGACCGCGCCGATGGAGAGACCGTGGGCCACCGCGTCCCACGGCGTGAACCCCACCGCCGGATCCAGCCCGGCGACGGCGGTGCCGACCGCCACTCCGAGCGTCACGAGCGCGACCGACGCCGACAGCCCGACCAGGACCGCCGCGGTGGCGCGCGGTGGACGGGTCGAACCCGACAGCAGGAGCTGCCACCGGCCGACGTCCTCCTCGCCCCGGAGCGACCTGGTGGTGATCAGCACCGCCCACACCGCCGCGATCGACGTCAGGAACACGTAGCCCTTGTAGAAGGTGTAGCCACCGACGGTTCCGATCCCGGTGGCGGGCCCCATCAGCACCGACAGGCCGCCGCTCAGGGACGTGAGCTCTCCGAGCTGCCGACGGGATGCCTCGGTCGGGAACGTCGACACGTAGGTCAGCGCCGTCGCCGCGACCATCACGCCGAAGCCGACGGCGAGCACGGTCGCCCCGATGCAGGTGCTCCGGAACGCCCGCCAGGCGATCGCCACGTCGGGCCTCCGGACGGACACGTCCGGGGACGGCCTGCCCGTGCGGTGGTGCTCGGCGACGGCGATCACCCGCCGTCGGCCCCGTAGCGGCGGATGAACAGCTCCTCGAGGGACGGTTCACGTGTGGTGAGGCGCTCCACGCCGGCGTCGGCCAGCACCCGGACCAGCGGGCCGATGTCGCCGGCCACGTCGCACTCCAGGTCGGTGCCTCCCCCGGCTCCGTCGGGCGACACCGCCACGTGGCTCAGACCGGGGACGGCGCCTAGGTCGGGCAGATCACCAGGGACGTGGGCGTGGACCCGCACCGCAGCCAGGCCGCGGAGGGAGTCGAGCCGGCCCACGTCGACGAGACGGCCGGCCCGGAGCATGCCGACCCTGTCGCAGGTCGCCTCCACCTCGCTGAGGATGTGCGAGCTCAGCAGGATCGTCTGGCCACGCTCGCGCGCCTCCGCCACGCAGCTGCGGAACACCTGCTCCATCAGAGGGTCCAGGCCGGTCGTCGGCTCGTCGAGGAGGAGCACGTCGGCCCGGGTCGCGAACCCGGCGACCAGCACGACCTTCTGCCGGTTGCCGTGGCTGTAGGCCCGGTTCTTCTTGCCGACGTCCAGCTCGAACCGGTCCACCAGCAGGTCCCTGTAGTCCTCGTCGACCGATCCGTGGAGGTTGCCGAGCAGCCTCAGCGTCTCCTCGCCGGTGAGGCCGGGCCAGAGCTCGGCGAC
The DNA here is from genome assembly GCA_023434535.1 of Actinomycetes bacterium. GTDB lineage: Bacteria > Actinomycetota > Acidimicrobiia > Acidimicrobiales > Microtrichaceae > Dermatobacter. The sequence goes on from JAEYSR010000158.1 coordinate 5,013, forward strand.
GCTGGGGACGAACGCCAGCCGTCGGTGGAGGGTCGCGGCGTCGGCGACCACGTCGAGGCCGAGGACCCTGGCCGAGCCGGCCGACGGTCGGATCAGGCCGAGCAGCAGCTCGATGGTGGTCGACTTCCCGGCCCCGTTCGGCCCGAGGTAGCCGAACACCTCACCCGGGGCGATCGACAGGTCCAGCGAGTCGAGGGCGACGGTGGTCCCGTACCGCTTGGTCAGACCTTCGGTGACGATGGCATCGGCCACGCCACCTTCCTACTCCGACGCGTCGGCCGGTGCGCTGTCATCGGCGGCGTCGCGTGCGAGCCCGGCGCCGAGGCGCTCCTCGACGGCGTCCACGACCTCGCCCGGTTCGGCCACGGCGCCGGGACCGGTCAGGTACGCGTCGTACACGGCCTGCAGGAAGCGGGCGGCCGCCTCCACCGCGGCGTTGGCCCGCACCGAGGTGAAGGTCTCGAACGCGTGCTGGGCCCCCTTGAGCTCCACGTAGTACACGGGGTGCTCCGACACGGCCCGGAGGCTCTCCACGAAGGTCCTGGCGTCCTCGACCGGGGCCAGCACGTCCTTGTCGCCGTGGATCACGAAGAACGGCGGTGCCCCGGCGTGCACCTGGTCGATCGGCGACGCGTCGGACCACAGCTCCGGCTGCTCGTCCCGGTCGCACTTCATCACCAGGGGCGCGAGCAGGAGCGTATCCGTGCCCGGCATGATGACGCCGTTGCGGTCCGTCATGTCGTAGACGCCGTAGAACGGGACCGCGGCGACCACCGACGTGTCGGCCCTCTCGAACCCGGGCTGGTAGCGCTCCTGGTTGGCGGTCAGGGCCGTCAGCGCCGTCAGGTGGCCGCCGGCGGAGCCGCCCGAGATCGCCACGAACCCCGGGTCGATCCCCAGCTCGTCCGCGTGCTCGCGGATCCAGGCGATGGCCCGCTTCACGTCGACGAGGTGCTCGGGGAAGGTCGCCATCGGGCTCAGCCGGTAGTCGATGTTGCAGCAGACCCAGCCCCGGCTGGCCATCTGCTTCATGAGCAGCTGACCCTGACGGTCCTTGAACCCGAGGATCCAGGCGCCGCCGTGCACCTGGACCAGGACCGGACGCGGCTCGCCGGGGACGTCGTCGACGTCGGGGCGGACGATGTCCATCCGCAGGGCCCGTCCGCCGGCGCGGGCGAACTGCACCCGACGCTCCCACCGGATCGGGAGCGGGTCCGACGGGTCGACCTCGGCCAGGTCCCGCAGGGCGTCGCGGATCTCCTGGCGCGCCGCGTAGCTCTGGCGGATGGTCAGTGCCATGCCGCCCCAGGTGCCGAGCGTGATGACCATCCCGACCTTGCCGGGAGTGGTGCGCAGCGCACCCTTGCGGATGAACAGGCCGGAGACGATCACCTGCAGGACCAGCACCACGGGCGCCAGCTCGATCGTGATCCAGCTGGCGAAGAAGGTCCACGCGAGGAGGAGCTTGTTGCGACGGTTCGGGCGGAGCGCGTTGAGCGTGTAGACGGCGTTGTTCACCGACACGCCCAGGTAGGCCCAACCGGTCGTCGTGGGGGAATCGGCCATGGCCCACATTCTGCCGCGGACCGAGGGCGACCCCGTCCGCCGCGGCCGACCCGGCGTAGCGTGGCCGCCATGAGCACCACCACCGATCCGTCCCTCGCCAGCGACCGGACCGGCTCCCCGCGCCCTGCGGGCCCGGCGCTGCCCGCGAGCGTGGACGACCTCCTCCGCAAGCGGCTGACCTCGCTGGTGCCGTCGTCGGGCGAGGCGCCGCCGGTGACGTCGTCCGCTCCCTTCACCGGCGATGTGATCGCCGAGCTCCCCCAGTGCAGCCCCGGCGACGTGCTCGCGGCGGCCGAGCGGGCCCGAGCGGCCCAGATCGCCTGGGCGGCGACGCCGATCTCCGCCCGGTCGCAGGTGATGCTCCGGTTCCACGACCTGGTGCTCGAGAACCGCGACACGTTCATGGACCTGATCCAGGCCGAGAACGGCAAGGCCCGACGGGACGCGTTCCTCGAGGTCGGCGACATCGCCAACACCGCCCGCTACTACGCGCGCACCGCGGCCAGGGCCCTGGCCCCGACCCGTCGCACCGGCCTCATCCCCGGCCTGACCGACGTGCACGAGCTCCGCCACCCGAGGGGCGTCGTCACGATCATCTCGCCGTGGAACTACCCGCTGAGCCTCGGGGCCGGCGACACCGTGCCGGCGCTGATGGCCGGGAACGCCGTCGTGCAGAAGGCCGACAACCAGACCGCCCTCACGGCCCTGTTCGCGCTCGAGCTCGCCCAGCGGGCCGGGGTCCCCACCGACCTGTGGCAGATCGTCCTCGGTCGCGGCTCGGCGATCGGGACGCCGCTGCTCGACATCGCCGACTACGTGATGTTCACCGGGTCGACGGCGTCGGGACGCCACATCGCCAGGGAGGCCGGGGAGCGGCTGATCGACTGCTCGCTCGAGCTCGGCGGCAAGAACGCCATGCTCGTCCTCGACGACGCGGACCTGGGACGGACGGTCGAGGGGGCCGTGCGGGCCTGCTTCTCCTCGTCGGGTCAGCTGTGCATCTCGATCGAGCGCATGTTCGTCGCCGACGCGATCTACGACCGCTTCGTCCCGGCGTTCGTCGACGCGGTCGCCGCCATGCGGATCGGACCCGCGTACGACTTCTCCACGCAGATGGGGACCCTGACGTCGACCGAGCAGCTGGAGACCACCAGCTCGCACGTCGACGACGCCGTCGCCAAGGGGGCCACGGTGCTGGTCGGCGGCTCCGCCCGTCCGGACCTCGGCCCGTACTTCTTCGAGCCGACCGTCCTGGCGGACGTGACCCCCGAGATGACGTGCTTCGCCGAGGAGACCTTCGGTCCGCTGGTGTCGATCTACCGGTTCCACACCGACGACGAGGCGGTCGCCCTGGCCAACGACACCCGCTACGGGCTCAACGCCAGCGTGTGGAGCCGCTCCGCCTCACGGGGCCGGGACGTGGCGTCACGGCTGCACTCCGGCACCGTGAACGTCAACGAGGCGTACGCCGCCGCGTGGGGCAGCATCGACGCCCCGATGGGCGGCATGGGCGACTCGGGGCTCGGTCGCCGCCACGGCGCGGTCGGCATCACCAAGTACACCGAGAGCCAGACGATCGCCCGGCAGCGCCTCATGAACCTCTCTCCCCCGCTGCGACAGCTCGGCGACGACGGGTTCGCCGCCGTGATGACGACGGCGCTCAAGTTGATGAAGCGGGCGGGCTGGCGCTGACCGCTCCCGCCCTGCGGCGTACTGTCCGGCCATGACGACGGTGGTGATCACGGGCGCGGCGAGCGGGATGGGGGCGGCCCTGAGGCGCCGGCTCGAGCGGGACGGGACGACGGTGATCGGGGTCGACCTCGCCGGGACCGACCAGGAGGTCGGCGCGGACCTCGCCACGGCGGACGGCCGCGCCCACATGGTCGAGCAGGTCGAGCAGCTGTCGGGTGGCGCGATCGACGGCCTGGTCGCCGGAGCCGGGATGCAGTCGATGGACGGCGCGCTGGCCGAGCGGACCGTCCGCACGAACTACTTCGGCGCGGTGGCCACGCTCGACGGTCTGCGACCCCTGCTCGCCCGGGGCACCGACGCCGCAGCGGTCGCGATCAGCTCCAACTCGACGACCACCATGCCCGGCTACCCCGCCGATCTGGCCGAGGTGCTCCTCGCCGGCGACGAGGAGGCGGCCGTGACGGCCCTCGGCGACGACGCCCTCAACGCGTACCCGGTGTCCAAGCTGGCCCTGGCGCGCTGGGTGCGGCGCGCCAGCGTCTCCGACGAGTGGATCGGCAGCGGCATCCGCCTCAACGCCATCGCCCCTGGGTTCGTCGACACGGCGATGACGGCCGGGACCTGGGACTTCGTCTCGAGCCTCGGCGACATGTACCCGATCCCGATCGCCCGACCCGGCCACGCCGACGAGCTGGCGGCGCTGATGGCCTACCTCCTGTCGCCCGACGCCGGGTTCATGGTCGGCTCGTTCATCACGTGCGACGGCGGCACCGAGGCTGCCGTGCAGGCCGACACCTGGCCGGCGCCGCGCCCCTGATCGCCGAGCCGTTCCGGGCCCCGGGACCGCCGGCTCGTCTCAGCTCTCCCGACCGATCGCCACGAAGTCCTCGGGCCGGAACTCCTCGGGGGGTTCGACCACCCGGACGTGCTCGGGCTGGTCGTCGAACTCCAGGCGCAGCGCCCGGGTGACCACCGCGTGCTGCAGGTACATGGCCGCGATGTAGGTCAGCTCGAGGATCGCCTCGTCGGTGAGCTCGTCGGTCAGCACGTCGAACAGCTCGTCGCTCACCCGGCCGCCGTCGAGCGCGATCGCGTCGGCGTAGGCCATGACGGCGCGCTCGATCCGGCTGTAGGCGTCCGACGTCTGCCAGTTGGGGAGGTCGTCGATCTTGGCCGCGTCGATCCCCATCCCGCGCATGGACTGGACGTGCTGGGAGTAGACGAACGTCGAGCCGATCGACCAGCCCACGCGCGCCTGGGCCAGCTCGCGCAGCGTCGGGTCGATGGCCCGGTCGGGGCTCCGGTACAGGACGAACCCCTGGACCGAGTGCTCGAGGACCGCCGGCGACAGGGCGTGGGTCGTCCACCAGTCGCCCGGGCTGCCGGTGGTCGTGCCCACGCCGTCGGCGACGGGGTCGACGCCCTTGCCGAACATCAGGTCGTACATCGCGTGGACGATCGGGGCGTCGGTCTCGGACCGTGCCACGGTGCGCAGTCGCCCCATCAGCGGGACCTCCGGCATCGACGGATCACTGCGTCACGTCCGCTCATGCTCGACCTCCTCGACACCGGGGGACGACCGGCGCCGTCCCCCCGAACAGCGCTGGGCGGACCCTAGGGGACCGCCCCGCCGCGGCGCCGCCGAACGCGCGGGGCGAGGAGGTCGGCGCGCAGAGGGACTGGCAGACTCGGTCCATGACGACGGTGATCAGGGGCGGACTGGTGGTCGACGGGACGGGGGCGGAGGGCCGCGTCGCCGACGTGGTCGTCGACGACGGCACGGTCGTGGCGATCGGGCCGGACCTCGAGGTCCCCGACGGAGCGGAGGTCATCGACGCCACGGGCTGCTGGGTCACCCCCGGGTTCATCGACCTCCACACCCACTACGACGCCGAGCTGGAGTTCGATCCCGCGCTCGGCGAGTCGGTCCGCCACGGCGTGACGACGGTGATGATCGGCAGCTGCGGCCTCAGCTTCGCGGTCGGCGAGCCCGAGGACCTGGCCGACATGTTCTGCCGCGTCGAGGGGGTGCCCCGGGCCGACGTCCTCCCGATGCTGAACAAGGTGAAGGACTGGGAGACGCCGGCCGAGTACCTCGACCACCTCGAGGACCTGCCGCTCGGCCCCAACGTCTGCTCGATGCTCGGGCACTCCGCCGTCCGGGCCCACGTGATGGGGCTGGGTCGCTCGCTCGACGAGACCGAGCGACCGACCGCCGCCGAGATGGCCCGCATGGTGGTCATGGTCGACGAGGCGCTCGACGCCGGCTACCTCGGCATGTCGATCAACACCCTGCCGTGGGACAAGATGGACGGCGACCGGTTCCGGAGCCGGCCGACCCCGTCGGTGTTCGCCACGTGGAAGGAGTACCGCCGCCTCGGCGCCGTGCTCCGCGAGCGCGACGCCGTGTTCGAGGGCGTGCCCGACATCTCCGGTCGCTGGAACCTCCTGCTGTTCGCCGGGATCGCGAGCGGGATCGGTCGCAAGCCCCTGCGGACGACGATCATCTCGCTGATGGACATCAAGGCCGCCCCCGGCAGCTACCGGCTGTTCGCCGGCGCGTTCACGCTGGCACGGCGCTGGCTCAGGGCCGACGTGCGGCTGCAGGCGCTGCCCCAGCCGTTCCGGCTCTGGACCGACGGCCTGGAGAACCCCGTGCTGGAGGAGATCGGAGCCGGGACCGAGGCGCTGCACCTGGCCGAGCAGGCCGCCCGCTCGGAGCTCCTCCGCGACCCGGGCTACCGCCGGCGGTTCCGCTCGCAGTGGAACAACAGGATCAAGGGCCGGGCCTACCACCGCGACCTGGCCGAGGCCCGCATCGTCGACTGCCCCGACGCCGCGCTGATCGGACGGTCGTTCGCGGAGGTGGCCGACGAGCGCGGCGCCGACCGCGTCGACACCTTCCTCGACCTGGCGGCCGAGCACGGCAACGCGCTGCGCTGGGAGACCGTCGCCGGCAACGCCGACGAGGACGCGGTCGCCTGGATCGTCGAGCAGGACCAGGCGCAGATCGGCTTCTCCGACGCCGGCGCCCACCTCCGCAACATGGCCTTCTACAACTTCCCACTCCAGCTCCTGCGCCTGGTCCGCACCCGGCAGGCCGCCGGACGCCACGTCCTGCCCCTGGGCCGGGCCGTCCATCGGGTCACGGGCGAGCTCGCGGACTTCCTGGGCATCGACGCCGGTCGACTCGCCGTCGGCGCCCGGGCCGACCTGGTCGTGATCGACCCCGAGGCGCTCGACGACCGGGTGTCGGAGGTCGTCGAGGCGCCCATGCCGGGGATCGAGTCGATCGAGCGGCTGGTCAACCGGGGCGACGGCGCGGTGAGGACGGTCCTCGTCAACGGCCGCGTGGCCTGGTCCGGTGACGGGCGGGCCGAGGGCTTCGGCGAGGAGCCCGGCTACGGCACGGTCCTCCGCTCGACGCGCTCCTCGATCGGTCCGGCGTCGTAGCCTCCGGCCATGGGTGACCTGCCGTTCCAGACGTCCGAGCGACGAGGCCTGTGCGACGCCATGGAGGATCTCGGCCCGGCCGCACCGACGCTGTGCGAGGGGTGGACCAACTACGACATGGCGGCGCACCTGTTCGTCCGCGAGCACGACCCGATCGCCAGCGTCGGCATCGTGGTCCCGCAGGCCGAGGGGCTGCACGACCGGGCGATCGAGCGGACCAAGGAGCGGATGCCGTTCGAGGTGCTCGTGGAGAAGGTCCGGAGCGGCCCTCCCTTGTGGTGGAAGCCGCTCGACGGCCTGGCCAACGTGCAGGAGATGTTCGTGCACCACGAGGACGTGCGGCGGGGCGGCGGCGACCTCACGCCGCGGCCCGCCTCCGAGATCGGCGCGCTCGAGGCCCGGCTGTGGTCGATGCTGCGACGCACCCACCGGATGACCACCCGCAACATCAAGGACGTCAGGATCGAGCTGCAGGCGCCCGGTCAGGCACCCATCCTCGCCGGAGGTGGCGACGACACGGTCACCATCTCGGGCCGACCCGGCGAGGTCGTCCTCTACCTGCTCGGACGACGCGAGGCGGCGGAGGTGGCGATCTCGGGCGACCAGCCGGCGCTCGCCGCTCTCGAGCGGGCGCAGCTGGGCATCTGAGCACGAGGCGACCATGGCCACCCACCGCTACGTCGCACTCCTCCGGGGCATCAACGTCGGAGGGAAGAACCCGGTCCCGATGGCCGAGCTCCGCTCCGCCGTGTCCGACGCCGGCTTCGAGGACGTCGCCACCTACATCCAGTCCGGCAACGTCCTCTTCAGCTCGGATCGGCCGCGCTCGGAGCTGGAGGGCGCGATCGAGGCAGCGGTCGAGCAGAGCTTCGGGGTTCCGATCATGGTGGTCGTGCGCTCCGCCCGACAGCTCGGATCGATCGTGAGCGACGCGCCGCCGGGGTTCGGCGCACGACCCGACGACTACTACTCGGACGCCGTCTTCCTGAAGTCGCCGCTGACCCCGGCCGCTGCGATGAAGGTGGTGCAGCTCCGGGAGGGCGTCGACCAGGCGTGGCCGGGCAAGGGCGTCATCTACTTCGCCCGCCTCGGGGAGCGACGCACCCAGAGCAAGCTGTCCAAGATCATGGGAACCCCCGAGTACAGGTCGATGACCATCCGCAGCTGGGCGACGACCACGAAGCTCCTGGACCTGATCCGCTCCTGACCCGTCACCGTGGACGACCGGCTCCCGCCGTCGAGTCCTCAGCGATCGCCGAGCAGCACCTGTGCGTCGGCCCGGACACCGGCCACCACGGTCCGTGCGTCGGCCGCGGCGTCGCCGTGGGCGACGACGGAGATGCACAGGTCGTCGTCGTAGGACAGGACGGCGATCCCCATCGCGAGGTTGCCTCCGAGCGGCACCACCGGCACCGCCTCGACCATGCGGGCGCCCATGAAGTACAGCGGGATCTGCGGGCCGGGGACGTTCGTGACCACCAGGTCCGCCACGGGCTGGTGGTGCATCGCCTGCGCCACGAGGGCGAGGGTGACCGGGCCGACGGCTTCCAGCCCGTCGAGGGCGAGGCCCGTGCCCCTCGCCTGGTGGTGCGCCTTGTGGGCCGCCATCGCCCGGTTGACCGCATCGAGCCGGTCGCTCGGGACCAGATCACCGACGGGGATCCGGACCAGGATGGCCGAGACCGAGTTGCCCAGCTCCACGACGTGGTCGTCGGGTCGCGTCGACACCGGCACGACGACCTCGACCTCGGAGTCGGGCTCGACCGGTCCGCGCTCGGCCAGCACCCGGTGCACTCCGCCGGCGACCAACGCCAGGGCGACGTCGTTCACGGTCACGCCGTGGTCGTGCGCGACGTCGCGGACCTCCGAGAGGGGCAACGTCGTCCAGGTCAGAGCCCGGTCCGACGAGATCCGCTCGACGAGCGGATGCGATCTCGTCGCCATGTCGACGACGCTGCGCAGCGCGTCCACGGCGCCGTCGATCGCGGCCACCACGTCCCGGGGCCCCGGGAGCGAGCCGAGGAGTCGACTCCCCCACCTGCTCGGCCGTGCCAGGCGATCGAGCTCGGCCCGGACGAGGAGCTGCACGGGATCGGGAGGCCGGCGGGGACTCCAGTCCGGCCCGGGCGGTCGGTCGGGATCGGGCTCGGCGTCCAGCAGGGCGACGGCCACGTCGACCCCGGACACCCCGTCGGCGACGGCGTGGTGCAGCTTCTCCACCATGGCGACCCTGCCGTCCTCGAGGCCCTCGACGAACCACAGCTGCCACAGGGGCCGGTGCCGGTCGAGCGGGTGCGACAGGATCCAGGCGGCGAGCTCGGCCAGCTGCTCGCGGGTCCCCGGGCGCGGCACCGCCACGAGCTTCACGTGGTGCCGGACGTCGAACCTCTCGTCGTCCACCCAGACCGGCCGGCCCTGCCGGAGCGGCGCCTCCGCGACCTTCTTGCGGAACAGCGGCAGCAGGTGGAGCCGCGACTCGACGTGGGCACGCACCGCGTCCAGGCGGAAGCGACCGGCCGGGTCGACGAACGGCCCGGGCTCGAACACCGACACCGCGCCGAGGTGCATCGGCGCCCGGTCGTTGTCGGTGTGGAGGAACACGGCGTCGAGCGCCGACATCGGCTCGTAGGAGCCGGCGGGCGGCAGCAGTCCTGCGAACATCCGATGCGCCTCCGGTCGGTCGTGGCCTCATCGGCATCCTGGCGCAGCGCCGGGCCGCCGGGTAGGGCACGAAGACCCGTGCCGGTCGGCCGTGGCGGCGAGGACCCTCAGTCGTCGAGCTCGTGGGCCTCGCGGAGCAGCGCCACCACGTCGGCCCTCTCGGAGAGGACCCGGACGTCGCCGTCACGGGCGGAGCGCTGGATCTCCTCCCACACGACGTCGGCCAGTCGCTCGGGGTCGTCCAGCACCGCCTGGTCCACGGGCTCGAGGTCGACGTCGCGCCAACGCCCGAGGAGCTCACCCGCCTCGCACAGGACGTCGACCGATGCCACGTTGTCGTCGCCGATGAAGTAGTCGGTCGAGACCATCCGCCGTGCGACCGAGTCGTCCGGCCCGATCGTCTGGTCCGGGGCGAACCCCAGCAGCTCGTCGAGCAGGGACGCCGTCTCCTCGGTGATCTCCCGCACTCCCCCGAACGACGCGGCGCTCGCGGCCCCGTCGGGCCCCTTCGCCGGATGCTGGACCGTGCCGTCCTCGGCGACGAACTCGACGAGCTCCAGGAGCTCGTCGTCGGCTCCGATCTCCGGGCCGTTGAGGGCGGCGTCGAACACCTCGTAGGTGACCTTGCCCTCCTGGGCGAACGCCAGCTCGGGCTCGTCGAAGTCGGCACCGAGCTCGGCCCGCGCCTGGGCCCGATCGAGGATCCCGCCGACGACGAAGCGCCCGAGCACGGCGAGCTCCCCGTCGTGGAAGTTGATGACGTACAGGACGTCGTCGGCGGCGACGCCCGCGGCGAGGAAGCCGGAGCCGGCGCTGTTGTCGATGACGCTCGTCGAGCCGGTCTCCTCCATCTCGGCCAGGTCCGCGTCGTACTGGTCGCGGGACCAGTGGTGGGTGAAGTAGCGCATGAGGGGTGCCTTCTCTCTCGGTCGGCTGTCTCGTCGTCGGGCTGGCGTGCAGGGCCGTGCCGACCACCCGGGACCGTACGCGACGGACGCCCAGCAGATGGGAGGCTGGGTCACATGACCACCGAGGACTCCGTCACCTTCCCCGGCACCTCCACCGCCGTCGCGCCGCTCGGCGTCGGCACCTGGGCGTGGGGCGACAGCCGGACCTGGGGCATGGGCAGCTACGACGCGTCGATCACCGAGTCGACGATCGCGGATGCGTGGCGGACCTCGCTCGACTCCGGGATCGGGCTGTTCGACACGGCGGAGGTGTACGGCGACGGCGAGAGCGAGCGGATCCTCGGTCGACTGCTCGCCGACGACCCGGCCCGACGGGACGGCCTGGTGCTGGCCACGAAGTTCTGGCCCGCTCCGTGGAAGCTGGACGTCGGCTCGGCGCTGCGACGGTCGCTCGAGGCGTCGCTCGGTCGGCTCCAGGTGCCGTCCGTCGACCTCTACCAGGTCCACGGGCCGATCAGCCTCCGCAGCGCCTCGGCCATGGCGGAGGCGCTGGCGACCGTCGTCGGGAGCGGGCAGGCCAGGGCCGTCGGCGTGTCCAACTACTCGATCCGGGAGATGACCAGGATCCACGGCGAGCTCCGCCGGCGCGACATCCCGCTGGCCTCGAACCAGATCGAGCTGTCGCTGCTCCGGCGGGGACCGGAGACCTCCGGGCTCCTGGCCGCCTGCCGCGACCTGGGCGTCGTGCCGATCGCCTACTCCCCGATCGGCCAGGGCCGGCTCACGGGCAAGTACTCAGCCGCCCACCCACCTCCGGGGCGGCGGAACTTCTCCGCCCACCCGATGGAGCTCGTCGACCGCATCGTCGCCGTCCTGCGGGAGATCGGCGCGGCCCACGACGATCGGACGCCCAGCCAGGTGGCCCTCCGGTGGATCATCGACAAGGGAGCGGTCCCCATCCCGGGCGCCAAGAACGCGCGCCAGGCCGCGGACAACGCCGGGGCGCTCGGGTGGAGCCTCGACCCGGCGGAGCTCGACGCGCTGGACGCAGTCGCTCTGGACGGCACGCGCTCGTTGGCGAACCGAATCTGGCAGCACGGCTGAGGAGCTGTCGCCCGCTCAGGCGGTGGCGCGCACCGCCCACGCCGCGGAGGCCAGCCGCACCGCCCCGTCGACCACGCGGCTCCGCAGCTCCTCGTCGACCGCCGCGACGATGCCGCGCTGCACCTCCGGGTCCGTGAAGTGCTCCAGCTGCACTCGCACGGCTCCCATGGCCGACACGCCGCGCACCATGTCGTCGATCCTGTCCTGCGGGACGACCACCTCGGCCCGGACGTCGATCAGATCGACGCCGCCGAACCCTGCGGCCTCGAGGATCCCGACCACCCGGTCCTCCTCCGCGAACGCGAACGGACCGGGCGACGACGGATCCCCGAAGTCCGGGACCCACCCGGTCCGTCCGATCGCTGCGAGCGCGGGCACGGTCATCCACTCGTTGAGCTGCAGGTCCTGCCAGCAGCAGAACGACAGGACGGCGCCGGGCTTCATCGCACTCCTGACGTTCACGAACGCAGCCTCGGGCTCGGAGAAGAACATGACGCCGAACTGCGAGAGGACGCCGTCCATCTGCGCCGGTCCGAGATCGTCCACCTGGGCGTCCGCGACCGCCAGCTCCACCCCGTCCACCCCCGCGCGATCGACGAGCGTCCGTGCGGCGTCGATCATGGAGGGCGCGATGTCGATGCCGAGGACGACGCCGCCCGGCTGGATCCGTCGAGCCAGCTCGATCGTGGTCGGCCCGGTCCCGCACCCGACGTCGAGGTAGCGACCACCCGGCGTCGGCCCCAGACGGTCCAGGACCGCCGCGCCGAACGGTCCGGCCACGTTGGCCAGCCACCAGTCCGACGAGTCGATCCAGGACTCGGCCCGATCCTCCCAGAACCTGGCCTGCTCGTCGTTCGCTGCCGGTCGCTCCACCATCGCGCCGACGCTACGCCGTCAGGCCGCTGCTCGGGTCCGGCGCAGCACCGGATCCGCCGCAGCGAGGACGCGGTCCGCCTCCCGCATCGTCCAGCCGCCGAGGCCGGGCGTGTCCCCGTCGACCAGGTTGCCCATGACCTGGAGGGTGATCTCGGCGACCGACTGGGTGCCGACCGCGAACCGCAGCCCGTTGCGCAGGATCCACGGGTGCCCGATCAGGAAGCTGAACCGGCGGCCGGTCCGGAGGAACGCGTCGAAGCGCTCGCCGACCTCCGCGTCGTAGCGGTGCGGGGCGGTCGCCGGGTCCGACAGGAACAGGTCGGCGGCCAGGACGCCGGACTCGAGGGCGTAGTCGATGCCCTCGCCGTTCATCGGGTTCACCAGGCCGGCGGCGTCCCCGATCGCCACCCATCCCGGTCCTGAGCGGCGCTGCGTGCTCATCGGAAGCCGCCACGCCCGGGGTCGTTCCAGATCGGGACCGAGGCCCCAGTCGTCCTCGACGAGCGATCGGTAGCTGTCCTGCAGCTTGTTGAGGTTGAGCTTCTTGAAGCCCTTCATGGTGGAGAGCGCGCCCACCCCGATGTTCACCGTCCCGTCGCCGGCGGGGAAGATCCAGCCGTAGCCGGGCACGGGGGTCCCCGACTCGTCGCGCAGGGTCAGGCACGCCTCCAGGTAGCGCTCGGCGTGCCGGGGCGACTCGGCGTAGGTCCGGATCGCCAGGCCGAAGGTCTCGTCGGGCACGCGCTCGGCACCGAGCAGGCGGGCCGCAGCGCCGGGGGCGCCGGCGGCGAGCACCACGAGCGGGGCCGTCCACGTCCGCTCGGCGCCGTCGGGACCGGTCGCCGTCACGCCGGTGGCCCGGTTCGGCGCGCCGGCCGGACGCTCCTCCACGGTCGGGACGGCGTCGTGCTCCCACAGCACCTCGGCACCGGCCTTGGCGGCGAGGTCCATGAGGCGTTCGTCCAGCCGCCGGCGCGGCCACACCGCGCCGTGGTCCGGGAACGGGGCGATGCCCGGCCAGTCCATCTGGCGGACCGTCGAGTTGGCGACCATCCGGAGGCCGTCGATGCGATGCGCGTCGTCGAGTCCCACGTCGAGCTCCTCGAGGGCCCGGACCGCCCGGGGCGTGAGACCGTCGCCGCAGATCTTGTCGCGACCGGGTCGGCCCTTCTCGAACACGGCGACGCGCGCTCCGCCGGCCGCGGCGCGCATGGCGACGGCCGCGCCGGCGGGACCCCCGCCGATCACCAGGACGTCGCGCTCCTCGCTCGTTGCGGCCACCCGCACAGTCAAGGCGACGACGGCACCCGACGGGAAGTCGGCCGTCGACGGGGCCTCAGCCCGAGGGGCGGTCGCGTCGGGCCTCGGGGATCAGGAGCGCGGCCGCGACGAAGAAGCAGATGCCACCGGCGACGGTGCCGGCGTTGTCGAGCCAGAGGTTGGCGGCGTCGCCGGTCGGCAACGTGTAGGCGCCGAGAGCGGACAGGCCGAAGAAGACCGACCCGAGCAGGTTGAGGACCACGATCCACCACGAGACGTCGCGGAGGCGGAGCCGACCGGCGGAGTGGCACACCTCCGCCCACGCCAGGTAGCTCGCCACGAGGAAGCAGATCGATCCGATCGTGTCGGGCCGCCAGACCAGTCGGTTCTCCTGGTGGACGTCCCAGCTGTCGTACATGGCCAGGAACGTCATCACGTTGAAGTACAGCGTGCCGACGAGCTGCACGCCCGTGGACCACCAGTCGATCGAACGCGGCCGCCACGACACCATCCGGAACGGCCCCCGATGTCGCCGCTGCGGATCGTCGACGATCGCGTCGGGGGCGTTCGCGGCCTCGGCGAAGCAGAGGTAGGAGGCCGACGTGAAGAAGATCGACCCGACGAAGAACGTCAGCCCCACCCAGCGCGCCCCGACCCACGACTCGTAGACCGGCAGCGGCCCGACCGTGAAGCAGGTCGAGCCGATGCAGAACAGCACGGCGATCCACCAGGTGCGACGGGGCACGCCCGGCCGATCCAGGCCCTTGCGGTGGTCCCGGGAGCTCCACACCCGTCGGCTCCCGTCCGCGAGCCGGTACTCGACCCGGGTCACGAACGGGCCGAGCCCACGTGCCGACTCGACCGTCCAGTCCGCCGGCGCCCGGACCGGCAGGTCGGTCGCCGGACCCTCGCCGGTGGAGTCGGTCACCCGACCACCAGGTGCCAGTCCGCCGCGGTCGCGGTCGCGGTGAGGATCCGACCGCCCTGGACGGCCCGGAGGACGACGTCGTCGAGGCCGTCGGTCGTCGTCGGCTGCGGGTCGTCGATGCCGTCGATCTCGGGGAGCCACACGACCAGCTCGCCGCCGGGCTCGGCGTCGGTGCCGGCGACGTCCACCGTGCCCGTCCCCGGCGTGCTCACGAGGGAGGCGATCCGACCCGGGGCGGCCCGCGGGTAGGCCCGGCCGAGGATCCGGAGGAACTCCGTGGTGAAGCGGGCGTCGGTGTCGTGGTCCTCGCCGGTCGAGGTGCAGTCACGGGTGATGAGGTGGACCTGGTCCGCCGTCGCCGGCTGGCCGGGACCCTGCACCGAGTGGGGGTCGCCGCAGGTCTGGCGCCACTGCCACCAGGTGCCGCCGAGCGCCCGTCGGTCCTCCTCGGCGGCGAAGCGGGTGGCGACCTCCAACGTGGCCGGCTCGGTGTTCCAGAACCCGTACTCGCCGGTCCACAGCGCGGCGCCCAGCTCGTCGGCACCCTGCTGGTTGATCGCGAACGTCTGCTCCAGCGTGATGATGTGGTGGATCGACTCCGCGTAGTTGTGGGGAGCGAACACCAGGGCGTCGTCGTGGACGTACTCGGGCAGCAGCGCCGTGTTCGGCAGCGGGTACAGCTGGAGGGGCTCGGCGAACACCGGCGTGGGCGCGGCGTCCGCGTCGCGCTCGACGGCCCGGATGGCGTCGATCGTCGCCTGGACCCACTTGCTGTAGGCCACCTGGTTGGCCTCGGCCGGCTCCACGCCGTTCGGCTCGTTGAGCAGGTTGTAGCCCGCGACCCCGGGCGTGCCGGCGAAGCGCTCGGCCACTGCCGCCCACACCGCGGTCAGCGAGTCGGCGATCCCGTCGGTGTTCGCGTAGAAGTTGGCGAAGGCCCGCTGGACCGCCGGGGCGGACTCGCGCTCGCTCCCGGGAGCGCGACACGTGGTCGCGCCGTCGGTGAGCGTCGCCCACTCCGGCGCGCCGTCCCAGCCGATCGAGGGCTCGGTGCCGTCGGGGCACGCGGTGCCGGGCGGCGTGGCCGAGCCCATGCCCCACGCGTCCTGGTGCACGTCGAGGACCACGTAGATGCCCCGCTCGTTGGCGGCGTCGACGACGTCCGCCACCCGGTCGAGGTAGTCCTGGTCGATCGCGCCGCGCTCCGGCTCCAACAGCGACCACGACATGATCAGACGCACGACCGAGAAGCCGTTGGCGGCCATGGCGTCCCAGTCCTCGTCGGTCACCGGCGCCGTCGGTTCGACCTCGGGGTCGGCCTGCGCGTACTCGCCGAGGGCGTTCAGGTTGGAGCCCCGCAGGAGCACCTGGCGACCTCGATCGTCCACGATGCGGCCGTCGGACACCGCCAGCGGCCGCAGCTCGAGCACCTCACCCGCGCCGGGCAGGGCCGGCTGCGTGGTGGTCGGAGCCGCGTCGTCGGAGCCACCACCGCTGCACGCCACGAGGAGCAGCGCGACGAGTGCCAGAGCACCGACGATCCCGGGGCGGAGCGGGTGACGACGGGCGGTCGGGTCGTGGGCCATGACCGGTCAGTCTGCCGGGGCACGGGGGACGACGCCGTCATCCGATCCGGGCGAGATCGGCCGCGCACGGCCCCGGTCGGTTCCCGTAGGGTCGCGACGTGGGCTTCTACGACGAGCGGGTCCTGCCGCGACTGGTCGACCTGACCTGCGGCGCCAAGGGGATGGAGCGCTATCGCTCGAAGGCTCTCGACGGGCTCCACGGCCAGGTCGTGGAGATCGGGTTCGGGACCGGCCTGAACGCGCCGGTCTACCCGCCGGCCGTGACCAAGGTGTGGGCGGTGGAGCCGTCGGAGCGGTCGTGGGAGCTGGCCCGGGACCGGATCGCCGCGAGCCCGGTGGAGATCGAGCGGGTCGGCCTGGACGGACAGCACCTCCCGCTCGAGGACGCGAGCTGCGACGGCGGACTCAGCACCTTCACGCTGTGCACCATCCCCGACCCGATGCTGGCGTTGGCCGAGCTCCGCCGGGTGCTACGCCCGGGCGCGGTCCTGCACGTCCTCGAGCACGGCGCCGCTCCCGACGAGGGCACCGCCCGCTGGCAGCGGCGGATCGAGCCGTGGCAGCGGCGGATCGCCGGCGGGTGCCACCTGACGCGGGACCCGGGCGACATGCTCGTCGAGGCCGGCTTCACCGACGTGCAGCTCACCGAGCGCTTCGTCACAGGACCCAAGCCGTGGAGCTACTTCTCCTACGGCACGGCGACCAACCCCGAGGGAGCAAACGGATGAAGGTGGCGTTGACCGTCCGCGACCACATCGAGCGCGCCGAGCTCGTCTACGGGGCGCGCGTCGGCGTCGTCGACGAGCCCGACCAGCCGGCACCGCCGCTCACGGCGGTCGACGGCGGGCCGCTGACGTACGCGGCGCTGGCCGAGCGCTCCCGGGCGCTCGCCGCCGGGGCCGAGTCCCTGGGCGTGCCCCAGGGAGGGCGGGTGGCGATGGTGTCGCAGAACTCGGCGCGACTGCTCACGCTCC
Organism: Actinomycetes bacterium; assembly: GCA_023434535.1. Lineage (GTDB taxonomy): Bacteria > Actinomycetota > Acidimicrobiia > Acidimicrobiales > Microtrichaceae > Dermatobacter. The sequence goes on from JAEYSR010000158.1 coordinate 22,021, forward strand.
TCTACGGCGCGGCCGGCTCCGGCCGGATCGCCGTGCCGATCAACTTCCGCCTGTCACCGGCTGAGGTGGCCTACATCGTGGAGCACAGCGGGGCCGACGTGCTGCTGGTCGACCCGGAGCTGGAGGAGTCGCTGGCCGGCGTCGACGCGCCCACGAAGCTGACGATCGACACCGACACCGACGAGATCGTCTACCGCCACGACCTCGAGGCGTCGCCGTGGGAGCCCGACGAGGACGCCACTGCGTTCATCAACTACACGTCGGGCACGACCGCCCGACCCAAGGGCGTCGAGATGACGCACCGCAACGCCTGGGTCAACGCCGCCACGTTCGGTTGGCAGGCCGGCGTCAGCGACCGCGACGTGTACCTGCACACGCTGCCCATGTTCCACTGCAACGGCTGGGGCATGCCGTTCGCCACCGCGGCGATGGGCGCGACGCAGGTGGTCCTGCGCAAGGTGGACGGCGCCGAGATCCTCCGGCGGGTGGACGAGCACGGCGTGACGCTCATGTGCGGCGCACCGGCCGTGGTGTCGATGGTCCTGGACGCCGCGGGGTCGTGGGACGGCGAGATCCCCGGCCGGGGCCGCGTGCGGATCGTGGTCGCCGGCGCGCCGCCACCGACCGCGATCATCGAACGGGTGGAGACCGAGCTGGGCTGGGAGTTCATCCAGATCTACGGCCTGACCGAGACCGCACCCCTGCTCACAATGAACCGGACGAGATCGGAGTGGGACGATCTCGACCCCGGCGAGCGGGCCCGCAAGCTGGTGCGGGCGGGCGCGCCGGCGCTCGGCGTCCGGCTCACCACCGACACCGACGGAGAGCTCCTCGCCCGGGGCAACACGGTGCTCAAGAGCTACTGGCACCAGCCCGATGCGACCGAGGACGCCCTGGCCGGCGGCTGGTTCCACACCGGCGACGGCGCGGTGATCGACGACGAGAACTACGTGACGATCGTCGACCGGAAGAAGGACGTGATCATCTCCGGCGGCGAGAACGTGAGCTCGATCGAGGTGGAGGACGCCCTGTTCTCCCACCCGTCGGTCACCGAGGTGGCGGTCATCGGCATCCCGAGCGACAAGTGGGGCGAGACTGTGACCGCTCTCGTGGTGCTCGATCCCGACTCCGACCTCGCCGCGCTGGCCGACACCGATCCCGACTCCGTCCAGCGGGAGCTGATCGCCCACTGCCGCGGGCTCCTGGCCCACTACAAGTGCCCCACCACCGTCGAGGTCCGCACGGAGCTGGAGCGCACCGCGACCGGCAAGCTCCAGAAGTACAAGCTGCGCGCCCCCTACTGGGAGGGCCGCGACCGGATGGTCAACTGACGGTCCGACTGCGCCGGCTCAGGGCACGCGCGCCTCGGAGCGGGCCTTGAGGCCCGCCGCCTCCATGTCCACGTAGCGACGCGAGCGCCTGCCGGCGAGCAGGCCGAGGAGCCACGCCAGCGCACCCGTCTGGTGGATCGCCAACGTGGCGCGCGACGAGTGCTCGCCGACGGCCACGACCGAGTGCTCGCCGACGGAGTGGACGCCGGGAGCGTGTGACTCCCAGGTGAAGCTCCGACCCGGCTGCCACTCCGTCACGGTCCAGGTCGCGGCCGGGAACCCCGGCTGGCGCACCTCGGCGGTGGACCCGACGGCGATCGGGCCGGACGGACCGGTCAGCTCGACGGACTCGATCGAATCGGTCCACGTGTGCCACTGCTCGACGTCGGCCATGACCGCCCACACGGCGGATGCCGGCGCCTCGATGTCGATCGTGCGCTCGATGTGCATGCGATGAGTGTACCATTTGGTACATGACGAGCGACTCGATCTCGGCGCGGGACCGGCTGCTCGACCGGGTCGTCGAGTACGGCGGAGCGCACGGGTTGGCCGAGCACAGCCTGCGCACGATCGCCCAGGGGGCGGGGACCAGTCATCGGATGCTGCTGCACCACTTCGGCAGCCGGGAGGAGCTGCTGGTCGCCGTGGTCAAGGAGGTCGAGCACCGCCAGCGCGTCGCGATGATGGACCTGGCGGGAGACCCGAGCGCTGCGACCGGCCCCCTGACGGCCGAGGACCGCCAGGCGATCGGGCAGGCCTTCTGGGAGCGGCTGTCGGACCCGTCGCTGGCACCGCTCGAGCGCCTGTTCTTCGAGCTCTACTCCCAGGCGCTTCTCGGCGCGGCCTGGGGGGCCGACCTCCTCGACGGGATCGTGGAGGAGTGGGTCGAACCCGTCGCGGCGCTGATGGTCGCGGATGGCGTGGACCCCGGGACCGCGCGTCGCCGCGCCCGCCTCGGCGTCGCGGTCAGCCGCGGGCTGCTGCTGGACCTGCTGGCCACCGGCGACCGGGACGCCGTCGACGGGGCCATGGAGGAGTTCCTCCGACTGGTGGGCTGAGCCCGGTCAGAGCCAGTCCTTGCGCTTGAACTGGATGTAGAGGCCCACGGACAGCACGACGATCAGCACCGCCGACAGCTGCACCCCCCAGTCGCGGGCGAACCCGGGGTACGGCACGTTCATGCCGTAGTACCCGGTGATCAGCGTCGGCACGGCGATGATCGCCGCCCAGCTCGTGACCTTCTTCATGACCTGGTTCTGGCGGTAGTCGCGCAGGCTCAGGTTGGTCTCGACGATCGTGGACACCAGGTCCCGGAGGGAGTCCGTGGACTCGGTGATCCGCAGGACGTGGTCGTAGAGGTCCTGGTAGTACGGCTGGATCTCGGTGCCGACCACGCCGTGCTCGCGGCGGATCAGCGAGCTGAGCGCTTCTCGCAGCGGGAACACCAGTCGGTGGAACTTCACGAGCGCCTGTCGCACCTCGAACCACTGCCGCTGCTGCTGCGGCTGCAGCGGCCGCTCGTTGAAGATCTCGTCGGAGACGCCGTCGTAGTACTCGTCGAACTGCTCGATGACGTCGAAGTAGCCGTCGAGCACCACGTCGAGCAGCGCGTAGACGACGAACGCCACGCCGGTGTGGGCCAGATCCGCGACGCGGTCGCAGCGCTCCGTGACCTGGGACATGTCGAAGCCGTTCTCCTTGCGGACGGTGATCACCCACCGGTCTCCGATGAAGAAGTCGATCTCCGAGATGTGGAGCTTCGCCGTGTCGATGTCGACGGTGACGGCGTGCACGGCCAGGAACAGATGGGACGCGTAGTGGTCGAGCTTGGGACGCTGGTGCCGACCGAGCGCGTCCTCGACCGCCAGCTCGTGCAGGCCGAGCTCATCGGCGAGCTCGTGCAGCTCGGTGACCGTCGGCCCGCAGAGGTCGACCCAGACCAGGGTGTCGTCCTTGGCCAGGTAGTCCGACACCTCCGCCACACCGAAGCCCTGCGCCTCCAGCATCCCCTTGCGGTACGCACGAGTGTGCGGGGTCTCGATCACAGCTCCATTCAAGCCGCCGCCAGGGGTGAAACCACCGCCGGCCACCCCCGGAACCACGCAAGGGTTCAGTTCGGTGCCCCCGCGCGCCGATACGTGACCAGCACCAGCAAGCAGACGACAGCGCGACGCGTCACCGGGCCGGTCGGCAGCCGACCCGCGCGACCTGCCCGCGCCACGGCCGACCGGGGAGCACATGCACGGACACCACGACGACAGCTCGGACGAGATCCCCGACGTGCGCACGCCCACCAGCCCGGAGGGCCTCGGCCTGAGCCGGTCGCTCATGGAGGACCTCGTCATCCGTCGCGCCGTGGTCGACGGCCGCTCCCCGATGACCGCACTCGCCGAGAAGCTGCACATCTCGGTCACGATCGTCGAGACGATCCTCAACGGCATGCGGGACCGCAAGCTGATCGAGTACGACGGCATGGAGGGCCGGGCCTACGTGGTCCGACCGACCGAGGCCGGTCAGCAGTTCGCGACGCAGCGCTCCCGCGAGAGCATCTACTGCGGTCCGATGCCGGTACCCCTCGACCTCTACGCCGACGTTGTCCGCCACCAACGCCCGTCGATCGAGCTCGACCACGACCGCCTGCAGCGCTCGTTCTCCGACCTGGTGCTGTCCGACGGACTGCTCGACCAGCTCGGACCCGCGATCCACGGCGACGGCGCGATGTTCCTCTACGGCCCGCCCGGCACCGGCAAGTCGTCGGTCGCCGAGCGCATCATCCGCGCGTACGAGGACGTCGTCCTGGTGCCGCACTGCGTCGAGGTCGACGGCCAGATCGTCTCCGTCTACGACCCGACGCTGCACGACGCCATCGACGATCAGCCGGTCGGGATGGATCGACGCTGGGTGGCGTGCCACCGCCCGGCCGTCATCACCGGCGGCGAGCTCCACGCCGGCATGCTGGACCTCCAGCTCGAGCGTGACAGCGGTGTCTACCTGGCGCCGCTGCAGATGAAGGCCAACAACGGGATCCTGGTCATCGACGACTTCGGCCGTCAGGCCATGACCCCGGATGCCCTGCTGAACCGCTGGATCGTGCCGCTCGACCGCAGCGTCGACTACCTGACGCTGCTCGGCCGCAAGTTCGAGGTGCCGTTCGAGCTCAAGGTGGTGCTGTCCACCAACCTCGATCCGGCGAAGCTCGGCGACGAGGCGTTCTTCCGACGGATCCACAACAAGATCTACATCGGTGCGTGCACCGACGAGCAGTTCGACTGGATCCTGTCGCGGGTCAGCCGGAAGATGGGCATCGAGCTGCAGTCGCCCGCCGCCGTGCGACTCCGCCAGGCCGCGCGGTCCCAGGGCGACGGCGAGCTGCGCGCCTACCTGCCCGGTGTGGTCTGCAAGCTGGCGAACGCCATCTGCCGCTACGAGAACCAGGCCCGGATCCTGACTCCCGACCTCGTCGACAGGGTGCTCACGCTGTACTTCACCGAGGACCTCGGCGTGGAGCGCACCGGGCCGGCCCCCCACCATGCGGTCGAGGTCCCGCCCTTCGCCCCCGATCCGGAGCTCGAGGCCGAGGTCGCGGCACTGGTGCAGGAGGTCGCGGCGGCCGACGCCGCACCGCCCCCGTACCAGGGCTCGTTCGCGACGCCGCTGGACCCTGCGGCCGCGACGATCGCCCAGGGCCTGCTCGCCGAGGGCCTCGGTGAACGCTGAGCTCGGCGAGCGCTGAGCTCGGCGAGCGCTGACCGGGCCCGTCGCGGGCGGCCTCAGTTCGCCAGGGTGGCGGTGACCTGCATGGCGCCGTCGGCGTCGCGCAGCGTCAGGGAGTCGCCGGAGCGCTCCACCGAGCTCGCGGCGGCGAGAGCGGCGAGGTACTTGTCCTCCATCTCCATCACGGCCTGGTCGCAGCCCATCATCGTGGAGGCGAACTCGCTGAACGTGATCGTCCCGCCGTCGAGCGTGTAGGTCCCGGTGAAGTTGTTGCAGCCGCCGTGGCCCGTGACCGAGCCCTCGGTGCCGAAGTCGATCGTGAGCGCCTCGGTCAGAGCGGACGACTCCACCGCGGAGCCCGTGTTGACGCCGGTGACCTTCCACGAGGTGCCCTGGAGGTCCCCGGTGACCGCCTCGTAGGCCAGGAGCTCCGTGCCGTCGGCGTCGAGGAGCTTCAGCGTGGTCTCGGTCTGGTCGGCCTTCGCCACCTCGGCCAGGTCGGCGACGATCTTCTGCTCCTGGGCGTTGGCGGCGTCGGAGGTGCAGGCCATCTGCGTCATCGGACCGGCCTCCAGCGTCACCGAGTCGCCGTCCTCGGTCCACGTGCCGGAGAGGCGGTTGCAACCGGTCGAACCGGAGAACGTGCCGTCCTGGGCGAAGTCGAGCGTCGGGACCGTGCCCTCGACGGCTCCGGTGAGCTTCCACGAGGTGCGGGCGAGGCCCGACGTCGGGTTGGTGGCGCCCCCGGCCGGCGCCGCCGTCGTCGAGGTGGTGGTCGTGGTGTCCTTCTTGTCGCCGTCGTCGCCCATGTCGTCCTCTCCGCAGGCCGCCGCGGTGACGACCACCACCAGGGCCAGCGCCAGCGCCCACGCCGCTCGGCGCCCGACCGGCCGGCGGCGGAGGCGCGAGGTCGATCCAGCGGTGCTGTCGTTCCGGTTCATCCGGACACGATGGCACAACGCCCGGACGCCGATCAGTCGACGAACCAGGTGGCCGGGTCGTGGCCGTAGAAGTCGACGAAGCACCCGTAGAGGTCGGGGTGCTCGCGGCGCAGCGGGACCGGGTCGTCGAAGAACGCCTCGGTGGCCACGGCGAAGAACTCCGACGGGTTGACCCCCGCGTAGTCGTCGAGGACGTGGCCGGCCCGTCCTTCCACCACCGCCTCGTAGACCTCGGTGCACACGGGCACCCAGCGTTCGGCGAGCTCGGCGGACATCGGCGGCGTGCCGTCGGTGACGCCGTCCAGCATGTCCAGCTTGTGGGCGAACTCGTGGTACACGACGTTGCGCCCGTCGCCGGCGTGGTGGACGTCGTCCTGCACCTCGTCCCAGGCGACCAGCACCGGACCGTGCAGGACGGCCTCGCCGAGGATCGGGGTCGGGTCGTCGGAGTACACGCCGTCGACCTGCGAGTGCTCGCCGTGCATGATCGCCGTGGTCGGGTGCACGATCACGGCGCGCACGTCGCGGTACGGGTCCTCGTACGGCAGGTTGGAGGTGATCAGCCCGGCCTGGGCCGCGATCAGGACCTGCATCTCCTCGGTGATCGTGAAGCCCTGGGCCGGCTCCCACTCCGCCGTGGCGACGAGACCGAGGGCGACCAGCTCCACGCGCTCGCGCTCTCCGTCGTCGAGGACGTCCCACCAGTCGAACCGTCCACGGCAGAGGTCGCGCCAGTCGTCGCGGAAGCCGGCGTCGAAGATCTCACGACGCCGACGACGGCGCTTGGTCCCGAAGAGCATCGGAGGAGTCTGCCGTGAGCTCGTCGGGAACCGACGGCAGGACGCTCAACCGCCGCGGCCCGGCGTCGACCGTCGGCGCCGCGCCGACGTCGCGGCCGGAGCCCGCGCCGAGGTCCTGGAACCGGCGGGCCTGGGGCAGCACCCGCGACTCGAGCGACCCGACCGAGCCGTTGTAGGCCGCCACGGCCCGGTCCAGCGAGGACCCCACCTTGGCCAGGTGCCCGACGAACACCGAGAGCCGATCGTGCAGCTCCCGACCGGTGCGGGCGATCTCCTCGGCCTGCTCCGCGATCCGCTGCTCCTGCCATCCCAGTGCCACGCCGCGGAGGAAGCCGAGCAGCGTCGACGGGGACGCGAGCACCACCCCCTTGGACCACGCCTCCTCGACGAGCGACGGCTGCGACGTGACCGCCGACGCGAGGTACGAGTCCCCCGGCAGGAACATCACGACCAGGTCCAGCGCGCCCGGCACCAGCGACCCGTAGTCGCGTCGGGACAGCGCGGTCGCATGGCCCGCGACCGCCTTGGCGTGTGCGGCCTGCAGCCGCGAGCGCTCCGCGTGGTCCTCGCAGTTGGCGGCGTCCAGGTAGCGGTCGAGCGGCGCCTTGGCGTCGATCACCACGCAACGGCCGTCGGGGAGGTGGACGACCACGTCGGGGCGTCCGGCCCGCTCGGCCCCGCCGGCGGCGACGCCGTGCAGCCCGCCCTGCTCCCTGAAGTCGGCGTGGTTCTCCATGCCGGCCTGCTGCAGCACCCGACGGAGCTGCACCTCCCCCCACGTGCCGCGCACCGAGTTGTCGCGCAGGGCGCCGGCCAGGCTGCGGGCCTCCGCCCGGATCTCCTCGTTGCTGCGGCGCAGGTCCGCGACCGCATGCGCCAGGACGGCGCTCTCGGAGCGACGCTGGGACTCCAGCTCCCGGAGCCGCGCCGCCTGGGTCTCCAGCTGCTGGACGAGCTGGCCGCCCTGGGTCTGCCAGTGGCCGAGCGCCGTGGTCTCGAGCGTCTGGTAGCGGGTGGCGGCCAGCTGCAGCAGCTGCTCGGACTGCTCCTGCAAGGTGGCTCCGGCGACGGAGCGGTAGGCGTCGAGCAGCTGCTCGTCGGTGCGGACCGCCGCCTGGGCAGCAGCGAGCCGCTCACGCAGCGCCGCTCCTTCGACCGTGGCGCGTCGGGACCAGGACAGGTGCACCACGAGTGCGGCGACGACGGCGCCGACCACGAGTCCGAGGGCGGCGGCGAGGAGCGTGGAGGGTTCCATGGCCGGCCATCGTGCCGACCGGGTGTGACAGTCAGGCAGCGACGGTCAGCACCGCCGGTCAGGACAGGCGGGCGGCCAGACCCGAGGAGCGGGCGACCGGCCGTTCGACCGCGGTCCTCAGCGCGGCGTCGGACGCCACCACCGTCACCCCCTGCCGGGCCCGGGTGACCGCCGTGTACAGCAGCTCCCGGGACAGGATCGGAGACGGCGGCTCGGGCAGCGTCACCACCACGTGGTCGAACTCCGAGCCCTGGCTCTTGTGGATCGTCATCGCCCACTGCGTGTCGATGGCGTCGAGCCGGGACGGGTCGAGCAGTCGGGGTCCCTCGACACCGGCGAAGGCGACCTGGGCCCTGCCCGAGGTCGGGTCCCGCACGACGACGCCGACGTCGCCGTTGAACACGCCGTTGAGGTGGTCGTTCGCGGTCACCATGATCGGACGGCCCGGCGACCACCGCTCCCGCATCAGGCCGACGTCGCGCAGCCGCTGCTCGATCCAGGTGTTCCACTCCTCCACGCCGAGCGGGCCCCGACGCGTGGCGCACAGCACCTCGAGTCGGCCCAGAGCATCGAGCGCATCGGCGGCCCGACCCTCGAGCGCCACGTCGACCAGCTCCCTGGCATGGGCCAGGACGCGGTCACGGAGTGCATCGAGTGCGGAGGAGCTGCCGGGGTCGACCCGCTCGACCGCGGTCCCCGACCGTCCGGACCCGACCTCTGAGATCACGGACCTCGCGTCGCCGTCGCGGATGGCCGCAGCGAGCCGCCCGACGGGCGACTCCGCGCCGAACCGGTGGACCCGCTCGAGCGTCACCACGTTGTCGCGCAGCCCGGCCGGGGGCGCGCCGTCGCGGCCGACCAGGTCGCCGAGCACCGCGCCCGCCTCGACGCTGGCGAGCTGGTGGGGGTCGCCGACCAGCACCACCCGCGCCTCGGGCCGGACGGCCTCGAGCAGGCGGGCCATGAGCGGCAGCGACACCATCGAGACCTCGTCGACCACCACGACGTCCGCGGGCACCGGGTCGGCCGCGCTGCGGGCGAAGGACGCTCCGGAGCGCCGTGCGCCGAGCAGGCGGTGGATCGTGCGCGCCTCGAGCGACGTCAGCCGCGCCGCGACCTCGGGGCCGGGATCGGCCTCCTGCACCGCGGCGGCGATGGCCTCGGCGAGTCGCGCCGCGGCCTTGCCGGTCGGGGCGGCGAGCGCGACCTCGAGGGGTCGGTCGCCCCCGGACGACAGCACGGCCAGCAGCCGGGCCACGGTGCGCGTCTTGCCGGTGCCGGGTCCGCCGGCCACGACGACGAGCTGGCGCTCGAGCGCGGCCGCAGCCGCCCTCCGTTGCAGGTCGGGTCCGTCGTCGGGGGCCTCGGGGAGGTAGCGGTCGAGCGCCTCCAGCCGAGCCGGATCCGGGTCGATCACGCCGCCGGCACGGGCCAGCAGGTCCTCGGCGACCGCCACCTCGTCGCGCCAGTGGCGATCCAGGTAGACGTGGTCGCCGTCGAGCACCAACGGCTCGACGAGGTCGCCGGGCTCGTCGCCGTCGGCCCGGGCGAGCGGACTGGCGAGCACACGGGCCGCCCACCCGTCCGGGTCGGGCCAGGGCAGGCCGGTCAGGTCGGCGCCGTCGAGACCTGCGATCGTGTGGCCGGCGGAGTCCGGATCGGTCCCACCCGGGTCGGTGGCGAACAGCGGGAGGTCCAGCTCGGAGCCCTCGTCGTCCCGGCCCTCGACGTCGGAGCGCGCCGCGGTCGGCGGCGCCTCGGGCTCGACGGCGACGACCGAGCCCGCCACCGAGGACAGGTCGACGCGGACGTGGCCGTGGAGCGGTCCGCGCACCGCCAGAGCGGCCGCCAGCACCACGTCGTCGTCGAGCGCGCCTCCGACGGCTCCGACGGCACCGACGAACGTGGCCGCCACGTGGACCTCGGTCATGCCCAGCACGCCGGCGTCGACGAACGGCCGGAGGCAGGCCACGCACTCGGGGACGTACCGGTCGCTCACGACGCCGACCGTCCGTGCAGGACGTCGCTGAGCTCGACGACGGCAGCCGGGGGCACCCGCCAGTCGAAGACGCCGTGGGTCCGGCCCGAGGCGGCGGGCGTGCCCGGCCCGACCATGCCGCGGACGAACAGGTACCCGACGGGACCGAGGTGGACCTCGGGGCGGTAGTCGGGCAGCCGCCAGCGCAGGTAGCGGTGGAGGGCCACGGAGTAGAGCACCGCCTGCAGCGGGTAGTCGTGGGCCTCCATGGCCGCCGGCAGCAGGTCGGGGTGGTAGTTGGCCACGGTGTCGGGGCGGCCCCACACCCCCAGGCGGTTGGTCTTGTAGTCGACGACGCTGAACCGCTCGACGCCGTCGGCCCCGGTCAGCCGCAGCACCAGGTCGATCGACCCGGTCAGGTGACCGCCCAGGTCCACGTCGATCATCCCGTCGGCCAGTCGCTGCGCCCACGGGGCCAACGCATGCCCCGCCGGCAGGTGGTCGACGAGCACGGCGCCGATCCGTCGCGCTGCGACGGTGCCGTCGCTGCCGTCCCTGCCGCCGCCGATGCCGCCGCGGCCGAGGTCCCCGAGGGGGAGCTCGAAGTCGAGCTCGTCGAGGCGGTCGGCCCGGGCCACCCGGTCGAGGGCCACGCCCCCGAAGGCGTCGCCGAGGGGGGTCCGGACCGCGGCGGCGACGGCCTGGACCAGCTGCGGCACCAGCTCGGCGTCGACGGTCGACCACGGCACGTCGAGCACCTCGGTCAGCTGCTCCTCCAGGGGTCCGGTGAAGTCGATCTCCTCGAGGGCCGAGTGGACGAGGGTGCCGAACGCCGCTCCGGCGCCGAGGCCGTCGAACAGGACGGGCGGCGCCGGGCGCTGCTCGTCGTCGTCGGACGCGTCGCCGAGCGACGGGTCATCGGGGTCGACGACGGTGCCGGCACCGGCGGGGCGGCCCGGCGGAGGTTCCCGGTGCGCGGCGAAGGAGGTGATGGCGGTGAAGGACCAGCGACCGGCCCGGCGGTCGAGTCGTCGTCCGAGCGTGGCGACCGAGAGCGGGCCCTGCGCCGTGGGCGCGGACACCGCCGGCTCCTCGACCGCCACCAGTTCGGGTTCCGGGTCGACGACCCCGACGCGCACCACGCCGCCGGCGCCGGTCCGGTCGATCCGGGCCTGGATCGCTGTGCTGTCGGGGACGGTGACCTCGTCGGAGTCGGGATCGGTGGGTCCGAACAGCAGCGGGGCGAGACCGGAGCGCTCGCTGCCGGTGACCGGAGCCCACCACACCAGCGTCGTGTGCAGCGCCCGGGTGAGCGCGACGTAGGTGAGCCGGCGCAGCTCGCCGTCGGCCTCGTCCTGTGCGATCCGCTTGACCGCCGGGTCGGGCTCGGCGCTCACGTCGACCACGCGTCGGCCCGAGTCGTCGTGGTACGTGCGCGACGTGAGCGTGAGGGACCCGGCGCTCCACAACGTCGGGCAGCACACGACCGGGAACTCGAGGCCCTTCGACACGTGGATGGTCATGATCCGCACCGCGGAGGTGTCGGAGTCGACCCGCCGGCGGACGGCGTCGGGATCCTCGACGGCCTCGTCCTCGGGGTCGTCGAGGGAGTCGAAGCGCTCGGCCAGGACCTCGGGCCCGACCGGCCGACCGCTGGTGGCTGCGTGGAGCAGCTCGGCCAGGTGGTCCAGGTCGGTGAGGTCGCGCTCGCCGGTGGGTCGGGCCAGCACCCGGGCCCGCAGGCTCGACTCCCGCCACACCCGCTCCACCAGAGCGGCGACGCCCTGTCGCCGCAGCACCTCGGCCCAGGCCACCAGCGTCCGCTGGACCGTCGTGAGCAGCTCGGCGTCGTCGGGGCCCGAGGCCGTCGAGCCCGACGGGACGACGGTGCCGGCGACGGATGCGGCGTCGAGGTCGAAGAACCACGACAGCGCGACCGCCCGCGCGAGTCGTGCGTCGGTCGGGTGCTTCAGGCCCTCGATCAGCCAGCGCCAGTGCGACGCAGCCAGCGACTCGGTGACTGTGCCGGCACCGATGATCACCGAGGCGACGCCCCGGGCCAGCAGGGCGCGCTGGATGGGTGCGGCGTCGCTGCGGGCCCGGACCAGGACGGCGACGTCCTCGGGACGGAGCCGGGTGCGCGCGCCGTCCGGATCGGCGGAGGTGTCCACCGAGGGGTCCACGATCCGGCCGCCGTCGAGCAGTCGGACGACGTGGTTGGCCAGGTCCTCCTTGATCGTGCGCCGGGCGAGGTCCGCCTTCACGGCCTTGGCGCCGGTGGAGTTGCGGGGCTGGTCGGGGTGCGTGACCGAGCGGACCCAGAGCCCCGGCACGGCCGCACCGTCGAGCTGCAGCGAACGGGCGGCGAGTGCGGGCGGCGACTCCACCGGCGTGTACACGATGTCGGGGTGACCGAGCTCGGTGCCCGCCGACAGGCGGTTCATGGCGGTGACGACCGCGCCGTCGGAGCGGAAGTTGGTGACCAGGCTGCGCCGGTCGTCCGCGCTGTCGACGGCGGCCAGGTAGTTGTGCACGTCGCCGCCGCGGAAGCTGTAGATCGCCTGCTTGGGGTCGCCGACGACGACCAGGAGCGAGCGGGCGTCGACCGGGTGCGCGTCCGTCGAGCTCGCGCTGAACGCGGTGGTCAGAGCCCGCCACTGCACCGGGTCGGTGTCCTGGCTCTCGTCGATCATCACGACCGAGAACTGGTCGCGTAGCGACCGGCGAAGATCGGGGTCCCGCTCGAGGAGCTGGGCCACCCGGGACAGCTGGTCGTCGAAGGTGACCGCACCCGAGCGACGCAGCTGCTCGTTCACCCGGTCGACCACCCGGTCCACCAGCTCGGCGGCCAGGAGGTCCGCGGGGGCGCCGCTGCTGGCGGTGACGCCGATGCCCGGGTTGGCCAGGATCAGGTCCGCGAGCTTGGTCAACCGGTCGGCCTTGGGCAGCGGCACGGGCGCGCCGTCGTCGTCGAGGGCGCTGTCGTCGAGAGCGGCCTGGACCAGCACGTCGGCCACGGTGGAGCGGATCACCTCGGACGGGTCCTGGACCAGGACCGCGGCCGGGTCGAACGGTCCGGTCGAGCCCTGCGCCGCGAGCACCTGGGCGCAGAACCCGTGGATGGTGGTGATCGTGGCGGTGTCGAAGTCGACGACCGCCTGCTCGAGGCGGCGCCGCCGTTCGGCCCGCTCGGCGTCGGTGCCACGGCACAGGTGGGCGAGCACGGGGTCGTCGGGCTCCGTCGTCGGGAGGTCATCGGTCGCCGTCGCGAGCGCCCGTGCGCCGTCGACCAGGCGGGATCGGATCCGCTCGCGGAGCTCCGCCGCTGCGGCACGGGTGAACGTGACGACCAGCAGCTCGCCGACCGGCACGCCGCGCTCGGCGACGTGGCGGCACGCCAGCGCAGCCAGCGTGTACGTCTTGCCGGTGCCGGCGCTCGCGCCGATGACCAGACGGCCGTCCTCCTGCAGGTCGCCGACCACGTCGAACTCGGCCGGGGCGGTCGCCGCGCTCACGGCTCCTCCTCCACCACGGCGGAGTCGAGAGCGGCCCACAGCTCGGCGGCGTGCTGCTGCGCCGAGCGACCGTCGACCCGGAGCGACAGCAGGCCGTCGAAGTCGAGCGACCCGAACGCGGCCCGGATGTGCGCCGAGGAGCCCTCGCCTGGCATCGGGTACGCCCCGGCCCGGTCGTTCCACTCCCCGGCGGCCTTCGAGTAGTCGCCACGAGCCAGGTGCCAACCGGTCTTCTCGACGACCGGCACGGCCTGCCGCAGCGCGGCGTCCCGGAAGGCCACCAGCCGCTCGAGGGCTGCGAGCGCCAGCTCCCGTCGCTGTGCCGGCGTGTCGCCGGCCGGGGCCAGGACCAGCTCGTCGGCCCGGGGCGCCTTGGCCTTGGTGGTCTGGCGGATCACGACGGCACGCCAGTCCTGCTCGGGATCGACGGCGACGAGCGAGAGGAGGTCGACGACGGCCCGGATCCGCTGGCCGGGCTTGGCCTTGGACATCTCGAGGCGGACCGGTCCGGGGCGGGGGCCGTCGACGCAGCGCTCGACGACGCCGACGAGCCGCCGGCCGGCGACGTCGAGGTCGACGTCGCAGCGCTCCGAGGGGTCGAGGCCGACGCCGAGCTCGACGGCGGAGCGCTCGATCTGGGCGACGACGCGGGTCACGATCTCCATGCCGGCCTCCGACAACGGCCCCGGGGGAAGTGCACCGCGAGCCCGCGCCGCGTGCAGCCATCGGTCCACGTCGAGTCCCTGGGCCCGGGCCCTGAGCAGGTCGGTGCCGACCCGGTGGCGGTCCAGTCCGCCGAGGTCGGTCGGGAGGTGGTCGACGCCGCCGTCCTCGACGCGCCGGAACACCACGCCCAGACGCTCGGTGAGCAGCTCGCGCACCGGTTCGACCATGGCGGCACGGAGGCGGTCGAGCGACAGGACCTCGGGGGCGTCGAGCGGAGCCAGGGGCTCGGGCACGAGCAGGTCCGAGCCCGCAGCGGGGGCACGGTCCCGCAGCGACAGGGCGCCCGAGAGGGCTGACGGGTCGAAGCCCCAGGGTGCCGGCTCGGCGAAGTTGCGGGGGTCGAAGCCGTGGCGCGGGTGCTCGAACCGGACGGCGGCGCGGGCGGCGCCGCCGTCGACGCAGGTGTCACCGACCACGTCGAGCAGCTCGTCGAGGACGACCGCCGGGGGCACCGGGAGGTTGGTCCGGACGTCGACCGAGTCGTGGGTCACCACGAGGGCCGTGCCCGCCGACAGGACGGCTTCGAGCAGGAGCTGGCGGGTCTCGGTGCGTGGATCGCGGTCGCCGACGGCGGGGTGGGCGGCCAGGAGGTCGTCGCCCTGGGCCAGACCCCGGGGCAACGCGTCCTGGTCGAGCCCGAGCAGGCAGACGACGGCCGCAGGGACCGACCGCAGCGGCGACAGCGAACAGCAGGTGACGGCGCCCGTGCCGAAGGCGGCGCGAGCCGGGTCGCCCACGAGCAGGTCGCCGACCAGCCGACGCACGTCGGGCAGGCGCAGTGCCAGCCGCGACGGCCGGCCGTCGCGGTCGAGGGAGCGGTCCCGCAGCTGGCTGAGGACCCGATCCAGGCGTCGGCGTTGCCACGACTCGGCCCACGGCAGCGAGCACACGCGGTCGATCGCGTCGGCCAGGAGCTCGCACCAGTCGGCCACCGTCGCCGTCGTGTCGACGACGTCGTCGCGGATGGCGGCGAGGGTGCGAACGGCCTCGGCCACCCGCGCTGCGGTGCGCACCGCCGAGTCGGCCACCGCCAGGGGTGCCACCTCCCCCACCGCGAGGGTCAGGTGGTCGCCGCGGACCGCCGCGCCCATCAGGAGCTGGTCCAGACCGGCCGACCAGCTGTTGGCCTGGTGGGCGGCGGGCAGGTGCCAGGAGCTCCGGTGCGGGCCGTCGATGCCCCAGCGGATGTTGGCGTCCCTGATCCATTCGTCGAGCAGCGCCAGGTCGTCGGCCTCCAGGCCGAACCGGTCGCTCACCGGTCCGAGGGCGAGCAGGTCCGCGACGGCCGAGGCGGTGAAGCGACCGGGCAGGACGTCGAGCAGAGCGCCGAGGACGCCGAGCAGCGGCACGTCGGCCCGGAGCCGTCGGTCGGTGATGCGGTAGCGCAGGAGCGGCGCCCGATCGACGGGGACCGGGTCGCCCGTGCTCTGGCCGGCGTGGTCGGGCACGGCGTCGGCGGACGGGCCGAACACCGCTTCGATGATCGGGGCGAACTCCTCGATGCGGGGACACAGGATCACGACGTCGGCCTCGGTCAGGTCGGGGTCCTCGGCCAGGAGGTGCAGGACGGCGTCCCGGAGGACCTCGACCTGACGGGTCGGGCCGCTGCAGGCGTGGACCTGGACCGAGCGGTCGTCGTCATTCCGCTCGAAGCTGCGATCGGGGGCACGGTCTGCCCGGATGTCGGCCTGGAGCCGGGCGAGCAGCGTGCCGGCCGGTTCCGGCGACGGGTCGTCCGATCCCCCGACATCGCCGCCGGGAGCGTCGACAGCGGGCGCATCGAGGTCCAGGGTCATCTGGACCGGCGACGGCGGCACGAGGTCGGGATGCACGCCGGCGGCGGCCAGCGCCACGGCGGCCTCGCGACCGGCCGCGCCCCATGACCGGAGGAGCGGGTTGCGGGCCAGGTCCCCGGTGGGGTCGTCGCGACGTGGGATGGGAGCCCGGAGGCCCGAACCGCGGACGCGCTCCGCGACGGCCTCGGTGGCGGGCTGCGACGCCGTGAACAGGAGGACGGCCACGTCGTGGTGCTCGGCGACGGCGCGGACCACCGGCCCGGCTCCGGTCGGGAGGGTGCTCATGCCGAACAGCGCCAGGCGGTCCGGGAGGTCGAGACGGAGCTCACCGGAGGCGACCCTCTCCAGTGCCCGGGCCAGGCGCTCAGGTGGACTCGGTACGCCGACCCGCTCCCGCACCAGGCGGAACAGCTCGGGCTGCCAGGCGTGGCCCGGACCGATCGGAGCGCCGAGGGGGTCGGTCGACCGACCGTCGACCCACGCCCGGACCATGTCGGGCCGGTGGCGGCAGTACCGGTCGAGGAGCTCGGCGACGGCCTGGGCACGCCCGACGAGCGACGAGCCCTCCGGGGGCCGGCTCAGGGGCGAGAGCCGGGGATGGTCGGCGAGCGACGGGTCGACCAGCGTCTCGAGCACCGGCCACACCAGACGCTCGGGCTCCCAAGGGTCCGCCGGAGCTGCGGGGCCGGAGCCCAGGTCCGCGGCGAGCACCGCACGGCGCAGCTCGTCGGGGAAGGGCATGGTCACGTTGGCGCAGACGCCGTCGGACCCGATGGCGGTGCCGAGCCGAGCGCTCAGCTGCTGGGTCAACCACCGCCGCATGCCGATCGACGGCACGGCGACCCACTCCGTGGCGAAGGCGTCCCCGGAGGGCGTGGACAGCAGGTCCACGAGGACGCCGACCAACGGGTCCAGGCGGTCGGCGATCCTGACGTCCAGCACGATCGGCGAAGTTATCGGGCGGCTGTGACGCGCCGTTGCCCGCGCCGGGGCGCGGGTGGTCGGTGCGGGCCGGTGCGGTGGGGCGAGTCGCTCGGTTGGTGTGCCATGGCGGCCCCGCGCTCAGGCGGGTGCGGGTCGTCGGTGTTGGGTGTGGAGGGTGGTTCCGGTGGGGGTGGTGATGAGGTAGTGGCCGTCGCCCGGTCCGGGTCCAGGATTGGCTGTCATGGACCATCCGTGGCGGTGGATGACGCCGTGGTGTCGGCGGCACAGGAGTGCGAGGTTGCGGGTCTCGGTGGGTCCGTCGTCGACGTGGCGCACGATGTGGTGGGCGTCGCACCAGTTGGCGGGTGCGTCGCAGCCGGGGAAGACGCATCCGGCGTCGCGGAGTTCGAGGTTGCGGCGTTGTTCGGGTGTGGCGTGGCGTTCGCCGGGTTGGGAGGCGATGGGGTGGCCGCGGTTGTCGGTGATGGTCCAGTTGATCTCGGCGTCGCAGGTGAGCAGTTCCCACTCGCGGGTGGCGTAGCGGAGGGTGTGGCCGTCGATGAGGCGGGCCTTCTTGGACCAGTCGACGGGTGCACCGGGGCCGGGCAGTAGGACGCCGTGGTGGAACAGGTCGGCTGCTTCTGTGGCGGTGGCGTCGATGACGATGGAGAACGACGCAGCGGGTGCACGGCGGCCGGGGTGGCGGTGTGTTGCGCCGGCTTCGGTGAGGTTGAGGAACGCTTGGGCCATCAGCTCGGTCTGCATCGGCGGCCCGATGCCCGGCGCGTTCTCCTGATCCTTCTGGTGTTCGCGGAACAGCCGGTTGGTCTCGGCCTGGAGGCGGGCGGCGAAGGAGAGGGCGTCGGCTCCGTAGAGGTCGACCGTGGCGGTGACGTGATCACCGGTCTGTTCCATCCGGGCGTGGTTGCGTGGCTGGGGTGGTTCGGGGCCGTCGGCATCCGCGAGGCGGGCGAGTTGTTCGGCGTCCCGGACGAACTGTTTGAACGTGGAGCGTTCTCGGCAGAGGTCGATGAGCTGGTCCTCGATGTTGGTGAGGATCTGGGCGTTGCGGTCGTTGACCAGACGACACAGGACTCGGACCCGATCCGCGGACACGGTGCCGGCAGCGAGTGCGGCGGTGAGGTCGGGGA
>JAEYSR010000022.1 GCA_023434535.1 Actinomycetes bacterium
TCCCGGACCGAGATCCGCCTGACCCTCGCCGGCGGCGCCAGCTGCACGGTCACGACGCCCGGGTACGCCCACTCCGCCCAGGAGTCCCAGTACGACCTCCTCAAGGGCGGGGCGCCGGGCTGCGCAGGGCTCATCTCAGACGTCTCGCAGCTCCAGGGTGCGTCGGTCCGCATCAGGTACACCACCGGCTGTGCCTGGATCGGCGGAGGCCGCGCTCCGGTGGGCGCCGACGGCCGGTGTGCCACGGTGACGCTGCCAGAGACGCAGTACGTGGCGTTGACCGCCACGACGACAGCGGTGGCCGATCCGCCGCCGTCGCAAGTGACGGTGGACGTCGCAGACGGCACCGACTTCCACGTCTTCGGCGCGACCACGCTGCCGCGATCCAGGGTCGACCTGCGCTGGACGGGAGCGAGCGATCCTGCCGACACCCCGCTGTTCTTCGGGTCGCTCGTCGCAGCGTCGATCGACAGCACCATGACGTCCGGCGCGTCCATGGGCGTCGTCTGCTGTGAGCGGCCACGGTCCGACCGCGTCCGCGTCGAGGCGGCGGTGGACGGAACCATCCGAGCCGTCGCAGTGGTGTCGATCGCGGCCCGCCCCGACGGCGCACCGGGCCACCTGATCGGGGTCGAGGACTGGCAGCTCTGCGTCCATCGCAGTTGTGCGGACCGCGAGGACACCACTCCGCCCTGACCTTCGGCGGGGGCCGACGCAGCCGCTGGGCCGACGCGGCCGCCGGCGCCGGAGACAGGTCGAGCTCCTGAGCCAGACTGTGGTGATGGGTCGAGCCGCCAGCATCGTCCGCAGCGGCGTCACGCCCCGCCGCTGCTTCGTCGTCGCACTGGTCGCCGCTGCGGCGGTCCTCATGACGGGTTGCCTCCGCACCGAGGTCGCGGTCGTCGTGGAGGACGACGGGTCAGGTCGCATCGACCTCGACGTCTGGTTCGAAGAGAGCGCGCTCGACGGCATCGGACTGACGTCCGACGGTCTGCTCGACCTCGCCGAAGCGGCGACCACCGGCGTCGACGGGGCGGAGGTATCGGGTCTCGCGGAGGACGGCGCTCGCGGGATACGGATGTCGCTGCCGTTCGACGACCACCGTCAGCTGGCCGACTCGCTCACCAACGCCGACGTGCAGGGACAGCAGCTCAGGATCTTCCAGTCCTTCGAGATCGAGGAGAGCGACGCCGGTCGTTGGTCCCTGGACGCCCAGGTCGACCGGGGAGGGTTCGCGTCGGTGCTCGCAGAGGCGGGCGGACTGCTCGGGATCATCGGGCCGGCTGACTCGGCGATCTCCGTGACCTTCTCTGTCACTCTGCCGGGCGAGGTGACGGCCTCGAACGCCGATCGCTCCGACGGCGGGACCGCCACGTGGGACCTCGACCAGGACGGCGGTCCCAGAGAGCTCACCATGGAGACAGCGCCCGCATCGTCGTCGATGCTGCTGTGGATCGCCGGGGCGGCCGTCGCACTGGTCGTGCTGCTCCTCCTGGTCGTGGTCGTGCGTCGACGGGGAGCGGCTCGACGGTCCGATCGATCGGACGGCACAGGATGGGCTCCGCCCGACGGTGGTCCCGGTGCGGCGCCGGGCGCCGCCCCGTCCGGCTGGGGGTCTCCGCCGACCGCTCCGCCGGGATGGGAGCCCGCGTCGGCGCCGGCATTCGCACCCCCGGGTCCTGTTGGCCCTGGCCCGGCTGCTCCGGCGGGACCTCCACAGCCGCCGACCGCCCCGTTCGGGTTGCCGCAAGGGCCATCGCAGACGGCTGGGCCCGCGTTGCCCCCGGCGCCGCCGCTCCCGCCGGTTGCGGCGCCGCCTGCCGCCCCGCCTCCGGCCGCCCCGCCCCCGATGCGCGATGGGGTCGAGACGTCCCAGGACTGGACTCCTCCGTCGGAACCGTGACCGTGCCGACCTCGTGCCGTCCTGCGACGGCGAGCCTGGTCCAGACTGGTCCGATGCCCAGGACGGGATCCGACGACGAGGGGACCGACATCCGATGAGGTCTCCCACGGAGGTCGCCACTGCGCTCCGATCCGCCGTCGCGACCACGGTCAGAGGGAAGGCGGACGCCGTCGACCTGGCGGTGTCGACCCTGTTGGCCGGCGGTCACCTGCTGGTCGAAGACCTTCCAGGGACCGGCAAGACCCTGCTGGCCCGCTCCCTCGCCGCTGCGATCGGCGGACGGTTCGGGCGCGTGCAGTGCACCCCGGACCTGCTGCCGTCCGACATCACGGGAACCTCGATCCACCAGCCCAGCACCGGCGAGTGGCAGTTCCGTCCCGGTCCGCTGTTCGCGAACGTGCTCCTCGTCGACGAGGTCAACCGGGCCTCGCCGCGCACCCAGGCTGCGTTGCTGCAACCGATGGAGGAGCACAACGTCACGGTCGACGGCTCCACTTGGAGCCTGCCAGAGCCCTTCCTGGTCGTCGCGACCCAGAACCCGTTCGGTCAGATCGGGACGTTCCCTCTGCCGGAGAGCCAGCTCGACAGGTTCGCGATGGTGATCTCCATGGGGCTTCCCGATCGCGCCTCCGAGAGGGAGATCCTGACCGGTCACGGTGGCGTGGGCGTCCTCGCATCGGTCCAACCGGTGACCTCCCCGGAGGAGCTCGTCGCGGTGCAGCGGGCGGTGGCGGGCCTGTACGTCGCCGACCCGATCGTCGAGTACCTGCTCGACCTCGTCGGGGCCACCCGGTCCGACGGCCGTCTCAGCCACGGCGTGTCGCCGCGCGTCTCTGCGGGGCTCATCGGCCTGGCCCGAGGGCGTGCGGTCGTCGTCGGGCGGGACCACGTCGTCCCCGAGGACGTGCAGGCCGTCTTCGTCGGAGCCTGCCGGCATCGCGTGCTCGTGGACGGTCGTGTCGACTCCTACGGGGCCGGTGCCGTGCTCGCGGACATCCTCGCCCGAGTACCGGTGCCGAGGCCGGCGGGCTGAACCGTGCCGCCACTCCGGTTCGCTTTGTCCCGCCCAGCAACCTCGTTCGGGGTCGCAGTGCGTGACAGAGCCGGTGGATCGGTGGACCGATGAGGCCTTCACGACAGATCGACGCCACGTCCTTGCCCCCCGATGACCGGCCCGCCCGACGCTTCCGGGTCCACCCGACCCCGTCGGGTGTGGTGACGATCATCGCCGTCGCGCTGTTCCCGATGGTCGCGCCCGAGGTCG
>JAEYSR010000036.1 GCA_023434535.1 Actinomycetes bacterium
CCTGGTCGTGTTCGCCGGGGTGGCGGTCCTCGTCGCCACGTTCAGCATCCACAACACGTTCTCCGTGGTCGCGGCGCAGCGTCAGCGGGAGTGGGCCCTGCTCCGGGCCGTCGGGGCGACACGCGGCCAGGTGGTGCGGTCGACCGCCGCCGAGGTCGCGGTCGTGGGACTCGTCGCGTCCCTCATCGGGGTGGGCGCCGGCCTCGGCCTGGCGGCCGTGCTCACCGCAGCCCTCGACGCGATGGGTCTCGACGTGCCGACAGCGTCCCTCTCCCTCAGCGGCGGGACGGTCCTCGTCGGGGTCCTGGTCGGTCTGGTGGCCACCCTCGTCGCCGGTCTCGGACCGGTGGTCGTGACCTCCCGCGTGCGACCCATCGCCGCGCTGCGAGCGGGCGCCGCCGAGCATCAGTCCCTCGGGCGGGTCCGTGGCGCCGTGGGCGTCGTCCTCGCCGTCGGCGGGGCCGTGCTGATGGTCGCCCCCGGCCTCGGTTGGTGGGACGGTCCGGTGGCAGCGGTCGGGCTCGGAGCGCTGGCGCTGCTGGTGGGTGTGCTCCTCCTCGCCCCGGTCATCGCCGTCCCTGTCGCACGCGTGCTGGGCTCGCCCGTGGCGGCCCTCCGTGGTGCCGCCGGCCGGCTCGCCAGGGAGAACGCCACCCGCAACCCCCGCCGCACGGCACGGATGTCCACCGCGCTGCTCGTCGGCGTCGGTGTGGTCACGGTGTTCATGGTGTTCGGGGCGTCCGCCACGGGCTACGTCGACCGGTCGCTCGCCCGATCGGTCCGGGCAGACCTGGTGATCCAGGCGGACGGGTTCAGCGGCGCCGGGCTGGCCCCGGGCATCGGCGACGAGCTCCGATCGATCGACGGGGTCGACCACGTCGCAGGGCTCGGGTGGGGGACCGTGAAGGTGCTCCGGACGACCGAGGATGCGGGTGTCCCGTCGGCGGGTGCATCTGCTGGGACCGACGCCGTGGACGTGAGCGTGGCCGACCCGGCCGAGCTCGCCGCCGTGACCGACCTGGGCGTCGTCAGCGGTGACCTGGGAGCGCTGGCCGACGGCGAGATCGCCGTGTCGTCCGCGGAGATGGAGGCCCGAGGCTGGCGAGCGGGCGACGAGGTCGGGCTCCTGATGCCCGACGGCCGGACCGACGTGGCGCGCGTCGCGGTCGAGTTCTCCCACGAGGACATCGTCGACGGCGTCCTCGTCCCGCTCTCGACGTGGCAGCAGCACGTCCCGCAGACGAGCGCCGCCCTGGTGATGGTCGGCCTCGATCCCGGAACAGACCCGGAGGCCGTCCGGGCCGAGGTGGACGCCGTGGCCGCAGGAGCGGGAGCCCCGCCGTCGATGGACCACGGCGAGTACGTCGACATGGCGGCCGGTGAGGTCGGGCAGATCCTCGGGATCGTCTACGTGCTGCTGACGCTGTCGATCGTGATCGCCCTCATGGGCATCGCCAACACCCTGTCGCTGTCGGTCATGGAGCGGACGAGGGAGCTCGGTCTCCTGCGGGCCGTGGGGGAGACCCGCCCCCAGGTGCGGTCGATGGTCCGCTGGGAGGGCGTGATCGTGGCGGTCCTCGGCACCTCGCTCGGGATGGCCGTCGGGCTGCTCGTCGGGTGGGCGCTCGTCGGCGTCACCGTCGGGTCGGAGCTGGACGGCGTCTTCCGGGCGCCGGTCGGCGGCCTGGTCGTGGTCGCGCTGGTCGGCGCCGTCGCCGGTGTCCTGGCGGCGTGGCGACCGGCGTCGAGGGCCGCACGGCTGGACGTGCTGGAGGCCATCGCCACGACGTGAGGTCTCCTCGCACGAGCGTCGTCGCAGACCTCGGACCTCAGACCACCCGCAGCGTGGGCTCGGCGTCGACCTCGGCGCCGAGCCCCGCACGCTCCAGCCGCCGGATGGCGAGGATCTCGTCGGTACGGAAGCTGGCCATCCGCACGCTCCAGCAGTCGACCGTCGGCCGCCCGTCGGTGCGGAAGAAGGTGGTCATCGACCGCTCCGGCTCGTAGGCGTCGGCGCCCGCGACGCGCTCGACGGTCCCGTCGCGGAGCGTGACGTCGAAGGCGACGGTGGCGGCCGCCGACCCGTCGGCGGGCAGGCGGTCGGAGTGGGGTGGGTTCGACAGCAGCGTGGTCATGGGACGACCGTACGAAGGACGCCCTGTGGATCGATAGAGCCGCAACCGTGTGATGTGGCGGTGGCCAGCCTGTGGCCGACCTGTGTGCAACCGCACTCCCACGGTGGACGGCGGCCCGGCGGTCCGACCGACGCACCGAGGGGAGTGATGCCGCGACGGTCGGCGATCAGAGCGTCGTCGTCGGACCTGGACTCCCCGGATCGTCGACCGCTGCCGTCGCCATCTCCTTGGCCCAGCGGTAGTCGGCCTTGCCCGACGGCGACCGGACGAGCTGGGGGAGCCGGAGGACCGCCTTGGGCAGCTTGTAGCGGGCGATGTGCTCGCCCGCAGCGGCACGGAGCTCCTCGTCGGAGACGTCGCGACCGTCGCGGATCTGCACGAGCGCCACGACCTCCTCCCCCCACCGGGGCGAGGGTCGACCGCAGACGACCGCGTCGAACACGTCCGGGTGGGTCTTGAGGGCCGTCTCGACCTCCTCGGCGAAGACCTTCTCCCCGCCGGTGTTGATGCACACCGAGTCCCGACCGTGGAGCTCGATCGTGCCGTCGGCCGCCACGCGGGCCCTGTCGCCGGCGACCGCGCACCGGACCCCGTCGACCTCGGGGAAGGTGGCGGCGGTCTTGTCGGGATCGCCCAGGTAGCCGAGCGGGACGCGGCCGGTCTGGGCGAGCCACCCGATCTCCTCGTCCCCGGGCTCCAGCCGACGCGACCGCGACTCGTCCAGCACGACCGAGGTGGCGGAGGGGGAGAACCCCTTCGTGGCGTCGTCGGCCGACCTGACGTTGCTGACGCCCTGTCGACCCGACTCGGTGGATCCGAGGACGTCGACGATCGTCAGTCCCGGCACGAGCTCCAGGAGCTCGGACTTGAGACCGGGCGACAGCACCGCTCCGCCCGACAGGAGGTGCCGCAGGGACGGGAGCTCGTACGGGCGTCCCTCGGCCCGGGCGGCGTTCAGCTCGTCGGCGAGCGGTCTGGCGACCGGATCGCCGACCACGAGCAGCGAGGTGGCTCCGTGCCGCTCGACCGTCCGGAGGAGATCGGCCGGGTCGAGGTGCTCGGGGTGGTCCTGGATCACGACCGTGCCCCCGGCGATCCAGCAGGACAGCGCGTTCCAGTGGGCCGCACCGTGCATGAGCGGCGGCGCAGGCAGCGCTCGGAGGGTGGACCTCTCGGCGGCCTCCACGACCTCCGCCATGGACTCGAACTCGCGGCCGTCGCGTCGCCGGACGCCGAGCGCGGCGATCAGGAAGTCCTCCTGACGCCACATCGCACCCTTCGGCATCCCGGTCGTGCCGCCCGTGTAGCAGAGGTACAGGTCGTCGCCCGACCAGCCCTCCTCCAGGCCGGTGGGCAGCTCGACCGTCGCCCCCGGTGGGGCCACGGCGGCCAGTGCCTGCTCGTAGTCCAGGGCGCCCGGGAGGAGGCCGTGCCCGCTGCCGTCGGCGACCTGCAGCACCAGGGCCGGTCGGACTCGCAGCGTCGGGAGGACGTCGGCGAGCACGGGGGTGAAGCACTCGTGCACCACGATCGCCCTGGCCCCCGAGTCGTCGAGCAGGTAGCGGAGCTCGTCGGCCACGTAGCGGTAGTTCACGTTGAACGGCGCGCACCGGGCCTTCCAGGCGCCGAGCATGCCTTCGAGGTACTCGTTCCCGTTGTGCAGGTACAGGGCCAGCTGGTCGTGAGCGGACCGCCACCGTTCGATCGACCCGAAGCGCGCCGTCGGGCCCAGTCCGGCTCCGGCCAGCACCACGGCCAGACGCCGGGTGCGGTCCCTGACGTCGGACCACGAGAGGGTCAGGTCGCGGAACACCAGGCACTCGCGGTCGGGGTGCTCCGCGGCGATCGCCTCGGTGATCGCCGCGACGTTCAGCTCCATCGGATTCCCGTCGTCCGGTCCCACGTCGCCATCGCCGCACATGCTGGCAGGATGACCCCGTGACCGGCACGTCGAGCACGCAGGGGACCTCGGGCGGGCGACGTCCCGCCCTCGTCGGGAGCAGGCCCTGATGCCGGCCCAGTCCACCCGACCGGTCTGGCGGGCGGCTGCGGTCGACCTCGCCGGTCGCGACCCCGTCCTCGCGGCCATGCACCAGCGCCACGGTCCGCCGCGGCTGCCCCGCGGACCGGCGGCGTCCCTGCGGTTCGAGGCGCTCGCGTCGTCGATCGCCTACCAGCAGCTGGCGGGTCGGGCCGCGGCGACGATCTGGGGCCGCGTCGTCGACGCAGTCGGCCGGCCGTTCACCCCCGAGGCCGTCCTCGCCGCCGGCACCGATGCGCTGCGTGCCGCCGGCCTGTCGGGCGCCAAGACCGCAGCGCTGACCGACCTCGCCACGAAGGTCCACGACGGCACGGTGCGGCTGGACCGGATCGGCCGCATGGACGACGACGCCGTCGTCGAGCACCTCACCGTCGTGCGTGGCATCGGCCCGTGGACCGCCCACATGTTCCTGATGTTCGACCTGCGACGCATCGACGTCTGGCCGACCGGTGACTACGGCGTGCGGGCCGGGCTCGCCCGTGCCCACGGGTGGGAGGCCATCCCGACCGAGCGCGAGATGGCGGCGCTCGGAGAGCCGTACGCGCCCTACCGGTCGGTCGTGGCCTGGTGGTGCTGGCGAGAGGTGGACACCGTGACGCCGTCATCGGGCTGATCGCCCGAGTCCGTCGCCCGTCGGGAGCCGGCTGCGGCGGGCCCCGACGGCGGGTCCGGGCCGGAGGAGCGACGGCGGCATCTCCGTAGCCTGGAACGGTGCGTCCACGATCCCCGGCCGTCGTCCTGGTCACCATCGCCCTGCCCCTGGTGATCCTCAGCATCGACTTCGCCGGCGTGGCGGTCGCCCTTCCCGACATCGGCAGGGACTTCGGCGTCCCGAGCTCTCAGGCCGTGTGGGTGGTCGACGCGTTCGCCCTGGGCGCGGCGGGACCGCTGCTCGTCGCGGGACGGGTGTCGGACCGCCTCGGCCGTCGCCGCTGCCTCCGGTTCGGAACAGCGGTCTTCGCCCTCGGCACGCTCGTCGCCGCGCTGGCGCCGACGTTCGGGGTGCTGGTGGCGGCCCGGACGCTCCAGGGTGCCGCCACCGCCGTGTTCATGACGTCGTCGCTGTCCATCGTGAGCGAGGCCTTCGGAGCGGAGCGCAGGGCATGGGCGATCGGCATGTGGAGCGCGATCGGCTCCGCAGCCGCGGCGCTGGCCCCGGTTGTGTGCGGGGCGATCATCGGGGCCGCCGGTTGGCGGGTCTTCTT
>JAEYSR010000071.1 GCA_023434535.1 Actinomycetes bacterium
GTTGTGCTCGCCGCACTCGGCGGTGACCCGGAGGACCAGCGACGAGGTGTCCTCGGCCTGCTCGACCTCGTGCAACGAGGCTCGCTCTCGATCGAGCACTTTCGCATCGCGGCCGAGGCGCTCAGGATCGGCGGCATCGTGTCGTTGGCTCGCCTTTCGAAGGGCCTCGAACAAGCCTTCGAGGCGGGTGGCCTGGCCGACCTGTGGTCGGTCGCACTGTGCGTCGCAGCGGACGCGGTACAGCACAAGCCGCTTCCCAGCGGCCTCCCGGACCTCCTTCGTCTGCTCGTCGCGTACCTTCCCGAGGTACCCGATCGAGAGATGCCGGTCGAGATCGCAGCACTGGCCGCGGCGAAGGGCACGACCAAGAGCCATGCGGAAGCGCGAGCGCTGATCGCAGCTGCGGAGGCGTTGTGAACAGCTACGCCTCCGCGTCGCAGCTCATTGACCGTCCCGGTCGCCAGGTCCTCGACCTGGCGACGGCGCTCGGTCGCACGCCGACAGGTCTGGTCGACCATCCTGAGTTCTTCGAGGGTCTCCTCGCCTATCCCGATGTCGCCGCCGCGGCGCTGCTGACAATCGCTGACGTCGCGGCGAAGCGCTACGCCGACCTCGGGCAGGCGGCGATGATCGCCGGTCTCGACCCGGTCGTCACGTCGGGCGGCGACCGACTTCGCTTCGAGTCCTTCTCCGCCTGCAACGGCGTCTACGCCCGGTTCGACCTACTCCCGGATGGCATCGACACCGGCCGCGTCAGCCCAGGCACCACCAACGTCGACTTCAACCAACCACTGAGGTTCGCACTCGCCAACATCGGGCGAGGCGAACTCCTCCACCTCGGAGTCGGTGCCGAGGGCCTGCGCGTCGCCACCCTCGACGAGCATCACATCGAGCGGCCGGTCCAGCTCCCCGACCGATGGATCCGAGGCTTGGCCGAGACTCCTCTGCTGCTGCAGGAGGTGACGCACCGGGCATCTGTGCAGGGACCGAGGATCACCAAGCTGCTCGTCGACCTACCGGTCGGGGAGGGTCCCGGACCCACCGCGTTCCTGCGAGCGACGCCGCGAGGCATCCGAGCGATTCCGCTCGAAAGCCCCGACACCGTGCGCGTCGCGGGCACTGCTCGGCTCGGAGCGGCTCGGCGCATCAGCCGGTTCGCTAGAAGGCTCGACATCTACGCCGGTCCCCATGGCACGAGTGCCTGGAACTTCGAGCTGCCAGGCGGCCGTGTGTTGCTATTTCTCACGCCGTCCCCCTGGAGAGGGTTCTCCGGCGAAGGCTCCCTGCTCAAGCTGCTGACAGCGGACCGCAGCGAGCAACACGCGCACACGGTCCTACAACAGCTGAACTGGGCCCAACAGATCGAAACCGCGTCGCTCGCTCGCGCGACCGGTCTGGACAGCGCCGACGTCGACAGCGGGCTGGCCTGGCTCGCGGCCTCCGGGAAGGTGGGATTCGACGTCGCAGGGCAGCATTGGTTCCACCGCGAGCTACCGCTCGATACCAGGGACGCCCTCGTCCGCAGGAACCCCCGTCTGAGCGGCGCTCGACGGCTCGAAGAAGCCGGCGCAGTCAGCGGCGGCCCGATCACCTGGCACGTGGAGAGCAGCGAATCGACCTACGTCGTCACCAACGAGGGCCGCAACCGCAACCGCTGCACCTGCGCGTGGGAGCGAGAGCACCATGGGCAGCGAGGACCGTGCAAGCACATCCTCGCGGTCCTTCTCGCCACCAAGAACGACACGCGGCCATGATTTCGTCGTCATTCCAGCGCTACGTTGCGTCACTTGCTGGCGGGTAGTGGCGCCTGACCGGCGTTGTGGGGCATCTCAGTGGACGTCCGGCGGACCAAGCTGGATGGATGGACGATGTTGTCGATCTGGACCTGGCCGTATCCGAGATCAAGCGCCGGGCTGCGTCGTGGCGGCTGTCGGGTATCTCGGTCGGCGACGTCACGTGGCGCGAGCAAGGTGAGGGCTGGCCTCCGACCTTGAAGTCCGATCGTTCTCAGGTGGTGGATGCCGACTCGATCGGGGTTCAGCTGCGAAAGGATCAGCAGGTGGGCGAGGTGGTGTTGTTCAAGGGTGGATGGTGTGACGTCGCGTATTGGAGCGGGGAACAGGACAGCGAGCCAATGCAGGACACTCCGGGGTATCCCGGCACGCTCACGGTTGAGAGCTTCGGCGGCGTGCTCGACCGTCTCGCCGCCCAGTTCAGGTAGCGATGCCGTGTCCCCGAGGTGCTGTTCGCGGGCAGGTAGCGGGACGGCCTGTGGCGGCGAATGTGCAGTCAGGCGGTGGTGACCAGCACGTAGACCGCCGACGCGACCGGCCCTCCGTCTGCGGAGAGCAGCGGTGGCCGTCCGGACCAGTTCGCCCGTATCTCTTTCGCGAGGACGTCGACCAGCTCTCTGACGGCAGCGACCTCGTCCTGCGAGGCCTCGCTCGCCCCGTACCCCTCTTCCGGAAGCAGCGCCATCACTCCCGCAGAGACGACCTGGCGTTCGGGCCGGCTCGGATTGTCCATCTCGTCGATGAGGACGCATTCCAGGGCATCGAAGGCGTTGGCTCCTGCCACGCCGACTGCCTCTCGTGCGCATCGCTCGAACGCCGCCTGCACCCAGCCCGGTATCGGCTGTCCGTCCATGCCGTTGATCGTGGCACGCCCGGGCGGAGCGACGGCACGTAGCGCCAGGTCTCTCCCCGGTCCTTCGGGGGCCGAGTCATGCGTCGTCTGAGGCCGTCGGCGGCGTGACCAGACGCTCTTGAACGTGAAACTTGCCAGGGTGGGCCTGCGTCAGCACCCCTGTGGCACACAGCTCCATGAGCGCGTCATCGAGTTCGCTGTCCTGGAAGGAGTCGAGTCCGAGGCTTCGGGCGAAGTCGCGCACTCGCCAGCGATCGAAGGTTGCTCGACCTTCACGGTCCCAGTCGAAGTCGATCTCGGCACCAGAATCGAGTTCGACTCGGCAGCCGACTCCGTGCAGCTTGAAGCTGCCCACACCTGGGATTTCTCCCATTCGGGACCGGGAACCCGATGAGTCCCTTGCCGTCAGCGGCGCCCACAGGTCAGCTCTGGAGATCTCGGTCGTCGTTGCTCGAAGAGCACGGAGGAAGACGGCCAGCTCAGCGACGAAGGCCAGCACGACGTCAATCGGTTTCGACATGGTGTGACGATGCTCCGACAAACGAGTAGTCCGCTCTAATCCGTTGACTGACCTCCCGGCTGCCGTCGCTGTAGGTGATGTCGATCCCGGTGACATTCACCGGCCCCTCGGCAAGAGGTACCAGGACGAGCATCAAGTACGAGTCCTCGTGGAGCGAGGACAGATCGAGTCCGTCGACGCTCTGGGTGCTGCACCAGCGTTGGATGTCGGCGACGCCCACGCCCAGCAGCCCCATGCCCGGGGCCGGGGTGCATGCGACCACCTCGGACGCCACGGCAACCGATCCTCCCGTGGTGACTGGGGCAGCGTCGAGCACCGTCACACGCGGCAGCTCCGTCGCCAACGCCACCAGGAACGTCTCGCCGACCGGCACAGGCAAGGATGATGAAGCCCCGCCGATACCCGGCGGAAACGCATCGGGTGCAGGTGTCGAGTCGACGACCAGGAGCGCAGCCGCAACCGCTGTGATCACTGCGGCGGCTCCGCTCGCGAGGAGCGGCCATCGTCGCTTCGGCCGTGGGCGCACCTTGGATGCCTCGACCACTGGTGCAGCTGTGAGTGTCATGGCGACTCCTTCCCGCACGACAGCATGCCGGAGATCCGATCCGTGGGACTCGTTGCTTGGTCCGGGAAGCGACCTGGCCTGGACGTTCCGAATGGGGCCAAGGGCGAGACGGCAAGCAAAGCCGGTTCAGAGCTCGTCTCCGTGATGGTCAGCCCCTGGCCCGGCAGCCGAAGCTCAGCGCCGACCCGACCTCGAACACGTCATGGCCGGTGATGGTCCGAAACCCGTTCTCGTCCTCGATCCGTAGCTTGCTGACGAAGCTCAGGTCTGCGGCGTCGCTCGACACAGCTCGGAGGCTGCCATTGATGAAGACCCAGGTCTCGGCGCTCTCGAGCCTCTCACCCTGTTCATCGAGCACGTCGGCTACCACGACGCGGTACGGGCCGTCTTTGTAGGTGTGGGCCGCGTCGAGGGCCCGCGCGTCACCTTTGAGTACCCCGGCAATTGCGGTGACATCGGCCGGGTCGGCGTCGATGCACGGGAGCTCGGGCCTCGTCCTGGTCGGCGCTTGCGCGATTGTTGTCGGTGACGTCTCGCTGTCGGTGGTGCAGGCAGCGAGCACGAGCAGGGTGGTCACGGCCAGGATGGCCGCAGGGGCGGTTCGCTTCATCGGGTTCCTCTCCCTGGCCCGGGTAAGTCTTTCGCGATCCGGATCGCTACTGCTGCCGATGCGGATGACCGTCGCAGACCGACAGGCGCGATCGGGTCGTCGAGCGGGCATCCGGGCCGGCAGATGACCGATCAGGGCACGGACTGATTGCTACTCATCGACGGCGACCTGATTCGGCTCGAGCCTACGCAACGGGCAATCCCTCCGAGATGGAGAGCCGGTGTGCGATCGGCGGATCCGGGAGGCGGCCGCAGCCAAGTCGCGGAGTCGATTCATAGGCCGGTCGGTACCGTCATCTGTGATCCCGCAGCCAAAAGGAGCAGATGTTGTGAGCGACGGACTCGCGTTGGTGCGGTTCGCCGATGGAGAGGTTCGGGTTGCGTACTTCGCGTCCGACCCTGGCTACGTCGTGCCACTGCTCTTTGCCGTCGAGGACGCTCATCGCGTGATGGCCGCTGGACCCGAGCGAATCGCAGAGTTGGCGGATCTCGCCGCTTCGTCCCCTCAACCCACGGATGCAGAGTCAGTGTCCATCGTCATTCTCTACGGCGAAGAACGGTCGTGGGATGGATCTGCATCGCGGTCCGCCGGCTTGCTGATCGACGGAACGGGCCCGGAGATCATCGACGCCGACACGATGGGCATCGTGGTCGGTCTTCCGGCTTGGGCTGAGTCGTGGGACTCCGATGTGATCTTCGCTGCGGATGAGGACGAACTCGTTCACCCGGCGGCTCAAGAGTTCCTGGCGCTCATGCCGGCGCCATCAGAGTCGGTTCCGAGAGCCTTGGTGCACGACGAGATGTTCATGGATGCGGCGGAGTCAGTCATGGCTGGCAGCATCGATGGGCTTGTGTTCGAGCGCATGCTCGAGGGGCTTCTTCAACGGGCCGGGGACGATCCGGAGCAGCTTCGTCGCCGATTGCGGCGGATCCTTCCGACGGTTGAGAACCGACTCCGGTCAGGGGACTACATGGTGTCGTTCGCAGCCAACGGCGTACGAGAACTCCTTGCCCATCCACTCAACAACAACCACCTGGAGTACGCCGACGGCAAGGATGACCTGGACGGGCCCGGCCTACCGACACCTCGCTACCTTCTCGAGCATCGCGGCCAGGAGATCATGGTTCGGCTTCGATCTCGACAGCCGGTACCCCTCCTGTCGATGCCGACCGAACCGTCCGGCCGGATTGCCCCCGCGATTCTCGACAACCGGCTTGAGGAGGTTCCCGATCTGACCAACTCGCAACGCGACCTCATCGTCGCGGAGTTGCGGGCTGGCCGCCGCGCCACCACCGAGCCCGTGTACCCGGACTGGTTCTCCGCGACGACCTATCGGTCGCTCGCGACATTTCCGCCGACCTGGATGCAGGTGTTGGCGTCAGAAGAGTTCGCCGTCGTTCGCACTACCAGACTCGCAGGGAGTGTGTACCCCCTCATGTGGCCGCACGACCCAGCACGGGGAATAGCGTCCATGTTGGCCCCCCTGGTCGGTGACCTCAATCGCTCGCCCTCCTGGTCTGGCCCCGCCTTCCTCGGCGGATTCTGCGCCTGGCTTGCCACAGCAGATGTACCCGTCACCGAGGCCGGAGCCATCACCTGTGCCCTCGGTATCAGCGCCCGGGCCGAGCTGAACTCGACGCCCGCTCTCACACTTCTCAGCGCGCGAGCTGACGATCCGCGGTGGGTTGCCGAATGGATCCCCCGGGCTCTCGCACTCCTCATCAGCACCGACACGGCCAAAGTTCGCCGCCTCTGCGACAACCTCGGTCGATGGATCGACACAGACGCAGACGTCGTGCTCAACGCTTCGCTTGCCCTCATCGCTCAATTGGCGACGGCCGGACGCAACGATCTCCACGTTGTCATCACGCTCGCCGCTGACGCCGCTCAGGCCGCTGGACCGACGGTGACGGTGCCCCCGCCGGCACTTGTTGAACTCGCCAACACCAAGGGGAGCACCAAGGCTCTCAGGGAAGCTCGCCGACTCATCTCATTGCTCGCCCAGTAGCGTTGCCACTCGCCGGGCACGGCCTCTCGACGCCTCCTCTCGGCAGGTGGCGGAGATGCGATTTCGCCTGCAGTGCTTCGGGTGTCTCGGCCCTGGTTGGCGGCCGCGGCTGCTCCCACTTGCAGCCCAAGCGGACACAGGTCACCCTCGGGCCGTGCTCCTTCGTCGGGATGACTCGGTCATCGTGTGGCCCGCGCCGGGTCTTCAACTTCTCCTTGGAGGCGGCACCGCAGCGCTGTCAGTCATCTGGCTCCTCGATGTGCTGGTCGCATCCGATGTGACGGGGCTCGCTCGCATCGTGTTCGTCGCTCTCTTCATCGCCGCAGCGTTCTTCGGACTCCGCGTGCTCACCGCTCGGGTCCAGATCACCGCATCCGAACTCGTTGCCCATGGCGTTTGGAAGCCGCTAAGGGTCGACCTCTCGTCGGTCCGAGGCGTATCTGCGGACGGGTCTGGACTCGGGGGACCTCGAGTCGCCGTCCAGACCGACGACGGCGACGCGCTCCTGCCCATGACCTGCTGCGGCTCGGCGAAACAGCGCCAAGTGATCGCAACCGAGGTGCTCGGGGCGGTTTCGTCGGCCAGCCCAGCTTGATCGAGGTTCGACCCTGGTTCGGGTTGACCCCCTCCCTACGCGAGCGCCTGCTTCATCCATGTTCCGATCTCGGCCATCACAGATCGAAGCGCTGATTCGACGCGGTCGGCGGCGTGCTTCCTGGTGATGCTGACCATGCACCCGCCTTGTGCTGTCGGTAGATCACGACCAATCCGATCAGCGTCGCAGTCCACGTGCTCACGGCGATGCCGGCCGCCACCAAGAAGGCCCACGGGGACGGCCCGCCGCTGTCGCGGTCCAACGACGGCAGGAAGATCGCAAAGACGAAGACGGGCAGGTAGACGCCCAGGGCGACCGTCCAGAGGACCGTTGCGGCGATCGCATGTGCACGCGTCGGGGACTCCCGATGATGACGACTCATCACGAGCACGATCGCAGGCGCGACCGGACCTGTGAACAGAGCGCCGAGCCAGCAGACCAAGGGCGCAGCGATCGTGTCGGGGAACGAGTCCTGCTCCGGCTCGACAGCGGTCATTCAGACCAGGCCCGGGCCGTCGCTCCCATGTGTTCACGGTAGTCACAGCGGTGTGGGACCAGGTCGACGTCGGACCTCCACCAGCTACTCTCGGCCCATGGTGGAGGTGCGTATCGAGAGGCGACGTCTCCGGTTCTTCGTGATCAGTGCGATGGGCCACAACTACGTCTTCTGGCCTGTCGTGGCGTTCTGTGGAGTGCTCGGGAGCGGCCCCGCTCGGTGGCCGTCGCCACTGTTGTGGCTTGCCGGTCTCCTGACGTGTCCGATCGTGGGTCTCATCTTCTGGAAGCGAGCATCGAAGCAGCTCCGGACGGGGAGCGTGCAGCGCTGAGGGGCTGGTGTGGTCAGCGCGTGCGTCGGGTCATGCTGGTCGTGCTTCTCGGTCTGGTCGCATCGAGCTGCTTCGAGCAGATCGCAGGGCCGCCCGACGACGTGATCGTGTTCGGCGAGCCGCCTGCGGTGGTCATCCGTCGCTGCACCGAGGACATCGAAGATGTCGAGGTGTTCAGCTGGTCCGAGGACGAGTACCCAGACTCTCCGTCGGGCTTTCCTGGCTCAGCTCGGATCACGCCGTCGGTTCGGAGCGTGGATGGCAGGCGAGTGCTCGTCGTGAGCGGGCTTCCATCCGACAGTCGCGACTTCGTCGTGTTCGTGCGCGCCTCCGCCGGCTGGTCGTCCTACCGCATCCAACTGGGCGAGGATCGGTCCAGCCTGGGCCGCGACCAGTACTCGGGCGCTGCGGTGTCCCGTTCGTCTGCCGAAGCGTCCTGTCGTTCGTGACCGGAGTAGCCGACCAAGTGGTTGCAGCAGCGGTCGCTGGAATCGACACTGATCTGTGTGGAACCGAACCACGGGGTCGAGGCAGGTTCGCTGCGGATCCTGCTGAGTCGCGTCGGGCTCGCTCCTTGGAGCCAACTGATGTCGAAGCAATACCCGGAGCTGCCGATCTCGCTGAATCCGTGGGAGCTCACCGTGCTACGGATCGGCTCGTCGGAGGTCGTGGCGCGTCGACGCTTCCCCACGAAGCGAGCGGCGAACGCCGCACGCGAGCGCTTCGCCGCTGAGGTGAGCGAGATCAGCCTCACCGGACTCGACACGGCGACGGTTCAGAAGGAACTCGACCGCAGCTGAGGTCCCGATCGATCTCAAGTTCAACCAGCGCAAGTAGTGGCGGATGCGTCCCGCTGCGGCCGCTATCCACGATCTCGGACGCGCCGGCCCAGGATGTAGCCACCCGCCACCACCACGACGAGAACGGCCGTGGCGACCTGCCACTGCCACGGGCCGTACCTGAAGATGGTGATGAGAACTCCCCAGAGGAGCAGCGTCCCGAGGATCTGGCCGGCTAGCACCCACGTGTTCGTCGGCCGATGCGCCTGACCGCGCTGTTCCGCCACGTCGCAGACGGTAACGCTCCTACGGGTTTGGAGACTCGGCGCCGGGCGCCATCCACTACTGCCGGGTCGGCCGCGGCCTGCCGTACCGTGACGGCATGACGCGGCCGCAGATCTGGCGAATCCAGCTCCTCGTCGAGACCGACGATCCAGAGCAAGTTCAGGACCTGGCTGACAGCGTCGGCGATCTTGCGTGCACGGTGGCCGACCCCGACCACGAGTGTGACCCACCATGGTTCGTGATCACGTCTCCGGTCGACGCATCTGAGGTCGATGGCTTGTGCGACCTACTCAACCGATAGCTCCGTCGTCCAGCATGTCGTGCCGTTGGAGACGTGCAGGCGCCGTCGTGGGCTGATCGTTGTGGCGGACGAGCTCACTAGGGTCACCGCGTGCCGAAGACGCCGAATACCGAGCTCCTGGGTTCGGCTGCGCAGATCGTCCACGGCGTGCTGAAACCACTTGGTTTCCGCAAGCGACGGCACGCGTGGAATCGAACGGTCGAAGATGGCGTCGTCCACTTCATCGGGTTCCAGATGGCCGAGTACACACCTCCGCCGTCGCGAGACATCCCCGACGACGCCCGCTGGCGGAGCTTCTCCAGCAAGTTCACTGTGAACCTGGGCGTCTGGTTCGCCGAGTACGCGGAACTGACGGATCTTCCGACCGACCCGTCGTTCGTTTCGTATGGGGCGGTGCAGAGCAGCCTCGGCTATCTCATGGATGTTCGAACCCATGTGTGGTGGCCGATCGTCGGTACACCGGTGGAGATCGCGGCAGAGATCGTGGAGCCCCTCATGGGTCGCGGACTGCCGTGGCTCGATTCGGTCGGGCACCGTTCTGAACTCATGCAGCAGACCCCTGACAAGCTGCTGAGTCTCGGAGCTCCACCCCAACTGATCGCCGCGGTCGCTGTCCGCGAGTCGCAGCCCGACCTGGCGGTCTCGGTCCTTCGCAGCGCGATCGTCGGGAACCCTGATCTCCCCAAGCTTCAGAACCGGATGCGCTCCGCCGCGGCGCGGCTCGGCCTCGATCTGGGCCTCTAGTGCCGGCAGGTCTGTCCGGCGCCCGGCGAGCATTGCCTGGGCGGCGCAATGCCCCGAGGAAGCAGGCCAGTACGTTCAAGTGCATGAGATCGGTGCTTCTCTTGGCCACGGCTGCCGTGGTCTTCGCGAGTCCGCTCGCCGCCTGCACGACAAGCGACGCTCGAACTGATGTGGTGGATGCCTTCGACTCGACGGATGACGCCGTCGTGAAGGAGATGTGCGCGTCGGTGCTTGCCCTCTCGGGTGGTGCCACGTCGAGAGACGTGTACGAGGCGGACCTCGCGAGCATGTCCGATGAGGACCTGGAGAGCGTGTTCGCGAAGGCCGGTGGCGCCGGAATCCCTGACGGCGTACAGGACTACGACGGAGACCAGCTACGCGAGTGGCAGCTGGCGACCTGGGACGAGTGCGTCGAGCGCGGCCACATCGGAGTCGCACGTCGCTGAAGCACCTCGTGCCGGATCTCCGCCGTGCCACTCAGTTCGAGTCGCACTCCTCATTCAGGGACACGCGAACGATCCGACTGTCGTCGTCGCTCCCGGCGTAGATCATCGGGCAGGTCCTGGAAGGGTGTCGGCCTCCCGCGGCGTCGAGCAGTGCAGACACTTCCGTCCCGTTCATCCCCCACCTGTAGCGGACCTGCATCTCGAGCGCTCCGTAGGAGCA
The DNA here is from genome assembly GCA_023434535.1 of Actinomycetes bacterium. Lineage (GTDB taxonomy): Bacteria > Actinomycetota > Acidimicrobiia > Acidimicrobiales > Microtrichaceae > Dermatobacter. The sequence goes on from JAEYSR010000071.1 coordinate 10,547, forward strand.
GCTCATACCGGACTCGACCGTGCCCCCGATGGTTGCGGCAACGCTCGCAGTCGTGTGCTCGAGCGAAGTCAGCTCGCGGCGTTCGGCCCAATCGCACGATTCGGGCCCGTCCACGTTCCTCAAGGAATGCGACACCACGAAGTTCGCCACGAGGAATGCGATGCCGCCAGTCCCGACGAGGGCCACGACAAGTCCGCCGATCAGCGCGGCTCGGCGGTGTACACGCCAACCTCCCACACACCGAGGGTACGTCGCTGGACCTGCCGCCGAGCATGAATGGCAGCCGCTCGACTGGGTCCAAATTTTCGGCGTTCCGCTTGTCGTGCTCGGCCCGGCCAGCGGTCGGCCGAAACGGGCGGACCGCCGAGTAGGGCCGGTGGACGCGGAGCTGGGCGTCCCACGTCGTTCAGCGTGCCGAGCGCCAGCAGCACATTCCGGCAGGCCGGCTCCTTCGGTGCGTGGCGCTGTGCCGTCATGGAGAACTGGACTGTCCAGCACTTCTCGCTCGCGAACGCTCTCGATGATCGGCCGACTGACCTGCCCCATCTTCTTCGCCGCGTTGCCGCCGCGATCGAGGAGCGAGCCGTCGGTCCCGATGAGATCCTCGACCTGACGATCTCCCAGGAGATCATCGCGGAGGGCCCGTGGTGGTCGGCAACCCTCTACTGGTCGCCGGACGACGGCGAGACAGACGACGAATAGGGCCGATCTCGGGACCCAATGTCTTACCTAGCGTGAACGATGAACCGCCCAAGGCGCACCCACCCGGTGCAGGTGCGTCCTGCCCGCAGTCTGGCGAGGGTGGCTGCCCGTTCGAGCCGGGCCGGGTCCGGGATGGCCTCACACTGCGGGTGCGATGGTCGTCCGCGTCCTTCCTGATCCGGTGCTGCGGCCCGATCGGATGCCACACGTGACGGCTGTACCCTCGGCGGCGTGGGGAGGGATCGGAACTCGAACGACGACGATTCCTGGGAGAGGGCGGGGTGGCCCTCGGAACATGGTCCACCCGCACGCGAGCAGCGGTCGGCGAAGGAGATGGCCGACCTGCGACGTCGGATCAGCACGACGGCGTTCGCGATTGCGTTCGTCGCAGCGGCTGCGTCGGTGTGGTGGTGGGTCCGGCGACTTTGGATCGAGCACGACCTGGAAACGACCAGAGACCTGGCGCGCAAGGGTGGCATGGAGCCGGTCTTCCGGATGGGTGTCGTACCTGCGGTTTGGCCGGCGGTCGGATTGGCGTCGGTCGCAGTCGGTGCGCTCGTCGTCGCGTTGTGGGCCCGCGGCCGAGGAGCGACGCACCCCGCTCGCTGATCACGACGTGTCGAGGGCCGATGTCCATGCACTGCTGACCGCGACGGCGGTGGCAGTCCCGCCGTACTGAATACGGGTGCCAGCCGTGCCTATCATTCTGCGTTCTGGTTGCTACCAGTGCCGCGGGCGAGGAGAGGGGACCCGGCGTGAAGAGCGTGACTGTTCGCGCGTTGACCTTCATGGTCGCTCTGGCGATTCTGTTCTCCGCTTGCTCCGCCGACCGACCCAAGGCGACCCAAGCTGCCAGCACGGCCGCTGCCGACCGAGATCTGGCCGTCGTTCGGAGCGCTCTGCCGCAAGCGGACGACGTCGGACGGCGTGGCTGGATGCAGGTCTCGTCGCCTCGCGAGTCGACCGACGAGTTCTGCCCTGCAGTCCCACGCGCGTCGGTCGCCAATCCACCTCGAGCGAGTGCCAACGCCGTCTATCGAGGGTCGGAGTCGAAGGCAGGTCATGTCGCCCAAGCGGCTTCGGTCCGAGTGCATGCGTTTGCCGATGACCAGCAAGCGTCGGACTGGCTCGACGCGGCCAGGAACGTGGCCGAGAGGTGCAGCGGTACGTCGCTCGATTGGGGCGGCGGCTACACCGTCGTTCAACAGCCACCCAGCTCCGCCCCACCGATGGCCATCGACGACTCGTTCGCCGTCACCGCCGTCATGTCGTTCAACGGCCTTCCGCTCAAAGGCAACTGGGAGACGATCGTGGCACGCGACGGTCGATTCACGATCGAGACTGCAAGCGACACCCTCTCACGGAGCGAGTTGCTGCTCATCAACACGAGCGGCGATCTCCCTCCGGACTGAAGCACTTCAAGGATCGCCCATGCCGAGCGTCCTCGTCCGAACAGGTGCGGCGAAGCAATTCCGCAAAGCGTCAGGAGCTGCGATGCGGTCGGTTCGCCGTCTCTGACGGCACGGACAGGACGCGCTACCTCCGACCGTTCAAGTCTGCGTTCATTGCGGCGCAGCGACGCCGTCCTGGCCCTTGGAAGATGCCGAAGGCGGGGAGCGTCAGGACGGTGATGGCAGTCGTGGTTCCGGCTCGTGTGACCAGGTGCAACGTGTCGCCCGTTCCGAGACCCAGTCCGACGTCGAACTCGAATCGGTCGACATCCTGAAGTTTGAAGCGTCGAGTTCGGAAGAGGTTGCGCACCGTGCACGTGTCGGCCTCGAAAGTGACGGCCATTCGCAAGGCTCGAACCGCGAAAACGACTCCCAAGACGAGGGTGACGGTGCCGAGAGTCCCAGCCGCCGGTGCCTGCGATGCTCCGACCTCGGCGAGGATGCCGCTAGGGATGGCGGACAGGACCAGAACTGCGGCCGCGTTCATGATCCGGAGCGGCCACGACGTGAACACGGTTCGGCCAGGTGAGGTCTTTGGAGGCGGGAGATCCACGGCGTCGATTCTGATCGACCAGCCCGCCATCGTCGCCACCGAGTGATGGTGGAGCCGGCCGCATGAAGGGGGGAGATCCTCGATCGGGATCACCATCACGTTCCACAGCCCGGTGAGCAGAGAACCTCGCAGTCACACGGTCCGCATTGGAACCGCCGGGTACCGTTCCTGACGTGCCAGGTGCAGGAAGATTTGGCGGTCTTGCGGTCGCTGTCGCATCAGCATCACTCCTGCTCGTCTCGTGCGTCTCGGACAACTCGGAGTCGGAGAGCCCGAGTCCCTCAACCATTTCGACCACCGCCGCACGACACTGGCCCGAGGACGGCACACTCGCCGTCGCAACGCTGACGGACACAGGGAGCGTCACAGCCTCAGAGGTCGGGGGCGTGCCTCCGGGTTGCTCGTACGCCGGACCCCTCGACGCTCGGATCCTTCGAGGAGATGACCCCAACTTCCTGGGCATCGAGATCCCCCCTGACCCCGCGCTCGCATCGACCCCTGGAACCTGTCCCGCAGTGGCTCTCGTTGTCACCGACGCGGTCGTCGAGAGTCTCACGGTGGATGGACAGGCAGTGTGGGTTCCACCCGAGTCAATTCTCGACAAGCTGGACCCGGAATCCATCGGCTACGAGCCGGCGCCGTAGTGCCCGGCATCTCAGCGAGTCGTTGCGGCAACTGAGTCAAACGATCGCGATCCTTGTGGATCGATCCGTCAGCCGACGTTGGTCGTGACCAGTACGCCGAGGTACATGGCGGCGACGGCGAACAGCGACGACATCGCGCCGCCGACGGCGAGCATGGTGCGGTTGCCCTTGGCCTGGGTGTGGAGGAACGCTCCGGCGGCGGTCAGCAGCACGGCGAGGATGTGCAGCTCGACCCACGGGTGGGGGAGATCCTCGATCGGGATCGCCATCACGTTCCAGAGACCGGTCAGCACGGCCAGACCCAACGCAGGCCAGGCGATCCGGTTGAAGGCGTTGGCCACCGCCTTCGGGGCATCGGGTCCGAGCGTGCGTGCTGTCGGGACCAGGCCGGCCAGGACGATCTGGCCCCCGACCCAGACCGAGGCCGCCAGGATGTGCAGGAAGAGTCGGAGTGCCGTCACCCGCCCACTCTCCCACGCCGCTGTGAGCCTGTTCTGTTCTGCAGAAGCGGTGGGTCCCGACCGCTTCTGCAGAACAGAACGGGTGGAGGGGTGGCCGACGGTCAGACGAGGTCGGCGAGGACCTCGCTGGCCGCGAGGGTTCTGTCGTCCGACGGCGGACGTGCGCCCGGATCGGCTCCGAGGCCGAGGCCGCCGACCGCGTCGATGGCGACCAGGAGGTCCCGCAGGTTCCGGGGCGGAGGGAAGTACTCGTCCTCGTCGGTGAGGCGGAACTCCTCGACGCCCCTGGCCGGAGCCAGTGCGGCGATCACCTGGTCGACGAGCTCCTCGGGAGCAGAAGCGCCGGCGGTGACGCCGACGACGCCGTCGAGCGCCACGGAGCCGTCGTCGCGCCGCGGGAGCTCGTCGGCCGTGTTGATCCGGAGCACCGTGGCGCAGCCGGCGCTGCGGGCCAGCCGCTCGAGCGCCACCGTGTTCGACGAGTTGGCCGAACCGATCACGACCACGGCATCGCATCGGGACGCGATCTCCATCAGGGCGGACTGGCGGTTGGTCGTGGCGAAGCACAGGTCGCTGCGCCCGGGCGTCCAGACGTCGGGGAACCGCTCCGTGGTGGCGGTGGCAACGTCCGCCCAGTCCCGGTGCGACAGCGTGGTCTGGGCCAGCAGCGCGACCGGCGTCTCGAACTGGGGGAGTGCGTCGACCTCCTCGACCGACTCGACCCGGTGGATGGCCTCGGGGGCGACCGCCATGGTGCCGACGGCCTCCTCGTGGCCCTCGTGGCCGATGTAGACGATCGAGAAGCCCTTGCCGGCACGCACCTTGACCTCGTGGTGCACCTTGGTGACCAGCGGGCACACGGCATCGACGACGAAGCCGCCGTTCTCGCGGGCGGCCTGGACCACCTCGGGTGCGGACCCGTGGGCCGACAGCATGAGGGGCCGGCCCGGGGGGACCTCGCCGACGTCGTCGACGAACACGACGCCCTGCTCGCGGAACCGCTCCACGACCTGCTGGTTGTGGACGATCTCGTGGTAGCAGTACACCGGCCCGTCGAAGGCGCGGACCATCCATGCGAGCGCCTTGATCGCCATCTCGACGCCGGCGCAGAAGCCTCGTGGCGCGGCGAGCAGCACCACGTCCACCCCGCCGGTCGCGGTCGGTTCGAGGCCGCTCTTGGTCGTGTCGGTCACGTCACGAGCCTACGGGCCGGCGCGCCGCTCCTCGTCCGCGGGTCAGGGCGCGTGCCGGTAGGTGGAGACGTTCGGCAGCGACGCCAGCACGCCGTCGCCCAGACCCACCGGCTCCGGATCCAGGCCGGAGCGGTAGCGCAGCTCTGCGGTGACCAGGTGGGCGACCTGCGGCCACAGGACCGGCGAATCGGTGAACGGCGGCACGGGGCAGCCGTCGTTGCCCAGGTTGAGCAGCAGGTCCGGCAGCGGAAGCCCGGTGGCGACCGCCAGGGCGATCAGGCCGCCTCCGCCGATCTCGCAGATGTCGGTGAAGGCGTTGTTGTGTCCGGCCCCGGCGAGCTCGACCAGCTTCTTGGGCCCGGCCGTGTAGTCGTAGCCGGTCCGCACGCCGTCGATCGACGCGATCCCGTCCTGCACGCCGCTGAGCCACATGACGGCCTTGTCGGCGGGCAGCTCCGGAGCGTTGCCCTGGACGATGCTGAGCA
>JAEYSR010000085.1 GCA_023434535.1 Actinomycetes bacterium
CGGCGGTCGCGCTGACCGACGTGACGGCGCGACGCGGCGGACGGACGATCTGGGCCGAGGGCACGTTCGAGATCGCGCCCGGCTCGATCGTCGGCGTCATCGGGCCGAACGGTTCGGGCAAGTCGACGCTCCTCGCACTGCTCCTCGGACTGCTCGAGCCGGCGTCGGGGACCGTCGAGGTCCTGGGTCGCTCGCCCCGCCGGGGCGACCCCCGCATCGGGTACGTGCCGCAGGACGACGACGCCCGGACGGCCGAGGCGATCCGTTGCCGGGACCTGGTCGGCCTCGGCCTCGCCGGCACCCGCTTCGGGTGGGGTCGGCGCGACGCGAGCGCCCGCTCGGCCGTCGACGACGCCCTGGCCGCCGTGGGAGCGACCGGCTACGCGGATCGGCGCCTGTCGCAGGTGTCGGGAGGCCAGCGCCAGCGCGTCGCCATCGCCCAGGCCGTCGTCGGACGACCCGAGCTGCTGCTGCTCGACGAGCCCCTCGCCGGGCTCGACGTGCGCAACCAGCACGAGCTCGCGACCCTCCTCGGTGAGATCTCCGCCGAACAGGCGCTGACCACGATGGTCGTCACCCACGACATCAACCCCCTCCTCGGCGTCCTGACCGGCGCCGTCTACCTGCTGGACGGACACCCGCACTACGCGCCGATCGGCGACGTCGTCGACGAGACGCTCCTGAGCCACCTCTACGGCACGTCGGTGAAGGTCGTCCGGACGCCGCAGGGCGACCTGTTCACCAGGAGCGGCTGACGTGGGTGCGTCCCTGCTCGCCGAGGTCGGCTACCAGTCCCAGTGGCTGGACGTCCTGTCGGCGTCGTTCATGCGCAACGCCCTGCTGGCGGGGACCCTCGTGGCGATCGCCGCGGGTCCCATCGGCTACTTCGTGGTGGTGCGTCGGGACGCGTTCGCCTCGCACGCCCTCGCCCACATCGGGTTCCCCGGCGCGACGGCCGCCGTCCTCGTCGGCGCACCCGTGACCCTCGGCATGGCGGTGTTCTGCACGCTCGGCGGCATCGGGATCGGCCTGCTCGGACGACGCACCGTCGACCGGGAGACGGCCACCGGATCCATCCTCGCCGTCGCCACGGCCCTCGGCGTGCTGTTCGCATCGCTGGCCAGCGAGTCGGCGGGCAGCGTCACGAGCATCCTCTTCGGCAACCTGCTCGCGGTCACGTCGCAGCAGCTCGTCACGTTCGGGATCATGACGGCGGTGGTCCTGGTCGTCCTCGCAGTCATCGGCCGACCGCTGCTGTTCTCGTCCGTCGACCCCCAGGTCGCCGAGGCCAAGGGGGTCGCCGTCCGGTCGCTCGGCCTGGTGTTCCTGGTCCTGCTCGCCCTGGTGACGACGATGGCCGTGCAGGTCGTCGGCACGCTCCTGCTGTTCGCCCTCGTGATCACGCCGGCCGCGACGGCGCTGGCGATCACGGCCCGGCCGGTGATCGCCGCGCTGGCGAGCGCGGCGATCGCACTCCTGAGCGTGTGGGTCGGCCTCGTGCTGGCGGTGATGTTCAACCTGCCGCCGAGCTTCCCGATCGTGGCGCTCGCCTTCGTGGCGTGGCTCACGGTCACGCTCGTCGCCCGCCGCCGGAGCGGCCGACCGTCGATGTGAGTGCCCTCGGCAGGATTCGAACCTGCGCTCACGCCTCCGGAGGGCGATGCTCTATCCCCTGAGCTACGAGGGCGGGGGCCCCCGGACGCCGAGGGCAGCGGGTTGCGACCCTAGCGCAACCCGTTCGACCGACCGAACCGCTTCGTGGGCTGTTCCCGGGCGGAAGTACCATCCGCTCTCATCTTCCCGACCAGCCCGGCGGTCCTCCGCCACGGAGTCCCTTCCCCATGCGTGACGTGCTGACCGCCGCCCTCCGAGACACGCTCACGTCGCTCGGCGTCGAGCCGCCGGCGGAGATCCACTTGGAGCGCCCCGCGCGTCGGGAGCACGGCGAGTTCTCCAGCAACGTGGCGATGGCTTCCGCGAAGCGGGCCGGTCGCAACCCGCGCGAGCTGGCCCAGCAGCTGGCCGACGCCCTGATGGCCGACCCGCCGCCGCACGTGGTCGGCGTCGAGGTCGCCGGTCCGGGCTTCGTGAACTTCCGGCTCGACCCGGGGTGGCTGCACGAGCTCATCGGCACCGTCCTGGCGGCGGACGGCGACTACGGACGCGACGATTCGGGGGCGGGGACCAAGGTCATGGTCGAGTACGTCTCGGCCAACCCCACCGGCCCGGTCCACGCCGGCCACGCCCGCGGTGCGGTCTACGGCGACAGCCTGGCCCGGCTGCTGCGGTTCGTCGGCCACGAGGTCTCCGACGAGTTCTACGTGAACGACCGCGGCGTCCAGATGCAGACGTTCGCCTCGTCGCTCGCGGCGCGGAAGGCGGGGGAGGAGCCGCCCGAGGGCGGCTACATGGGCCAGTACATCATCGACTGGGCCGGCGAGATGCCCGACGACGTCGACCCGCTGGAGTGGGGCGAGGCCCACGCTCTCGACGACCAGCGCCGCGTGCTGGCGTCGCTCGGCGTCGAGTTCGACACGTGGTTCTCCGAGCGGAGCCTCCTGGCCGCGGGCGCCATCGACGAGACGCTCGCGGACCTGCGCGAGCGCGACATGGTCGAGGAGCGCGACGGCGCGATCTGGCTGCGCTCCACCGTGTTCGGCGACGACAAGGACCGGGTGCTCGTCAAGAGCGACGGCGAGTACACCTACCTGCTGCCCGACATCGCCTACCACCGCGACAAGTTCGAGCGGGACTTCGACCTGGTGATCAACGTGTGGGGAGCGGACCACCACGGCTACGTCCCGCGGATGAAGGCCGCGATCCAGGCCCTCGGCCACGACCCCGACGACCTGGAGGTGGTGATCACCCAGCTCGTCCGACTGGAGCGCGACGGCGAGGAGGTCAAGATCTCCAAGCGGGCCGGCGACCTGATCACGCTGGAGGACCTTGTCGAGGAGGTCGGGGCCGACGCGGTGCACCTCACGTACCTGCTGCAGTCGGTGGACTCGCCGCAGACCGTGGACCTGGGGCTCGTGGTCCAGCAGTCCAACGAGAACCCGGTCTTCTACGTCCAGATGGCCAACGCCCGCATCGCCTCGATCGCCCGGGTGGCCGCCGAGCGCGGGATCGAGCGGGTCCCGCTGGACCGGGTCGATCTGTCGGTGCTGACCGAGGAGCGGGAGCTCGAGGTGCTGCGCCAGCTCGAGTCGCTGCCCGAGGTCGTCCGCCTGGCCGCCCGGGAGCGCGCTCCCCACAAGGTCACGACGTGGGTCAGGGAGCTCGCCGCCGCCGTGCACGGCTTCTACCACGACTGCCCGATCCTGCATCCCGACACCGCGGACGACGTCCGTCAGGCCCGCTGGTGGCTCGCCGAGTCCGCCGGCGTCGGGCTGCGCGTCGGACTCGGGCTCCTCGGCGTGTCGGCGCCGGACCGCATGGGCGACCGCACGTGAGCGCCGGCGTCCCGTCGGCCGAGAACGCTCCGCTGCCCGTCGGGCTGCTGCCCGACTCGGCGACCTTCGCGGACGACGGACGGCTGTCGATCGGCGGCTGCGACCTGATCGAGCTGGCGGAGCGACACGGCACCCCGCTGTTCGTCTACGACGAGGCCCACGTGCGGGCCCGCTGCCGGGAGGCGGTGGCGGTCCTCGGTGACGGGGCGACGTACGCGTCCAAGGCCTTCCTGTGCCGGGCGATGGCCCGCCTGGCCCACGAGGAGGGCATGCGCATCGACGTGGCGACCGGCGGCGAGCTCCAGGTGACGCTGGCCGCAGGCGTGCCGGCCGAGCGCACGGTGCTGCACGGCAACAACAAGTCGCTCGACGAGCTGCGCATGGCGCTGGAGGTCGGCGTCGGCCGGATCGTCGTGGACTCGAACGACGAGCTCAACCGGATCGAGTCGCTGGTGGCCGGCGGCCTGCCGGCGCCGAAGGTGCTGCTGCGCATCAACCCCGGCATCGAGGTCCACACCCACGAGCACGTCCAGACCGGGAACCTCGACTCGAAGTTCGGGTTCCCGCTGCCGACCGGCCAGGCCGACGACGCGCTGGCACGAGCCCGCGCCTCCGCCGCCGTCGAGCTCGTCGGTCTGCACCTGCACATCGGGTCCCAGGTCTTCAGCGTCGACAACTTCCTCGAGGGACTGCGAGCGGTGGCCCCGTTCGTGGTCGACGCCGACCTCCCGGAGCTGGTCGTCGGCGGAGGGCTCGGCGTCGCGTACGTGGCGGGGGAATCCGCTCCGAGCATCACCGAGTGGGCCTCCGCCGTCCTCGACGGTTGTCGGGCCGCCGGCATGACGGCGCAGATCGGGATCGAACCGGGTCGGGCCGTCGTCGGCGCCGCGGCGGTCACGCTCTACACGGTGGGCACCGTGAAGTTCATCCCGGGCGTGCGGACATACGTGTCGGTCGACGGCGGGATGAGCGACAACCCGCGACCGGTCCTGTACGGGAGCGGGTACGAGACCTTCCTGCCGCGCGCCGCCTCCTCGCGGCGTGAGATGCCGATCCGGCTCGTCGGCAAGCACTGCGAGTCGGGCGATCTCCTGGTGCGTGAGGGCCGGGTGCCGGCGGACCTCGCCGTCGGCGACCTGATCGCCACCCCGGTGACGGGCGCGTACGGCCACTCGATGGGCTCCAACTACAACAAGGTCCTGCGGCCGGCGGTGGTCTTCGTCGCCGACGGCGTCGACCGCCTGGTGGTCCGGCGCGAGACGGTCGAGGACCTGCTCGCCACCGACGTCGGGTGAGCGACGCGTCGGGTCCGCCTCTCACCCCGGAAGGCCTTCGGGACCCGGAGGCACCGACCGGTACGGTGGAACCCGTGACAGAACGAACCGTCAACATCGGCCTGCTGGGCTGCGGCAACGTGGGCGCGGCGCTGGTCGAGCTGATCGCGGACCGCGGCGACGAGATCGCCGCACGGACCGGACTGCGGCTCGGCGTGACCCGGGTCGCCGTGCGGTCGCTGTCCAAGGAGCGCGGCGTCGACCTGCCGTCGGACGTGCTCACGACCGACGCCGAGTCGGTCGCCACGGACCCCGACGTGGACCTCGTCGTCGAGGTCATCGGCGGGATCGAGCCCGCCCGGGAGCTGATCGTCGACGCTCTGAAGTCCGGCAAGCCGGTGGTGACGGCCAACAAGGAGCTCCTCGCCAACGTCGGCGGCGAGCTCTACGCGGTGGCCGAGTCCTCGGGCGTGGACCTGCTGTTCGAGGCCGCCGTCGCCGGAGGCATCCCGCTCATCCGTCCGCTCCGGGAGTCGCTCGTCGGCGAGGACGTGTCCCGGGTGATGGGCATCGTGAACGGCACCACCAACTACATCCTCACCAAGATGACCGAGGAGGGGTGGAGCTACGCGGAGGCCCTCGCCGAGGCGCAGAGCCTGGGCTACGCCGAGCGCGACCCCACCGCGGACGTCGAGGGCTTCGACGCCGGTGCCAAGGCGGCGATCATCGCCACGATCGCGTTCGGCTCCAAGGTCGTGGCCGGTGACGTGTTCCACGAGGGCATCTCCGGGGTCACCGCCACCGACATCGACCACGCCGGTCGGCTCGGCTTCCAGATCAAGCTGCTCGCGATCGCCGAGCGCTACGACGACGGCTCGGTGGCCGTGCGCGTCCACCCCGCGATGGTGCCCGACACGCACCCGTTGGCATCGGTGCGCGACAGCTTCAACGCGGTGTTCGTGGAGGGCGCCGCGGTGGGGGACCTGATGTTCTACGGGCGCGGGGCGGGCGGCTTCCCCACGGCCTCGGCGGTCCTCGGCGACGTCATCGACGCTGCCGCCAACCTGGCCAAGGGGACCCACGCCTCGCTCGGCGCCTTCGCCAAGGCGAACATCCGACCGATCGACGAGCTGCGCTCCGCGTTCTACCTGAACATCGAGGTCGAGGACCGTCCCGGCGTGCTCGCCGCGGTGGCCGGTGTGTTCGGCGCCCACGGCGTGTCCATCCGCTCGATGGAGCAGGAGTCGCTCGAGGACTCGGGCTCCGGAGCGCGGCTCACCTTCATCACGCACTCGGCCCGGGAGGCCGACCTGCGCGCCACGCTGCAGGAGCTGCGAGGGCTGGACGCCGTCCGCTCGATCGGCTCGGTCCTGCGCGTCATCGGCCAGGACTGACGGACCGGGAGGATCTCCGTGCGCTACGTCTCCACCCGCGGCTCCGCTCCGGCCCTCGGCTTCTCCGACGTCCTGCTCGCCGGGCTGGCTCCCGACGGCGGGCTGTACCTGCCCGAGGCCTGGCCGGACCTGCCGCCGCTCGCCGAGCTGCGCGGCCTGTCCTACCCCGAGATCGCCGTCCGGGTGATGTGGCCGTTCCTCGACGGCGACGTCGACGACGACGGCAACCGGGTGCCCGGTGCGCTGGACCGCGCGGCCTTCGAGGAGATCGTCCACGAGGCGTACGCCACCTTCGACACCCCCGACGTGTGCCCGGTCGTCCCGCTGGGCGTGGCCGGGGGTGTCGACGCGACCGGCGACGCCGTGCTCGCCGACGGCGGAGGTCCCGAGCTCCACCTGCTCGAGCTCTTCCGAGGTCCGACGCTGGCCTTCAAGGACGTCGCGCTGCAGCTCGTCGGTCGGCTGTTCGACCACGTGCTGTCGGCCCGAGGTGCCCGGGTGTGCGTGCTGGGAGCGACGTCCGGCGACACCGGGTCGGCCGCCATGCACGCGTGTGCCGACCGGGAGTGCGTGGACATCGTGATCCTGTTCCCCGACGGTCGGACGTCGGAGGTGCAGCGCCGTCAGATGACCACGCTCGGGGCGGCCAACGCCCACGCCGTCGCGCTGCCCGGGACGTTCGACGACTGCCAGGACCTGGTGAAGGCGGCGTTCGCCGACGCGGAGTTCCGTGACGAGGTCCGGCTGTCGGCCGTGAACTCCATCAACTGGGCGCGGGTGATGGCGCAGGTCGTCTACTACGTGACGTCGTACCTGGCCGTGACGGGCGACGAGTCGGCCGCCGAGGGCGACGCCGAGACCGTCACGTTCGTCGTGCCGACCGGCAACTTCGGCAACGTGCTCGCCGGTTGGGTGGCCAAGCGGATGGGTCTTCCGGTCGAACGGCTCGTCGTGGCGTCGAACCGCAACGACATCCTCACGAGGTTCTTCAGCACCGGGACCATGGAGATCACCGAGGTGGTCCCGACCACCAGTCCGTCGATGGACATCCAGGTGAGCTCCAACCTCGAGCGGCTGTTGTTCGAGGTGCTCGGGCGGGACGGCGCGGCTCTGTCGGACCTGATGGCGCGGTTCCGGGCCGACGGCACCGTGTCGGTTCCGGTCGAGGTGCTGGCGCAGCTGCAGTCGGAGTTCGACTGCGGCCGTCTGGACGACGAGACGGCGGCCGCCGTGATCCGCTCGGTGCAGCAGCGCACGGGCCTGCTGGTGGACCCGCACACCGCGATCGGGATCGGGGTGGCCGAGCAGCTGGCCGACGCCGGGGTGCTCGGCGATCCGTCGGTCCCGGTCGTCTGCCTCGCCACGGCGCACCCGGCCAAGTTCCCCGACGCGGTCGAGGCCGCCGTCGGGATCCGCCCCGGCCTGCC
>JAEYSR010000115.1 GCA_023434535.1 Actinomycetes bacterium
GCCAGGGCCTCCAGGAGTTCCGCAAGGGCCTGGTCCCGGCTGCGGACGAGACCGAGGACCTGGCCTCGGCATCAGACCTGGCGGCCGAGTCGCAGACGAAGCTGCGCGACGCGCTCGAGCGCACCGACCCGGCCCTCGCGGCCAACCGGATCGCACTCGATGCCAACGCCGCGGCCGGCGACGCCTTCTCCCGGTCCATGTCGCAGGGCTTCGAGGGCGCCACGGTCGGCTCGGCGCTCGACCTGGGCGACGCCTTCGCTGAGTTCCGTCGCACCGTCCGCCAGATGCCGAAGGACATCGACCTCGCCGGCGCCGCCCTGAACCGCTACGGGAAGCTCCAGGACGAGGGCATCCGGAACCTGCTTGCACTCGGCTCCGCGACCCGCGAGTACCTGGCCAACCTCCTCAAGCAGGGCGAGTCCACCGGCGCAGTCACCGCCGAAGCCGACCGGCTCCGAGAGGCGTACCGCCAGCAGCTCGCCGCCCTGGGCCTCAACGAGGCCCAGATGGAGGAGTACCTGAAGCTCCTCGGCATCACCCCCAAGCAGGTGACGACCGCGATGGAGCTGTCCCAGGTCGAGAAGTCCCGGTTCGAGCTCAACGCCTACCTCGGTCTCCTCGACGGCAAGATCCCCGCCGAGGTCACCTCGCAGGTCACGGCCAAGATCGAGACCGGCGACCTCAAGGGGGCCGCGAACATCCTCGCCCAGTTCGCGAAGACGAACCCGGTGCGCCTCGACACCAAGGTCGACGGCCCCGACGAGTCCGAGCTCAAGAAGGTCCGGGACTCGATCCAGTTCGCCCTGCCGGCGACGATCGACGTGGGCAAGGTGCTCCGCGGGGAGTACGACGAGAAGCAACTCGCCGGCATCGCCAAGGCCCAGGACCTGGCCAAGGCGGCCGCCGAATCGCTCCGAGCGCTCGTGCAGTCCGGCGCCGGCCAGCAGGAGGTGCTGGCCAAGGCGGCCGAGCTCCGAGGCGTTCTCGGCGGCGTCTTCGCCGAGGCCGGCGCCAGCCAGACCGCGATCAACGACCTGTTCACCGCCGCGGGGCTCCAGGACACCCAGATCCAGTTCGCCATCACCATGTCGGGCGAAGCGGAGGCAATCGCCAAGATCCAGCTGCTCAACGACCTCCTCGGCGACGACAACAAGCCGACCCCGGGCGTCCAGCGCGACATCGCCGTCAAGATCGCCGCCGGTGACCTCGAGGGCGCCGCAGAGATGATGGCCCGCTGGGTCCAGGACTCCCAGGACGGGCTCATCACCGACCCGCTCCTGGTGCACCTCGCCTCGCCGGACGTGGCCGCGGCTGACTCCGGTCTCGCAGCGTTCCGCACCGCTCAGGGCGAGCAGGTGATCAGCCTGAACGCCGGCGTCACGATCGCCCCGATCCCGCCGCCGTCGGAGTGGCCGATCTTCGGTGGCGGCAACGCAGGCCAGGCCGAGATCCCCGTCGGGGCGAACACCACGCCCGCCGACCGTGGCCTCGCGGTGTGGCGCCAGCTGACCGGCCAGGCCCCGCCCACGCCGACCGCGGTCGGAGCGAACACCGCTCCGGCGTCGGGCGACGTGAGCGCCTTCAAGGCCGCGACGCTCGCCGCTCCGCCGATCGAGATCCCCGCCAAGGTCAAGGTCTCCCTCGACGACGGTTCGTGGAAGAACGTGATCGGCATCATCACCGGCGCCCGGCCCGAGGTGAAGCCCAAGCAGGCACAGGGCCTCGATGGCATGCCGATCCTGTTCCCCGGTGGCCCGTATCCACCCGGGCGCGATGGTGACACCCGCACCCGCTACGCCACAGGCGGCCTGGTCGAAGGTCCTCGCCGACCCAAGGACTCGGTGCTGGTCCGTCTCACCGGCCTCGAGTACGTCGTGAGAGACGACGTCGTGGCCAAGCCGGGCGTGCTCCCGATGCTCGAGCAGCTCAACGCCGGCCGCCTGCCCGGGTTCGCCGAGGGTGGCCTGGTCGACGTCGTCCCGATCCGGGTGCCTCCTGCAGCTCCGCACATGCCGGCCGCGGCGCCGGTCGAGCTCGGCGACGGTGCTGGTGGCGGCGACAGCTACACGATCGCTCCCGTCTACCAGATGGCCGGCCAGGCGCCTCGAGCGCTCGACCTGCCCGAGCTGATCCGGACGGAGAAGTACCTGCGCCGCAAGGCCCGTCCGGTACTGGCGGCGGCGACGTGAGCTGGACCGAGTGGGGGCTGTACCAGCTGACCGTCGAAGGCGTCCTCCTGCACGTCCCGGGGTGCTGGACCGTCACGAACGCTGAGGTGCTGCGCAGGCCGGGACCGAACAAGGTCTCGAACGCCGTGGTGCTCGGCCGCAACGGCACTGCGCCGCGACCGGTGTTCCCCGACGAAGCCGTGCACCGGATCGAGATGTACTTCGCCGGCGAGAAGAACCGGCACGGAGACCCGTTCGACGACCCGGCCGAGGGGCTGGCCTCGAACCTGGCCGAGTTCTCCACGCTGGTCGTCAAGGCCGGCGGTGCGAACGGTGACGGGATCCTCTCGGTGCGCTTCGACGCGCCGAACGGCACGTCCACAGGAGTGATGCAGGTCCGTGACTTCGTCGACGGTGACGGGGTCTGGGACTGCACGGCGGTGATGACTGTCGTGCTGGCCGGTGGCCAGACGCAGCCGTCGGGGTCCTGATGCCGGCAGCTGAGGTCTTCGAGCGGCCGCTGTCAACGTGGCCAGTCGATCTCGTGACGTGCGAGCTGTTCGACGAGCTGAACGCCGAGAAGGTGGCGGACATCCCGGAGCTCGACGACTTCAAGTTCGGCGCGGAGCTCTCGTCGACGGGGTCTGGGGAGATCAAGCTCGGTGGCCTCACGTGGGCGCAGAGCAACGAGTACCGGAAGGGTCGGCACGTCCGCTTCCTGATCGGTGGGGTGCCGGCGTTCACGATCCGGATCTCGTCGAGGTCCCGCGAGCTGGCGTCTGTGCGTGGCGGGCTGCGCTGGAACGTGACCGTCTCGGGCGACGGCCTCACGGTGCACTGGCGGCGCGCCCGGACCGAACCGCTGCTCGGGCCCGGGTCGCGGCCGAGGTCGAAGAACCGACCGTTCTCGTGGGCATGTCCGGAGGTGCCGATCTCGGCGTTCACAGGGTCCGTCGTCGTGCCCGGCTCCGGGGCCGGGCATCCGCAGAACGCCCTGGACGCCGGGGCCGTATGGCCACCGCTCGGGTTCCCGGCCCCGGTGAACAGCGACGACGTCACGTGGGTGGCATCGAGGCCGCCGAACCCCGAAGCCACCCATCCGATCGGCCGCTGGTACGCGGCGGACCAGTTCACCCTCGGGGTGGAGACGACGGTCGGGATCTTCTTCGCGATGGACGACCGCGGCCGGGTGTTCCTGCAAGGCATCACGATCGAGGAGTGGACCGATCAGTTCCCGACGTCGTCGTACAAGGACACCGACCGGGTGTGGATCAAGCTGCCGCCCGGCACCTACGACCTGCGCTTCGAGGTCGAGAACTACGCCCAGCCCGACAACCTGTCCGAGGCCTGGGGCGACAGCGAGCTCCTCTACGCCGTGCACCGCCACCCCGGCGCCGGCACCTTCGGGCCCGACACGCTGATCTGCGGATCATCGGCGGCGACGAAGTGCCTCGACTACCCGACGGTGATCCCGGCACCGACCCCCGGCGTGATCCTCGCCAAGCTGCTCAGCGAGGCGCAGTCCCGTGGCCCGGAGGGCAACCGGACGCTGCAGGGCTGGACGTTCGGCGGCGACTTCTCCGCCACCACCGACTCGGCTGGCAACGCCTGGAACACCCCGTACGAGTTCGGCCCGGCGATCGGCGACAACTACGAGAAGGTCCTCGAGGCGCTCGCCGAGTTCGCCATCGACTACCTGCCGGACCCGGTCGGGCTCAAGCTCTGGGTGTGGAACAAGGGCACGGTCGCGGGCACCGGCGCGGCGCTCGACGTCGGCGAGAACGGATCGATCACCGGCCTGCGGGTCGACGAGCCCGACGAACTGCCGATCAACGACGTGCTAGTCGACTTCAAGACCGACGACCTGGTCCGCACCGCCGACGCGTCGGTCGAGGAGATCGGACGGTACGAGGGGTTCATCTCCATCCCGGCGTGCGACGTTCCGCCCTCGGCGGCGGCGGCCGGGGACGCCATCCTGGCGATCTACGCCGAGGCCGAACCGACCGTCACCGTGGCGATCGACCCGTACAACGGGCCCGTGCCGCTGTCGGCGGACCTGCCGATCGGGTGGAACAGCGCGATCGGCCCGCTCGAGGACAGCTTCCAGCTCGTCGCCGTGACAGGACGGAAGGTCGACCGGTGGGTGGAGCTCATCCCGGAGTTCGGTGTCGCGCAGGCGGTCGCGGAGCAGCGGCAGCGCACCTGGCTGCAGCGCCTCGGTGACGGCACCCTGCAGGGCCGGTCGTCGATCGCTCAGCTGATCACCGACGACGACTCCGGGATCGTCCGGGGGAAGATCACGACCGAGACCCGGGACTTCTCCCAGGCGGTCATCGAGGAGGAGATCTCGTCGCCGGCCGCCAACGTCGAGAAGGACAAGCGGCTCACGATGATGCTGTACACGCTCGAGGAAGCGTCGACCGCGGGGAACACGACGATCGAGGTCCTCGTGGGCGGTGTCGTGGTCGAGATGTCCGTGGGCGGGATCGACGTCGACGAGATCCCGCTCGGGCCGACCGAGTACCGGCGCATCGTCCTCGCCCCATCCTCGGGTGACGTGCTCATCCCGGCCGGGGCGAAGCTCACGTACAAGACGCTCAGCGCCGGCGACGGCGCCGGGATCATCGCCGTGAACGCCACCCTCGCCGAGGCGACATGAGGAGGACCCCATGGCTGTGAAGGAGCTCGACGTCTCAGGCGACCGCCTGGCGATCGTCGCGAACGACGACGACTTCAAGGTCGTCACCTTCTACATGCCGTTCGACCCGACGGCCTGGACCGGCTGGACATGCCTGCTGCGCACCACGACGACCGCGGACGACCTGGTCGAGTGGGCAGTCGAGGCGACCGGTACGCCGGCCCCGGAGGGCACGACGATCCAGCTCAACGGGCGCCCGGTCAGCGTCGCCGGCAAGTACCCGCTGATCGTCTCGTGCGACACCCTCGATTTCGGTGAGGGCAACCGCCTGTTCTGCATCTTCGCCAACAAGGGCGCCCCCGATCGGCTCGCCCCGATCTTCGCCGGGATCGTCACCACCCGCGCCGTCGTTCAGGAGGTCCCGTGAGCCAGTACGCCCCCGACCTCCCCGCCACCGACCTGTCCGTCGATCTCATCGACGGCGCCGTCGACGTCCCACTGATCGGCGCTGATCCCACGACGGCCGCTCAGTTCGACGGAGACGCCTCCGACGTCCCCTACGCCCCCGGAACACCCGGGGACTGGGATACGCCTCCAACAGACGTGTCACGGGCCCTCGACGAGCTCGCCGGGCGGGAGAGCAGCGGCGATGCCGGCAACTGGGTGGTGTACGACCTCACGGTCCCTGCTGACGACGTCGCCGAAGAGGACGGGCTCAAGGTGACGTGGAACTTCCCCGCCCCCGGCCTGCTGACCGTGCGGATCCCGGACGTCGACGAGCTCGCCCACCGCACCCACCTCGCCGTCTACGACCGCACCCACGACGTCGCTCTCACCGACTGGGCGGCCTTCAACGACTGGGAGCCCGGGCTCTACACCGGCTCCGCCGGCGCCGGCGACGACCTGACGTTCACCGTCTCGTGGGGTGGCGACTGATGGACATCGTGTTCGAGGAACGTGACGACCGGTGGCCCGGCGGCCGCCTCGTCGCACGCGACGGTGACGACGTGGCCGGCTGGATCCGCTGGCGCGACGACGACACCCCCGACGGGACCGTCCGGGTGTTCGACGAGCTCTACGTCCACGAGCGGTACCGCGGTCACCGGATCGGCGGCGCGCTCACCGCCGCGGCGAAGGAACGGCGCGAGGCCGACGGCGCGGCCGCCTGGTCGACGTCGCCAATGACCGCAGCGGGCCGGGCCGCGGTCGACGCCCACGTGGCCCGCAACTACGAGGAGGACCCCCGTGGCTGAACGACCCGAGGGTCTCCGACAGACGAACCGGTGGGGATGGCGCGTCGTCGACGGCGTCCTCGAGGTGTGGTGCCAGGACGTCGAGGACGGCGAGTGGCGCAAGGTCGAGTCTGGGCCCGGTGGCGACGGCGGGACGGTGCAGCGGTGGGGGCTCGGCTCCCAGGAGCGCATCGCCCTCCTCCCGACCGGCACCCCGGTCGCCGTGTTCGACACCGGCGACTGGGACGACCTGCAGCTCCGAGAGGTCGGCCAGGCGATCTACGACCCGGTCACCGAGCAGTGGATCGCCACCTACTCGGCGCGCCGGGCGTCCGACGCGTTCGCGTCGATCGGCGCGGCGCTCTCCGACGACGGCGAGACGTGGACGCCACACCCGCAGAATCCGATCGCAGCGATCGGTACCGGCCCGCACGCCAACGACGCTCACGAGGACCCGTACATCTGCAAGGACCTCACGACCGGTGAGGTGTGGCGCGACTCGTCGGGCCGGGCGCTCATGTTCACCGAGGAGAAGGACGGCGCGACCCAGCTCGGCATCAACCTGTTCCGCACCGCGTCGAACAGCCTCGAGGACTGGACGCTGTTCGGCCAGGTCCTCGACGTGGGCGACGCCGGCCAGTGGGACGAGACCGACCGGGACTCGCCGGTCGTGTTCCACCACGACGGCTGGCTCTGGATGCTCTACGAGGGCCGCAACCTCCCGGACCAGCAGGGTTGGATCGGCCTCGCGGTGTCCGCCGATGAGGGCGAGACGTGGTCGCTGGTCGCGTCGCCCTACTGGCAGATCTGGGCCGACGAGCCGATGGCGTCGGATCCCCCGTTCGCCGACCCGTCCGCTGAGGGCACGTGGTTCAGCCTGTCGCTCGTCCCCGACGACGTCGTGATGATCGACGGTGCGGTGGTGCTGTTGTGCCACGGCCAGGGCGTCGACGAGAACTACCACTGCGGACGGTTCGTCGCCCGGACCAACCCGTTCACGATCGACGACGGCTCCTGGGCGGGCTGGGCGGTGCGGTGGGCGATGGTGGCGTCGGATCCGATCGACTCCGAGG
>JAEYSR010000232.1 GCA_023434535.1 Actinomycetes bacterium
CACCCCCGCCCCCCCGCCCCCCCGGGGGCGCGGGGCCACGACCGGCAGGAACGCGGCGCCGCCGGCCCGGACCACGACGCCGGTGTCGGTGTCGGTGTCGGCGTTCGTGCCGGCGCTCGTGTCGGCGGCGTCGAGCACCTCGATGCCGGCGAAGCCGTCGCCCAGCTGGAGGACCACGCCGTCGAAGCCCGCGTCGCAGACGAGGAGGTTGGACCCCTTGCCGACCACCAGCACCGCCCTGTCCTCCAGGCCGGCCGCGATCTCCCGGAGGTCCTCGACGCTGTGGGCGGTCACGAAGGAGCGGGCCGAGCCGCCGACGCGGTAGGTCGTCAGCGGACCGATCGGGACGTCGGTCGCCCAGCGGAGCGACGGGAGGTCGGTCACGTCGGCGTCTCTCCGTCCGGCGGCGATCCGCGACGGGCGGCCAACCGGTCGAGGACCCGCGGTCCGACGGTCGTGACGTCGCCGGCACCGATCGTCATCAGCAGGTCGCCCGAGCGCAGCTCGGTCGACAGGTACGCCACCACGTCGTCCAGGGTCGGCATCCAGGCCAGCCGTCGACGGGGGTGGCGGTCGAGCGTCGCGTCCACGAGGAGCTTGCCGTGGACGCCCGGACGCGGCGCCTCGCCCGCCGGGTAGATCTCGGTGAGCACCAGGAGGTCGGCGTCGTCGAACGCGTCGCCGAACTCCTCCCAGAGCGCCTGGGTGCGGGAGTAGCGGTGCGGTTGGAACACCGCGACGACGCGGTCGTAGCCACCGCTGGCACCCGCGGCCAGCGCGGCGCGCACCTCGGTCGGGAGGTGCGCGTAGTCGTCGACCACCGTCACGCCCGCTGCGGTGCCCTTCCGCTCGAAGCGACGGGCGACGCCGGCGAAGTCCGCCAGGCCGGCCGCGGCGGCGTCGACGTCGAGGCCGAGCTCGCCGACGAGGGCCAGCGCCGCGGCGGCGTCGAGGGCGTTGTGACGTCCGGGGAGCGGCACCGCGACCGGCGTGGTGCCGGCGGGACCCACGAGGTCGAACCTGCAGCCGTCGGGGCCCATCGCCAGATCTGCGAGGCGGTAGGTCGCGCCCTCGGCGACGCCGTAGGTGACGGCGTCGACCTCGGCGCCGAGCTCTGCGGCGCCGGGGTCGTCCGCGCACACGACCCGCGGCCCGTCGGTGCCGGCGAGGAACTCGCGGAAGCCGTCCTGGAGCCGCTCCCACCCGCCCCAGTGCTCGAGGTGGTCCGGTTCGACGTTGGTGACGATCGCGCCGACGCGGGGACCCGACAGGAACGACCCGTCGCTCTCGTCGGCCTCCAGCACCAGCCACGGGCCGGGCCGCCAGGCCGCCGCCACGCCCCCGAGGGCCGCGACCGGCGCACCGGTCAGGAACGACGGGTCCTCGCCCGCCCCTCGCAGCGCGGCCACCAGCAGCGACGTCGTGGTGGTCTTGCCGTGCGTGCCCGCCACCGACAGCAGAGGGCGGACCGCGGCCAGCGCCGGCAGCAGCCCGGTGCGGCGCAGCACCGGCACGCCGCGCTCGTTCGCCGCGACCACCTCGGGGTTGTCCGCTCCGACGGCGGTGCTGATGCCGACGACGTCGAGCTCCGTCAGCCCGGCGACGTGGTCCGCGTCGTGGCCGACCCACGTGGTGACGCCCAGGTCCCGGAGGCGCTGCAGCGCTGGGCTGTCCGCGGCGTCGCTGCCCGACACCGTGTGACCCGACTCGGCGAGCAGGGTGGCGATCCCGCTCATGCCCGCCCCACCGATCGCCACCAAGTGGACGTGGCGAGGCCGATCCAGGTCCAGGTCCAGGCCGCCGTCGCCGGTCGCGGCGCTCATGCCGGCCGCCGTGCGGACGACTCGACCAGATCGGCGACGGCCGCAGCGGCGTCGGGCCGACCGAGCGATCGGGCCGCCTCCGCCCTGGCGTCGAGGTCGCCGCCCATCAGGGCGTCGAGCTCGACGGCCAGGCGGTCGGCGTCGAGCTCGGAGTCGACGACCAGCGCCGCTGCACCGGCGCGCACCAGGGGTCCGGCGTTGGCGGTCTGGTGGTCCCGGGTCGCGATCGGCAGCGGGACGAGGATCGCCGGCACGCCGACGACGGCCAGCTCGGCGACGGTCGTCCCCCCGGATCGGCACACCGCCACGTCGGCCGCCGCGAGCACCAGGTCCATCCGGTCCTCGTAGCGCACCGCTCGGTACCAGAGTCCCGACGTGGTCGGCTCCGACCGCGCGATCTCCGGTCGGTCGTCCCAGTCGCGGGAGCCGACGACGTGGTGCACGGCCAGGTCGTCCCGGTCCGCCCAGCGCTCGACGACCCCGTACACGGCCGTGTTCAGACGCCTCGACCCGAGCGATCCGGCGAAGCACACCACCACCGTGCGGTCCTCGGGCAGACCGAGCTGCGCCCGGGCCGCAGCACGATCGCGGTGCGCGGCGACGGCGAGGATCTCGGGCCGGACCGGGTTGCCGGTGACCACCGCTCCGGGCAGGTCCGTCTCGGGGAAGGGCACGGCGGCAGCGGTGGCGAAGCGGGCCACCAGCTTGTTGGCCGCGCCGGCCCGGGCGTTCTGGTCGGCGACCACCAGGGGCACCCGCCACAGCACCGCGGCCAGGGCGCACGCCGCGCTGGCGAAGCCGCCGAGGGCCAGGACCACCGCGGGCCGCCGACGCCGGACGAGCACGATCGCCCGCCAGAGCGCGACGATCAGCCCGAGTGCGGCCGCGACGTTCTGGAGGCTGACCTTCCGCTGGATGCCGCGACCGGGCAGCAGCGTGATGTCGAACGACGCGTCGGGGACCAGCCGGGCCTCGATGCCGCGCTCCGCGCCGACGAAGTGCAGCGTGGCCGGGTCGTGGCCGCGTTCCACCAGCTCCCGGGCCACCGCGAGGCCGGGCAGCACGTGGCCCGCGGTCCCGCCACCGGCGATGATCGCCCAGGTCGGCGACGCAGGACGGCTCACCGGTGTCCGCTCCGTGCGGCCGCCGGGGCGCTCGGTCCGATCGGGAGCCTCATGCCTCGCGGGCGACGGACAGCAGGATGCCGACGCCGAAGAGCGACATCAGGAGGGACGACCCCCCGTACGACACGAACGGGAGGGTGATGCCCTTGGTGGGCAGCGTGCCGACGGTGACGCCGATGTTGATCAGCGCCTGGACGCCGATCCAGGTCGTGACGCCGAACGCCACCAGCCGGGCGAACGGCTCCCGGACCCGCATGCCGATGGCGCAGCCGGCCGCCATGAAGGCCACGAAGAGCCCGAGCACCAGCAGGCTCCCGACGAGGCCGAGCTCCTCGCCGATGACGGCGAGGATGAAGTCGGTGTGGGCCTCCGGGAGGAAGCCCCACTTGGAGCGGGCCAGCCCGGGCCCGGTCCCGAAGAGCCCGCCGGACGCCAGGCCGATCTGCGACTGCCACAGCTGCCAGCCGGCGCCCTGGCGGTACTTGTCCGGCTCGAGGAACGCCAGGATGCGGGTCATCCGGAACGACTCCAGCCCCACGATCGCCAGCACGCCCAGACCGGCGGCGGACCCGCCGATCGCCGCCAGCTTCGAGAGCGGCGCGCCGGCCATGAACACCATCGCCAGGGTGACGGCGCCGAGGAGCATCGTGGTGCCGAGGTCGTCGCCGAGCACGACCAGCCCGCACGTGAGACCGCTCCACACCAGGATCGGCTTGAGGCCCTCCCAGGTGCGGACGTCGCGGTCCCTCTCCGACAGCAGACGGGCCAGCCACAGGATCAACGCCGGCTTGACCAGGTCCGACGGCTGGAACTGCATCGGTCCGCTGCCGATCCACCGGGTGGCGCCGTTGACGGTGATCACGAACGGCAGCGTCGAGCCGATGGCCTTCTGCAGGAGCACGCCGGCGGCCAGGTAGCCGAGGGCGGCGATCGACACGAGCATCAGGGGAAGCGCGACCCGGTCCCGCCACACCCGCCACGGGACCCGGTAGGCCAGGAACGCTGCCACGACGCCGATCACCAGCCACATGGCCTGCCGGGAGACGATGCCCCAGCTGTTCCCGAGCGCCCGCACCGAGGTCACCGCGGACGCGGAGTAGACCATGACCAGCCCGAGGCCGCAGAGCAGCGAGACGGCGACGACCACGACGGTCGACGGGCTCGGGCCGCGGTGGATGACCTCGACCTCGGGGCGACGACGGGGCGCAGCGGAGCGGGCGGTGCCGGCCGACCGCGCCCGGGACGCGTTCGCGCGGGACGCGTTCGACCGCGTCGAGGTCGTGGGCGCCTTCGCGGACGGCTTCCTGCTGGAGCTCCGGCGGGTGGCGGTCATGACGGCGGACCGTCCAGCACCAGCTCGCGCACCCGCGCCGCGAAGTCGTCGCCCCGCTCCGAGTAGGACCCGTACCAGTCGAAGGACGCGCAGCCGGGCGAGAGCAGGACCACGTCGCCGGGCTCGGCCAGCTCGGAGGCGGCCACGACGGCATCGGCCATGGAGCCGGCCAGGCGACCCGGCCGGTCCTCGAACGCGGCGAGCACCTCGGGCCCGGCCTCGCCGATGCCCACCACGGCACGCACCCGGTCCACGCCTCGGTGGAGCTCGCCGAGGTCCAGTCCCTTGTTGCGCCCGCCGGCCACCAGCACCACCGAGTCGAAGCCGCTGAGCGCGGCCAGCGTGGCGTGCGGCGCGGTGGCCTTGGAGTCGTCGTACCAGCGCACGTCGCCGGCACGACCGACCAGCTCCACCCTGTGGGGCAGGCCGCGGAAGTCGCGCAGCGCGTCACGCACCCCGTCCGGGGTGGCGCCCGCGGCCAGCGCCGCGGCTGCGGCCGCGAGGGCGTTCGTGCGGTCGTGGGGCAGGGCCCGCCAGAGCTCGCCGACGTCGACCAGCTCGACGGCCGGACCGCCGGGCGTCAGCGGTCCCACCAGGGTCGTCCCCTCCTGGTGGTACTCGACCGGACGGCCGCCGACCTCCGCGGCGAGACCGAACCGGACCACGGTGGGTCCGGGGACGCCGGTCTCACGAGCGCGTTCGACGCGGGCCTCGGCCTCGGAGTCGACGACGGGGTCCTCGGCGGCGACGACCGCCACGTCTCCGTCGCCCTGGTCCCGCCAGATCGCGGCCTTGGCCATCCGGTAGTCGTCGAGCGTGCGGTGCACGTCCAGGTGGTCGGGAGCGAAGTTGAGCCACAGCCCGACCCTCGGCGCGAAGCGTCGGCTGTGGGCCAGGCGGAACGACGACGCCTCGACGACGAAGACGTCGAGGTCGTCGCGGGCGATCGCCTCCACGAGCGGCACGTCGAGGTTCCCCACCGCGGCGGCCCGCACGCCGGAGCGCTCGAGCATCGACGTGACGAGCGTGGTCACGGTGGTCTTGCCGTTGGTCCCGGTGATCGCCACGACGGGCCGGTCGTCCCACGCCCCGGCGAGGTCGAACTCGCTCAGGACGGGCCGGCCGAGCTGCTCCGCGAGGGAGAACAGCGCGTGGCTCTCGGGCAGGCCCGGGGCCGGCACGACGGCGTCGGCGTCGGCGACGAGGCGCTCGAGGTCCGTCGGCGACGGAGCGAGCACGAGCTCGGCCCCCACCTCGGAGGCGAGCTCGGACGCCCCGGCCGGTGCGCCGTCGTCGGAGAGCAGGACGCGCCTCCCGTGGGCGACCGCGGCGCGGGCCACGGCCCGGTTGGTCACCCCGAGTCCGTGCAGCAGCAGCGTCGACTCCGGCAGGCGGGCCCGATCGTCGAGGTCGGGAGCAGCGACGCCGACGTCCCGACCGCTCACGCCAGACCACCCGCCCGGATGAACTCCCGGTAGAACAGGCCGAGGCCGATCGCGGTCGTGGCGCCCGTCAGCATCCAGCCGCGGATGATCACCGTGGTCTCCGGCCAGCCCATCAGCTCGAAGTGGTGGTGGATGGGCGCCATGCGGAAGACCCGCTTGCCGGTCGTGCGGAACGACGCGACCTGGATGATGACCGACAGCGTCTCCATGACGAACAGCAGGCCGAGGATCGGCAGCAGCACCACCGTCGAGCTGCTCAGGGCGAGCGCGGCCAGACCCGTCCCGATGGCCAGCGAGCCGGTGTCGCCCATGAAGATCTGCGCCGGCGCGGCGTTCCACCAGAGGAACCCGGCGCACGCCCCCATCATCGCGGCGGCCACGACGGCCAGGTCCAGGCCGACGTTGATCTGGTAGTGGCCGAGGTGGCGGAAGATCCAGTACCCGACGACCACGTAGCCGGCGAAGACGATGATCGACGACCCCGCCGCGAGACCGTCCAGGCCGTCGGTCAGGTTCACCGCGTTGGAGGACGCGAAGATGACCAGGACGGCCCACACGACCCAGACCCACTTGCTGAGCGTCCAGCCGAGGTCGTCGAAGCGACCGAAGCTGATCGTCGTGTGGACGTTGGTGCGCCACAGGATGACGAGCGCGAACCCGATCGCCACGACCAGGAGGCCGAGGGTCTTGGACCGCTTGTTGAGGCCGAGGTTCCGCTCGTTGGCGATCGCGATCCAGTCGTCGAGGAACCCGACCAGGCCGGCGCCGGCGATGGCGCCCATCGTGGCGAGACCGGTCCAGGTGAACACCCCGTCGTAGAGGTTCGACGCGACGTAGCCGCAGACGCCCCCGGCCACGATCGCGAGACCACCCATCGTGGGGGTGCCGGCCTTGACCGTGTGGCCCTCGGGGACGTCCTCGTGGATGGGCTGGCCGATCTGACGGCGGGTCAGCGCGGTGATCAGCAGCTTGGTGCCGACGAGGGCGACGAGGGTGCCGATGCCGGCGGCGAGGAGGAGCCGGATCACGAGTCACCCTCCCGTGCCGCGGCCGTTCCGCCGCCCAGCCCCAGCTCGGCGAGGACCTCCGCGGCGACCGTCCGGTCGTCGAAGGGGGTGACGACGCCGCCGACGTCCTGGCCCTGCTCGTGGCCCTTGCCGGCGATCACGACCACACCTCCGGCAGGGGTCGCGGCGAGGGCGGCCCGGATGGCGGAACGACGGTCCGGTTCGACCAGGGGATCACCCGCGCATCCTGTCCGGATCTCGTCGAGGATGCGAAGCGGGTCCTCGGACCGGGGGTTGTCCGAGGTGAGCACGACCCGATCGGCCAGGCGACAGGCGACCTCGCCCATCCGGGGCCTCTTGGTGGCGTCGCGGTCACCGCCGCAGCCGAAGACCACGGCGAGCTCGCCGGCGGTCAGCTCCCGGGCGGCGACGAGCACGGCCTCGAGGGCGTCGGGCGTGTGGGCGTAGTCGACGACGACGCCGATCCCCTCCCCCGCCTGGAGCACCTCGAAGCGACCGGGCACCACGGGGAGGTCCGACAGGGCGGCGACGATCGCGTCCTCGTCGACGCCGAGCGCGGCGCACGCCTCGGCGGCGAGCAGTGCGTTGGCCACGTTGTGGCGACCGGGCAGCGGGAAGGCCACCGGTCGGTCGCGCCAGCGGAACGTGGAGCCGGCGATCGAGGAGCGGACCTCGCCGGCGTCACGGAGCGACACGCCGATCATGGGGTGTCCTTCCGGCGCGGCGTCGACCAGGAGCCGGCCGTGGACGTCGTCGACGTCGACGATCCCCAGGCGGGACCGCTCCGGCTCGAACAGGAGCGCCTTGGCGGCGAAGTAGGCCTCGGGGGTCACGTGGAAGTCCAGGTGGTCCTGACCGAGGTTGGTGAACACCGCGACGTCGAAGACCATCGCGTCCACGCGGTGCAGGACCAGGGCGTGGGACGACACCTCCATCGCCACGTCGGTCACGCCGGCCGCGACCATGGCCGACAGCTGCGCCTGGAGGTCGGGCGCCTCGGGCGTCGTCCGCGCACCGGTCAGGGTCCCGATCGAGTCGACGCTCCGACCGGCGGCGGACAGGACGTGCGCGATGGTCGACACCACGGTCGTCTTGCCGTTCGTGCCGGTCACGCCGACGGTCCGGAGGCGGTCGGCCGGATGCCCGAAGACCGTGGCGGCGGCCGGAGCCATGGCGACCCGCACGTCGTCGACCAGCAGCTGGGGAACCTCTCTCCCCAGGGTGGCCGGGTCGACCGTGCGCTGCACCAGGAGCGCGACCGCGCCCGCCGCGACGGCTTCCGCAGCGAAGTCGTGGCCGTCGACCGTGGCGCCCACCACGCAGCAGAACAGCGAGCCCGGGCCCACGCGCCGCGAGTCGTGGGTGACCGACGACAGCGTCCCGGCCAGCGCGGCGTCGACAGCCCCACCGGCAGGCACCCCGACCACACGAGCGCCGAGCGTGGACGCCACGTCCGCGATCGTCACGTTGGTCTCGCTCACCTGGGGCTCCGGGTTGTTCCTTCGTCGGCCGACCGGCCCGTCACGTGTCCGACCAACGGGTCACCCCGTGCCGGAGGAACCGGAGGAGGCACCGCTGCGACCTGTCCCTGCCATCGTGGTCGACGTCGAGCCGGAACTGGTGGAGCCCCCGCCCTTCTTGGTGGAGGTGCCGGCGCCGGAGGTCGTGCTCTTCCCGGACGGCGCCGTCGTCGTCGGGATCAGCTCCCGATCCGTCGCCGCTGCGGTGGACCCCGCCGGCGCGGACCGGACCAGGCCGTCGCCGTCGGCGTCCCCCGAGGCCGTCGCGGACTCGTTCGAGGTCGGAGCGATCGAGAGCTCACGGATCGCGAGGCGGGCGAGGTCGCTGAAGACCGGTCCTGCCGAGGTGGAGCCGGTCAGCCCGTGCGCCGTGTCGAACAGCATCACGGTGATCGACACCTGGGGTCGGTCCGCAGGGAGGTAGCCGGCGAACGTGGTCACGTGGTGGTACGTGCCGTCGGGCCAGATGTACGCGTCCTCCTCGTCGACCTTCTCGGGGCTGGGCATGCGGCCGGTGCCCGTCTTGGCCGCCACCGGGTAGCCCGGCAGGCTCCACTGCTTGCCGGTGCCCTCCTCGACCACGGCCTGCAGCGCACGGCTCACCCGGGCGGAGGTGGACGCGGAGACGACGCGACGGGTCGGGGCCGCCGGGGCGGGCGTCAGCTTCCCGTCGGCGCCGACCGTCCCCTCCACGAGGCGGGGCGGAACGTAGATGCCCTGGTTGGCGATCACGTTGAAGGCCGACCACAGCTGCACCACGGTCGTGCTCTGGAACGAGCCGATCGCCGCTGCTGCGGTGTCGGGGGGCGTCCACGTGTCCACCGGAGGGAGCAGACCGGCGCTCTCGGCCGGGTGCCCCAGCGCCGAGACCTGGCCGAAGCCGAAGTCCACCAACGCCTGGTGGAGCTTCTCGGCGCCGAGCTTCTGGGCGATCTGGATGGTTCCGACGTTCGAGGACTCGGCGACGATCTGGTCGACGTTCATCGCCTGGACCGGGTGCTGCTCGTTGTCGCTGAACTCGCGGTCGTACACGCGGATGGTCGGTCCGACGGTGAACGTCGAGCTGTCGTCGATGACCCCCGCCTCGTACGCCGCGGCCGTGGTCACGAGCTTGAACACCGATCCGGCCTGGTAGGCGTTGGAGAACGCCAGCGGGCCGGAGGACAGCTCCATCTGCCCCGTCTCCTCGTTGCGCTCCACACCGGCGACGGCGAGGAGCTCGCCGGTGGACGGGCGTCCGACGATGGCGATGCCGCCCGCCGCCCGGGCGTTCTGGGAGCCCTTGGACAGGATCTGCTCGGTCTCGTACTGCAGCGTGCGGTCGAGCGTCACCTGGACGTCCTCGCCGGGCTGGGGCTGCTCGACGACGCGCTCGCCGTCGGTGATCGTCTCGCCCTCGGACCCCCGCTCGACCACCTGCTTGCCGGGCGTGCCCTGGAGGACGTCGTCGTACTCGGCCTCGACCCCGGCCCGGGGGCCGGGTCCGTCGGGCCCGACCGTCCCGATCACGCGCACCCCGGACTCACCTCCCGGGTGCACCCGCTCGGACGTCGGGTCGAGCATCACCACGCCGTCCATGTCCTGGGCGGCCAGCTCTGTCGCCGCGGCCCGGGCGACCGTCTCGTCCGCGTAGCGGACCACCCGGACCCAGCGGGCGTCCGGCTTGGCGTCCAACAGCGCCTGCACGACCGGCTCCGCCTCCACCTCCAGCATGCCGGCCAGACGTGCCCCGAACTCGCGGAGCATGGCCTCGTCGCTGATGCCGGCCTGGGCGAGCAGGACCTTGTTCACCGCCACGGTGGTCCGGGGGACCGAGATCGCCAGCTCCGTGCCGTTCCGGTCGAGGATCGAGCCCCGCTGGGCCGGGATCGTCTCGGTGCGCTGACGCTGCTCGAGGCCCTGGGCGGCGAGGGTCGACGCGTCGGCGAACTGGACGCCGACGAGCTTGACGAGGGGCAGGAGCGCCAGGACGCCGAACGCCGCGACCATGCCCCAGAGGCGTCGCCGGGACCGGACCGGGTCCATGGTGTGGGTCGGCCGGGTCGTGCGCCGGGGAGCTCGGGGAGCCGCCTGGCGGGCGGTCGACGTCCGCGGGGCGGACGTCCGGGCTGCGGACGTCCGGGAGCGCGTGGAGGGTGACCGCGTCCCGGCGGCGTTGCGGGGGCGGGAGGACGGCGCTCGACCGGTTCCGCTGCGGGACGAACGGGACCCGGACGGTCGCTGCGTGGACCTCCCGGGCGGGCGGGATCCGTCGCGCGGCCCGCGGGAGGACGACGTCATCCGGCCTGGCCGCCGGTGGTGGCGCCCTCGGCCCCGGCAGGTCCGGACGCGACGCCGGCGACGTCGGCGGGGACGGTCGAGGAGCGGTCGGTCGAAGAGGGCTCGGTCGAAGAGGGCTCGGTCGAGGAGGGCTCGGTCGTGGGGCCGCCCCCGTCGGGAGCGGTCGGGGGCACCGTCACGGCGGGCACGACGGCGATCGGACCCGGCTCGACGAGGCCCTCGGCGCGCGCCACCTCGAGCACGTGCTCGGGGGCCTCGGCCTGGATGACCTCGATGCGCAGCTCCCGGTTCCGGTCGTGCGCCTCCGCCGTCCGTGCCGCCACCCGGTCGGCGTCGTCCTGCAGAGCGATGCGCTGGCTCTGGATGGCGACCGACGCGACCAGCGCGGCGAACGAGCCGACGATGCACAGCACCACCGTGGCCTGCCAGCCGATGTCGCGGCCGCGGCGTCGGCCGACGATGCGCAGACGCGGCCCGGCCGACTCCTGGGGGAGCGGCCGGGCCGTCGATCCGCTGCGCTGCCGGGACGTCCCGGCAGCGGTCGCGTCGCGGGAGCGATGCGAGCGGACTGCGGTCACGCGGACTCCGGGATGAGCCGCTCGGCCGCGCGGATGCGGACGCTCTCGGCCCGTCGGTTCTCGGCGATCTCGTCCTCGGTGGCCTTCCAGGCGCCGCGCTTGAGCAGGCGCACCGTCGGCTCGGCGCCGCACACGCACGGCAGGTTGGGCGGGCAGGTGCACCCGCCGGTCTCGGCGTCGCGGAGCACCTGCTTGACCATGCGGTCCTCGAGGGAGTGGTACGACATCACGACCATCCGTCCGCCGGGGGCCAGGACCGACATCGCTCCGTCGAGCGCCTCGGCCAGCTGGTCGAGCTCCCGGTTGACCTCCATGCGGATGGCCTGGAAGGTGCGCTTGGCCGGGTGTCCGCCGGTGCGACGTGCCGGCGCCGGGATGGCGGCGCGCACGACCTCGGCGAGGTGCGCCGTGTTCTGGATCGGTCGGGCGTCGACGATGGCCCGGGCGATCCGGCGGGCGAACCGCTCCTCGCCGTAGGTCTCGATGACGCGTGCGAGCTGGGGGAACGAGTACTCGTTGACGACGTCGACGGCGGAGAACGCCTGCCGGCGATCCATCCGCATGTCGAGCGGCGCGCCGGAGCGGTACGAGAATCCTCGCTCCGCCTCGTCGAGCTGGGGTGAGGACACTCCGAGGTCGAACAGCACGGCACTCGCTCCTTGTGGGGTCGGGTTGGTCGGGGTCGGGTCGGTGGCAGTCGGGGCGACCCGGTTCGGGTCGGTCGCCAGGGTCTCGGTCACGATGCGCTCCAGCTCGTCGAACCCGCTGCGGACGATCCGGACCCGGTCGCCGAAGCGTGCGAGCCGTCTCGTCGCGGCAGCGACGGCGACGTCGTCACGGTCCAGTCCGAGCAGATGGAGGCCGGGGTGGGCGTCGAGGATCGCCTCGGCGTGGCCGCCGCCCCCGAGGGTGGCGTCGACGTAGAGGCCGTCGGGCACGTCGCGGAGGAGGTCGACGACGAGGTCGACCATGACAGGGGCGTGCACGAAGGGACGGGGTCCGTCGCTCCTCCCCTCGTGATCTGCATCGATCGGCTCATCGTCCACGGGCTCCCGCTCCGGTCACGTCGACGGCGATGTCCGCGGTGCTGTCCGTGGTGTCGCTCTCTCCCCGGTGGTCGATCCCCCGTCGGCGCGACGACCGCCGGGATGTCTCCCCGGACGGCACGGAATGGCGCGGACGGAGCTCTGGGCCAACCCTCGCGTCGGTCGGGGGATCGGCCACCGGGGAGAGCGGCGGAATGATGAGGAGCGGGCTCGGCGGGATCACAGGAACTCCAGCGAGCGGAACTTGTCGGCGATCGACGGCGCATCGTCGCTCGGTCGCTCGATCGCCTCCTCGCGGCGGGCCCAGTCGTCGCGGGAGAACACCGACACGTACCGGACGGAGCCCACGAGGGTGACGTCGCGGTCCAGGCCGGTGCGGTCGCGCAGGCGCTGCGGCAGCGAGATGCGGTTCTGGGCGTCCGGCGCGAAGGGCGACGCCACCGAGAAGATCCAGCGCAGCTCGTCGCGTGTGAAGTGGCCCGACGTCTCGAGACGGCGCCGGTAGCGGTCCCACTCGTCGAGCGTGAACAGAGCTGCGTAGTCCTCGACCAGCGCGGCGATGCCGCCGTCGGCGAAGGCGGACCGGTACGACGACGGCATCACGAGACGGCCCTTGCCGTCGATCGTGTGCTCGTAGGTGCCGTAGAAGTCCACGCCCACTCCGGTGCGGTCGTTTCGGGTTCCGGAGCCGTGCCGGCGACCCGGGAGAACGGGAGGAGCGGTGCGGTTCTCCCCGCACCAAGGTGAGCCACGTTGCTCCCCTTTCCTCCACTTCGAGCCACCCTAAACCACCCCGCGCCACCAAACAACGTTTACAGCGGTGTAGTTCGCGCGAAGCGCGCGAACCACACGCGTGCTGTTCCGGACCCGGTGCTGTTTCGGACCGGTGCTGTTCCGGACCGGTGCCGTTCCGGACGAATGCCGCTCCCGACCGGCCGGGAGCGCAGGGGGTGCGGCCGGTGCGACCTCAGGGGAGGTGCGGGACGAGGTGCTCCACGACGTCCCACCCGGTCGGGAGTGCGGCGCCCGCCCGCTCCACCAGGGCCCGCCGGAGAACCGCCGCCGGTTCCCCGTCGCCCCACTCCCCTCCACCGAGGCCCGCAGCGCGCCCGGTCGGGACGAGGACGTCCAGGAGCAGCTCCGGCTCCCAGAACCGATAGGCGACGCACTGGAACCGGGCGCCCGATCGCGTCCGACGTTGGGAGACGCCGAGGACCTTGCGCCCGTCGAGCGACACCTCGCCGGGCCCGAGGGCGGCGAAGCACGCCACCCGCCCGGCCGCACGGTCGCTCACGCCACGGCGGTGCACCTCCGTGGCCCGGTCGTCGATGCGCCGACCCAACGC
Source organism: Actinomycetes bacterium (assembly GCA_023434535.1). Taxonomy (GTDB): domain Bacteria; phylum Actinomycetota; class Acidimicrobiia; order Acidimicrobiales; family Microtrichaceae; genus Dermatobacter. The sequence goes on from JAEYSR010000232.1 coordinate 13,523, forward strand.
CCTGCTCCACGAGTCGCCGACCCACCACGCCGCGCGCTCCACGTCGTCGTCGTGGAGCGGGTCGTCGGCGGGGACCACGAGATCGACCCAGACGTGGTCGTCGGGGCGGAGCACGACCGCTCCCCCACCCGAGCGTCGGCGGGCGGACGCGAGGCCCGCCAGCTCGAGCGCCGCGGCATCGACGTCCGCCGCGTCCTGCGTGCTGCCCAGGACCAACGACGGCTCGACGACGTGCTGGACCACGACGGCCCGACCGTCGACCGGATCGGAGGCTGCGGCGTCGTGCAGCTCCTGCGCCGTGCCGGTGCGGTGCTCGACCCGCCACGTCGACTGTGCTCCGGTCATGTCCACAGTCTCCCCCGTCGCTCTCCACCGTCGCTGCGACCACATCGTCGGACCGCCGACCCTGTCGACGACCTGCCCGCCCGCCGACCCGCCCGTGCCTAGGCTGACCGCATGGCAGCACGGTCCGCGGTCGATCGCAGCACGCCGCACGGTGGGGGGCCACGGTGACGTCGTCGCCGTGGGGACGTCGCCGTGCGGCCCGGGTCATCGTCTTCGACCCGCAGGACCGGGTGCTGCTCATCGAAGGGCGCGACCCCGCAGGGCACACCGCGGGCGGCTGGTGGGAGGTCCCGGGCGGCGGCATCGATCCCGGCGAGCAGGTCGAGGCCGCGGTCCGACGCGAGCTGTGGGAGGAGGCCGGCATCCGTGACGCGGAGATCGGGCCGTGCGTCTGGACCCAGCAGGTGAGCTACACGTTCGGCGGCTGGCGCTTCGAGCAGGACGAGTGGATCCACGTCGCCCGTTGCGACGGCATCTCGTCGGGACCCGGCGGCCTCGAGCACCTCGAGGCGATCGCGTTCGGCGAGCAGCGGTGGTGGGCCGTGGAGGACGTGATCGCCCAGCGCCCACGCACCATCCCCTACCGCATGGTCGAGTTCCTCGAGGACCTGGCCGGGGGGCGCTGGCCCGAGGCGCCGATCGACATCACCCCCGAGGACCACCACGTCGAGGCGTGGCGCAGCCACCCCGGCTCCTGATGCCGTGACCGGAGCCCCTCCCCGTCGCATCGACCGCGCGACGACGGAGGACATGGTGCCGTTGGCATCGGCGAGGACCTCGACCCCGATGCAGGTCGGCGCCGTCATCGGGATCGGCGGCCGACCCGACGTCGACCTGGTCGTCGCCGCGCTCCGCACGCGGATCCAGGGCATCCCGCGGCTGCGCCAGCGCCTGGTCGACACCCCGATCGGCTGCGGTCGCCCGATCTGGGTCGACGACAGGTCGTTCTCGTTCGAGGACCACGTCGAGGTGGTCCCGCTCCCCGGGCCGCTCGACCTGGCCGACGCGGACGGGCCGTCCGTGAGCCTGCTCGCCCTGGCCGCGACGACGGTGACGACCCCGCTCGAACGCTCCGCCCCGCTCTGGCGCGCCGTCGTGGCGGTGGGCGACGACGGGTCCACCGCCCTCGTCGTGGCCTTCCACCACGTCCTCGCCGACGGCATCGGCGGGCTGGCCGTCCTGGCCCGGCTGGTCGACGGTCTGACCTCGCCACCGCCCGAGCGGTGGCCGATGTCCGCCCCGACGACGACCGCGGTCGCCGCCGACGCGTGGCGATCCCGATGGCGCTCGCTGCGGACGTCGCCACGGGCGGTGCGGCGGTTCCTGGCCGCCGCCCGACTGCTGCGACGGGGCACGCGGGCCCGGGCGACGCCCACCTCCCTCAACCGGCCGACCGGGCCCCACCGGGCGCTGGCGGTCGTGCGCACCCCGCTCGCCCCGCTCGTGGCGGCGGCGCACCGCCACGGCGCGACCGTGAACGACGCGCTGCTGGTCGCCGTCGCGGGCGCGCTCCGGCGTGTCCTCCTCGACCGCGGCGAGGACGTGGGGAGCTTCGTGATCTCCGTCCCGGTCACGGCCCGCAGCGACGCGGATGCCGACGAGCTCGGCAACCAGGTCGGCGTTGTCCCTGTCGAGGTGCCGGCGACGGGTGAGGTCGACCAACGCCTGTCGATCGTCCACGGTCGGACCGCCGCGGCCCGCTCCGGCGAGAGAGGAGCGTCGGCGGCGCTGGTCGGCCCGGCGTTCCGGCTCCTCGGTCGCGTCGGGCTGCTCGGCCCGCTGATGGACCACCAGCACGTCGTCCACACGTTCAGCACCAACCTCCGCGGACCCGACGAGCGACTCGAGGTCGTCGGGCACCCGGTCACGGCCCTCATCGGGGTGGCCCTGGCCGTCGGCAACGTCACGGTGTCGTTCACCGTGGTGTCCTACGCGGGCGACGTGGCGATCACGATCGTGGCCGACTCCGACGCGTGGCCCTCGCTCGACGGCCTCCGCTCCGCCCTGCGCGACGAGCTCCGTGCGGTCGAGGGCCTCGGATGACAGCCCGACGCCCGGTGGCGCCCCCCTCTGTTCCTGTGCCCACCGATGTCTCTGTGCCCACCGATGTCTCTGTGCCCACCGATGCCTCTGTGCTCACCGATGTCTCTGTGCTCACCCCAACGGGCGGCTGCGACACCACTCCAGGTAGGTGACCAGGTCCCGCCCGAGGTCCGCCGTGGACGCGGATGATCCGTCGCCGCCGTTGGCGGTGATCATCCGGAACCGCAGGTAGGCCGGATCGGGCAGCGGGAGGAACGGAGCCCGGCGCCACCACCCGTCGGGTGCCATCACCAGTGCCTGGCGCACACCGGTCGCCCAGAGGTCGGGACGACGCAGCACCGCCAGCGCCGCTCTCGGGGAGACCCGCACCCGGTTCGTCGCGGTCACCGGACCCCCACGTCGACGCCGATGCTGCGGAGCCCGACGGCAGCCGCGCCGATGATCGGGCCCTGCGTGCCGCAGCCCGAGGGCACGATCGCCGCGCCACGCGAGAAGTCCAGGCAGGCGCTGCGGTCCAGCTCGGCCGAGGCGGCGTCGAAGAAGTCGTCGCCGAAGCCGAGGGCCACCGACCCCGCCACGACGGCCAGCCGGAGGTCGAGCAGGTTCGCCACCGATGCCACGGCGCGACCCACGAGACGCCCTGCGACGACCCGCTGCTCGGTGGTCGCCTCCGCGGCCGGACGGCCGGTCGCCGCGGCGATCGCGGTGCCCGAGACCTGGGCCTCGAGGCACCCGGTCGCACCGCACACGCACGGCCGGCCGACGGGGTCGACGATCACGTGGCCGATGTGGCCGGCGTTCCCGTCGGCGCCGTCGAGCAGCCGCCCGTCGAGCACGATGCCGCCGCCGACGCCGGTGGACACGACCATGGCGA
>JAEYSR010000011.1 GCA_023434535.1 Actinomycetes bacterium
CCTTGGGGATCTTGGCGCCGATCTCGAGGAAGCGCTCCGGCTCCTTCAGGAAGTCGACGACCTCCCGGATCTCGGTCTTGACGCCCTCGTAGCCGGCGACGTCGGTGAACAGCGTGGCCGGACGCTCAGTGGTGTAGGTCTTGGCCTTGGAGCGGCCGATCGACATGATCCCGCTCATCTGGCCCTGCGCCCGGCGGTTCATCCAGATGAAGAAGCCGACGATGAGCCCGAGGGGCAGCAGCAGCGGCAGCATCTGGATGAAGAGGTTGGGCGTCGGCGTGGAGAAGTCGACCTTCACGCCCTGGTCGTCCATGGTCTGCAGGAGCTCCGGAGTGGGCTGCTCCTGAGCCGGGGCCGTGGTCGTGAACTCCTCGTTGGACTTCTTGACGCCGGTGATGGACTGGTCGATGTTGTTCCAGGTGACCGACTCGACCTTGCCGTCGTTGACCAGATTCGTGAACTCGGTATAAGAGATCTGCTGCTTCTGGGTCGAGTTGAGCGACAGGGCGCTGACGACGGTCAGCCCGACGACGGCGACGAGCACCCACAGGAGCCAGGACGGAAGGCCGCCGTTGCGGGCCTTGCCGGGAGGCGTGGCGTTGTCGTTCTGCTCGGGAGGCATCGCCCCAGCCTAGGAGCACCGAACCGGGATCGACATGCCAGCGGCTGAGAAGGTCCCCGGGGGGATCCCCGGAACGGCGGGGGCGCGACGGTACGGTGCCGGCCGTGAGCAGGAGCTGCGCCCGACCTGGATGCGGCCGCCCCGCGGTCGCCACGTTGTCCTACGCCTACGCCGACGGAGTCGTGTGGCTCGAGGACCTGGCAGCGGAGGACCATCCGATGGTCCACGACATGTGCCACCTCCACGCGGACGCGGTCTCGGTTCCACGGGGCTGGGAGCTGCGCGACGAGCGCACCTCGGCGGCCGGGCAGCCGCAGCACGCCCGCCTCGACCTGATCGGCGCCTGACCGGTCCACGACGGCCCCGGCGTCGACGGCGGTGTGCGCCGCGCCGCCGGTCCGTGAAGACTGTCGCCCCGTGACGCCCGTGGACGAGCCCGCAGCCAGCCGGGGCACCCGGTCCTGGATGGACCCGGCCGCGCAGCAGTGGGGCCTCGGCGAGGTGGCCCTCGGCTTCTTCCTGGCCCAGGCCTTCGCCGTGGTGGCGACCGTCATCGCTCTCGGCGCGGCGGGGTGGAGCGAGCAGTCCGACATCCCGCTCTGGGCGGCCGCGATCCTGCAGGTCCCGCTGTGGGGCGGCTACCTCATCGCCGTCTACCTGGCCGGGACCAAGGGGCACGGCGTCGTCGCCGACTTCGGCCTGTCGTTCCGCCTGCCCGACGTCCCGATCGGGCTCGCCGTGGGCGCCGTGGTGCAGGTGGCCGTGCTGCCGTTGCTGTACCTGCCGATCCTGCACTTCGGCGGCTACACCGACGACGACCTGTCCGCTCCCGCCCGGGCGCTGTCGGAGAAGGCCTCCGGTCCCGTCGGATGGATCCTCCTCGCCCTGATCGTGGTCGTCGGCGCGCCGATCGTGGAGGAGCTGTTCTTCCGCGGACTGTTCCTCCGGTCCCTGCAGAAGCGCGGCCTGCCGGACTGGGCGGCGATCCTGGTGTCCGCCGCGGTGTTCGGGGCGGTGCACTTCCAGGCGCTGCAGTTCCCCGGTCTGTTCCTGATCGGCGTGGTGCTGGCGGTCATGGCCGTGCGGACCGGTCGGCTCGGCCTGTCGATCCTGACCCACGTCGGGTTCAACGCCACGAGCGTCGTCCTGCTCTACCTCACCAGCTGATCGAGCTCGCCGGCTGATCGACCTCGCCGGCTGATCCGGCATCGGCCGAACCGGTACGTCCGACGGCCCGGCACGATCGAGAGCCCCGAGGCGTGGGTCGCTCGGCCCCGATCCCTAGGTCGATCGGCCCATTCGTGTCCGGATCGCTCACGCGATGCGCTCGCCGTGCCGACGGAGAGTGGTCGCCGGGGACTGGTTCCGGCGGCGCGGGTCCGGCCGTGCTCCGGACCTGCGAGCTGGGAGGCACCATGTCGAGCTGTCAGATGTGCAGCAACGAGCTCGTCGAGATCCGGTTGACGATCGACGGCTCACGCCTGGTCATGCGCTCGTGCTCGACCTGCGACACGCGGAGCTGGCACCGCGACGGCGAGAACGTGGAGCTGGACGGGGTGCTGACCGACATCAGCTCCGTTCCGACCCGCTACCGCCGTTCCCTGTCCTCCTGACGACCGCCCTGACGCGGCCGTCCCGAACAGCAGGCCCGGTCGGCCTCCTGAGCCGGACGGTGGCGGCTCGGGTCGATGACCCGTTCGGGCGGCCGGGATCTGCCACGATGAGGCCCCCATGGACCTCAGCCCTCCACCGAGCTCCGGCGCGCCCGCGGACGGATCCGACGGCCCGGACGACGTCGACGACTCCGCCGTCGACGCACCCGGCGACCTCGACGCCGGTGCTGCGGCCGACGCCGGTGCTGCGGCCGATCCTGACGCTGCGGCCGATCCTGGCTGGATCGTCGATCCTGCGGCCGACGAGCACCGCCGGGACGATGGCGACGCGCTGATCGAGGTCGACGACCCCCGCCACACGGCGCGGGAGCTCGCCGACATCGTCTCGTGGCTGGTCGTCGCGGTCACGTGCCTGTTCGTCTTCGTCTCGCTGAGCCCCTGGGGGATCTTCAGCACGAACACGCCGACCGGCGGCGACATGGGTGCACACGTCTGGGGACCCGCGTTCCTGCGGGACCACCTGCTGCCCGAGTTCCGCCTCACCGGGTGGACGCCCGACTGGTACGCCGGCTTCCCCGCCTACGTCTTCTACATGGTGATCCCGTCGTTGCTGATCGTGATCATCAACGTCGGCCCGCCCATCTGGCTGAGCCCGTTCCTGTTGGCGCTCCTCGCCGCGGTCGCATGGGTGGTGAGCAAGCGGGTGACGAACCACGTCGTGCGGGTCCTCTGCTGGATCCTGCTCGGCCTCGGCGCGGTGCTCAGCGTGCCGGTGCCCTACGAGGTGGCGTTCAAGGTCGTGACCGTGTCGGGCCTGGTGACCCTGCCGCTCGCCGCCTTCGCCCTGGCCCGCTCGTTCAAGATGCCGTTCCCCGGCCCGGCGCTGGTCGCGGTCGGCGCTGCCGGCTTCCTGTACGAGACCGGCTACACCATCCTCGGCGGCAACATCACGTCGACGATGGCGGGGGAGTTCGCCTTCTCGATCTCGCTCACGCTGTGCGTCCTCTACCTGGCGGTGCTCGTCAAGGGCGTGCGGACCGGCCGTCAGATGGCGCTCGCCGCGACGCTGTTCGGCCTGGTGGTCCTGTGCCACATCATCCCGGCGATGTTCGCCGTGGTGGCGACGATCATCTTCTTCCTCACCCGCCGGGAGGACAGGGTCCCGTGGTGGGACTCGGTCCCCGTGGCCCGCGGCATCGCCGCGGGCCTGGTCGTGGTGACGGCGTTGACGCTGGTGTTCCGCCCCGAGGCCTTCCCGATCGTCGCCACGATCGTGGTCGTGCTGCTGTTCGTCGGCCTCGACCTCAGGGCCCTGACCTTCTCGACGATCACGCTGCCGGTCGGCGGTCTGCTCGCCTGCTTCTGGTTCGTCCCGTTCTTCCTGAACAGCAAGTTCATGAACGACATGGGGTGGGAGAAGTACACCAAGTACGCCGAGTACCTCTGGCCCCAGACAGAGCAGTTCGACATGCCGTACCGCAACGTCGTGTTCGCGCTGGCGGGCCTGGGCGTGCTGCTGGCGATCGTGCACCGGCAGCGGATCGGCTGGTTCCTGGCCGTGGTGGTCATGGCCATGGCGTGGGCGTTCCGCTTCGCCCCGCAGTGGCGGCTGTGGAACGCCCGGATCCTGCCCTTCTACTACTTGGCCCTCTACCTCCTGGCCGCCGTCGCAGTGGCGCTCCTGATCCGCTCGGTCGCCCTGGTCGCCGCGGATCTGGCCCGACGTCGCCAGGAGCCGGTGCTCGTCGGCATCGTGGGCGTCGTCCTGGTCCTCGCCGTAGTCGGCGTCACCTACGGGGGAGCTCTGCGGATCCTCCCCGGTGGCCGGCTGGAGACCGACGCGGCGGGTGTGACCTCCTACCGCTGGCTCGGCCTGGAGTGGCACAAGCAGAACGTCTCGTCGAGCTGGGCCAAGTACAACTACGAGGGCCTCGAGGGTCGGGAGGCGTACCCCGAGTTCCGCGAGATCGTCGACACGATGGGCGAGGTCGGCAAGGAGAACGGCTGCGGGCGGGCCATGTGGGAGTACGAGCCCCGGTTGGACCGCTTCGGCACCCCGATGGCGCTGATGCTGCTGCCGTACTTCACCGACGGGTGCATCGGTTCCATGGAGGGCCTCTACTTCGAGGCCAGCTCCACGACCCCGTTCCACTTCCTCAACCAGTCGGAGCTGTCGTCGCAGCCCAGCCGGGCCCAGCGCGACATGCCGTACTCGGCGCTCGACATGGAGCTCGGCATCTCGCACCTCCAGATGCTGGGGGTCAAGTACTACATGGCCACCTCCGACGCCGCGATCGCCGCGGCCCGGGCCGACGACCGCTTGACGGAGCTGCGCACGATCACGCCCGCTCCGACCGCCGACGGCGTGCAGCACCAGTGGGTGGTGTTCGAGGTGGCCGACAGCGACCTCGTCACGCCGCTGACGTGCGAGCCGGTCGTGCTCGAGGGCGAGGACGATCACATCGACGGCTGGGTGTACGCCAAGGAGCGCTCCGCGCCGCTGCCCGGCCAGGAGGTCGGGGCCAAGACGGCCGGCCCGGCGGTGGTCTGGTACCAGAACCCGGACCGTTGGAACGTGCCGCTGGCGACGTCGGGTCCGTCTGACTGGGAGCGGGTGTCGCCGACCGACACCGATCCTCCCTGCAACGCCGTCCCCGAGGTGACAGTCTCCAACGTCAGCGACGAGGGCGACTCCATCTCCTTCGACGTGTCGAAGCCCGGGACCCCGGTGCTGATCAAGACGTCGTTCTTCCCCAACTTCCACGCCGAGGG